>JAFRJA010000003.1 GCA_017432545.1 Erysipelotrichaceae bacterium
GATACCTGCAGCAATATACGGTTGTTTCGGTAGTTCTATAATCGCTTTTGTTCATACATAGATATTATACCATATAACTATGTATTTTGCAATTCATCCCAAGGCTAAAGCGCTTGGGCTTTCTTGCGAGCGTTTTGTAAAGCTTGGTGGTGAGGTGGCCTGGCTCGATGCGTTCACATTAAGTATCGGGATCGTAGCTACTATACTCGAGATGTTCAGATATGCCGAACAGTATGTGTGGTGGCTGATCACGGATTTTGTGGCCGTAGCTATGTATATCGTTCACTTTGACCCGGTCTATCTGACCAAGAAGAGTATCTATCTGATCATGGCGATAATCGGTTTATATAACTGGTTCAAACTGAACAGAGATCGAAACAGTAAGAATGAATAAAAAAAGCCATAGCGTCATCGTTATGGCTTTGTGAATGATTGTAATGTTTCTTTCTACCAGAGGTGTAAAACGGTGGCGATGATCCAGAAGATTATTTCGATAATAAAAACAACGGCCATGAACTTCCAGAAAGTCTTGAACATGAACTTGCTCTTCTCCTGTTCAAGAAGACGTTTCTGTCCTCTTTCTTCTCTGGCTTTATCCAGCTGCTCGCCCGCAAAACCAAGAACAGAATCAACTGAACCTTTAAGATCGACTGTCACATGATCGGCGTGTTCGATCGTATAGTTGTTTATGGCTTTGGAAACGATAAACGGTGTATTGCAGAATTTGCAGACAGCCGCTTCCTGTGTCGGGTCAACTTCCAGGGTGGCACCGCATTGGGTACATACTGCCGGAACAAGTTCAATCTTTTTAGTATTTTCTTCCATTTCATATGCCTCTCATTTAAATTATATTGTTTTTTTACTGAGCATTGTAGGAATTGATCGAATCCATTGAAATTTCAACGCAACTGTCATCGACCTGCCTGTTGCTTGGATTATCAAATCCACCACGTCCGCGATTATCACGCAGATAGACTTTACCGTTATTGGTGTAGTTATCACTTTCAAGATAGATGCCCGGTCCATAATCGCCGAGGTTCCACATGAAGATACCGTTGTTTATGAGTTCACCGCCTCTGAAGCGGTATTCACCACCGCCACCAAAGGTAAGCTGACCATCATTCCGGTAAAGGCCGTCTTCAATAAAGAAAGAATGTCCTCTTTCATGGTTCTGATAGCCGCCTTCTTCAATGATGAAGTTTCCGTAGGTATAAGATTCACACATGCCTCCGGTGTAGCAGCCATCTTTCTTGACGATGATCGTTCCGTAGTTGTTGCGACGGCACATACCCATTTCAAAACCGCCGTAGATGATGATCGTTCCGTAGTTGTCTACGACGAGATCTGAAGCCTCTTCATATGGTACGCCATTGAGGATGACGTTTTTATTGATCGTTACTGTTTCGCCTTCCGGTATCTCGATACTTCTCATGATCTGTATCATGTGTACCTTAGGTTCATTCAAGGCTGCCTTGAGTTCATCAAAGGTATAGACCGGAGTATTGATAGAGATGACTTCAAAGGAATGTGGACCAAGATCATTGATCGCCTTTAAATAACCGGCCGAAACATAAAGAGTCTTGAGATTAGGCAGATCAAGCAGTTCCGAAAAATCTTCCAGATCGGTTTCCGCAATGTTCAGTACTTCCAGATTTGAAAGATTGGAAATGCCGTTTAAGTTGATGCCGTAGTTATGAGATACATCAAGCAGTTTCAGGTTCTTTAAACTCAACAGCGGTTCAATGCTTTGGATGTTGTTGCCGGATAGACAGAGTTCTTCCAGGTTTTTCATCTTGGCGAAATCCGTAGCATCTTCGATCGCTCCGGTTTCTAAAGTAAAATTGTCCAGTAAGATCATGTCGTTTAGACCATCGCTTGTTAAGATGAAATTAGCGACCTCATAATCATCTCTCAGTTCTTCACCGTAAACATAGACTTTCTTTATGTCGTTGAGGTTGCCGGAGATACCTAACTGCTGCAACAGGGCACTGTTGGAAGCGAATGGCTTGAAGATCAGAGTGATAGCTGCGATCAGGGCTAAAGCCGCAATAGAAACCGTCAGAATCAGTGACTGTTTCTTGCCGGCAGCTTTCTGCTGCTTTGATATCTCCATGTGATTGAGAGCTTCGGAGTTGTCGAGTTTTTCTTTGAACTGTTCATCATCAAGCTGATGTTTCATGATGCCCTGGGTCTGTCCCAGCATCATTGAAAGACCAGGTGTGAGTTTTGTATCTTCTAAGAAGATGGCGATGATGGTCTTATTCAGTTTTGAGGCCAGAGAAACTTCTTTAAGCAGCTTTTCATCATTGAGCGCTTCATTACTTAAAAACAGCAGCACATCAGATGAACGGCTGATGCAGTCTTCAGCTTTGTTTTCTTCATAGGTCAGCTTATAGTTTTTACTGTAGAGATATTCAAGAACTTTCAGCGCTTCTTCTTTATCTTTCTGCGTAAACAACGCATAGATAAACGGTTCTTTGTTTCCTTTGTATTTTTCCATTGTGACTCCTTATTTCTTCACGACCAGATCTATTTTGGAAGTATCGATATATTTCAAAGCGTCTTCCAGCACGTCATAACTGATATAGAGATATTTTAGATCTTTCAGATCATTGATTATTGAAAGATCTTTTATATCGGCATCGATGAGTTTGAGGATCTGCAGTTTATTCAGGTCTTTCAAGAAAGACAGATCATTCAATTTATTGCCGCTGAGATCAAGATAGATTAGCTGATTCATAGAAGAAAGCTTTGAAGCATCAGTAATGTTTTCGTTGACTAAGGCGAGATATTCGATCTTATCCTTGGAAGTTAAGACATCAATATCAGAGAAATCAGATGAAGATGCTTCATTATCTCCGGCATACCATTTGCCGTCTTTACAGATTATTGCTTCCGGATCAGAGACCATATAGTTGCCACAGAAGTATAAGGATGCGCCATCATAAGCCTTCAACATTATGTCTCTGCTGAGACTGTCTTTGAATTCTGAGATCTCGATCTGTTTTCCGCTTGTATCAGATGTACTGGTTGTCTTGACTCCCGCAAAGGAGAACCAGTTATTGAAATAACCGAAGATGAAGATCGCTGAGATCAGAAAAAGAGAAGCGAATACTATCGAAACGATACGCCAGATATTGGCTGAGGAGCGATCACGATTTATCTGTTCGTAGCCGCTGATCCCATCACCGATAAATGATTGATCAAGTTCTTCTTCGATCTTCTCTGAAGTATCTTTCAGCGTGGTCATATTTATCTTTTTGACCGTCGATAACTGCATTGCCATATCTTCGGGCAACTTGATGTCATCCATCAGGACACACAACATCTCTTTTCTTTCCGAGACCGCATAGTTTATTTCTCTTAAGCAGTTTTGGGAATCCAGAAAAGCTTTGGAGATAAAGAAGATGACTTTCTCACTGTTTAACAGATGAGAAGCGACTACTTCCGGCCAGTTGGCTCCGACGTTGATGCCGGCATCATACCAGAGGCGGAAATTGGCTTTATCGAGTTCTTCAATAAATGGTAAGACCTTATCGGAATCACGATGAGCGTAACTGATAAACAGATAAGGTTCATTGCCGTTGTAGGTTTTATATTGTTTCATACTGTTACCTTTGTATAATTAATTATAATACGTATATTTATTATAATTCAGGGGTGGAAGGTCAATGGTCTGATGTTTGTTGTATCGAACTGATTTTGTTAAACTTTAAGTGTCAGTATTAAATTATATTTATAAAAGGGAAAAATGTATAACTTTCTGAAAGAATACCAGTTGGATATCATGCTGTTTATGGCCGGAATATGTTTCGTGCTTATTTTATTGACGATCGTTACCAAGACCCTGTCCATAAAAAGAAGAAGGATCCTGGCTTTAATGGAAACGGCAGCGATGTTCTTGCTGCTGTTTGATCGTATCGCTTATATCTACAGGGGGGTTTTGGGTAATAAGGCCTATTGGATGGTCACGGTCTCCAACTTCATGGTCTATTTTTTGACCCTGATCATCTTGCACCAGACGGCTTTATACCTGATGGATCTTTACAGGAATGAAGGCAAACTGAAGGTACTGCCGAAAAGACTGATGGTTTGTGAGATCCTGTTTGCTTTCGGCGTGATAATGCTGGTGATATCACAGTTTACCGGCATGTATTATACGATCGATGCCAACAACACCTATCAGCGCGGACCATTATTTACGCTGTGTTATATTGCGCCGCTATTGATAATCCTTATCCAGTTATCAGTCATCATTCAATACAGAAACAGTCTGCGTAAACTGATCTTTATCTCTTTGCTGCTGATTACGACTGTGCCGTTAGTCGCTTCGATCGCTCAGATATTTGCCTATGGTCTTTCGCTGGTCAATATGACGATCGTCGGGAATGTTCTTCTGCTTTATGTCTTCGCCCTGATCGATATGAACAAGGAAGTAAAACAGGCCAGGAATCTGGAGATCGAACTGCTCAAAAACGAACAGAAAAGAGAACACGCGCTGTTTGAACAGACTGCTGAAGCTTTAGCCAATGCGATCGATGCAAAGGATCAGTATACGCATGGTCATTCCAGTAGAGTCGCCATCTATTCGCAACAGATTGCCAAATATGCAGGCTGGCCGGAAGAAGAATGCGAGAAAGTCTATTTTGCAGCTTTGCTTCACGATGTCGGCAAGATCGGTGTCAGCGATGCAATCATCAATAAAGAAGGAAAACTGACCGACGAAGAATATGCCGAGATCAAGAAACATCCGGTCTATGGCAATCAGATCCTTTCTTCCATTCAGGAGTCACCATACTTAAGCATCGGTGCCCATTTCCATCACGAAAGATATGATGGAAGAGGCTATCCCGATAACTTGAAAGCGGAAGACATTCCGGAGATCGCCCGGATCATTGCGGTCGCTGATGCCTATGATGCGATGACTTCCAAGAGAAGTTACCGTGATACGATCCCGCAGCAGAAAGCCAGAGAGGAGATCGTCAAAGGCATGGGTACACAGTTTGATCCGCAATATGCCAAGATCATGCTGCATCTGATCGATATGGATACGGAATATTCCATGAAAGAACACAAAGGTGACTCTGATGCTGTCCTTAAGACAAAACTTATCTGTGATCATGTTTATGACGAGAGTACGATCGGACTGCTGCTTTCAGATCACATAACCAGAATTTCTTTATACGCCAAAGCTGATGAAGGTTCTGATCCTTTGACCAGCATTCCTTCGGCGATCATTTTTGATTCACTCGATGGCCGGGCTTATGAAGATGAGATCAGAAGAAAAGATCTTCTCTATCATGAATATGCCTTAGTTAGATTCGATGGTCACATTAAAGATGAAGGTGTAAGAAAGAGTCAATTGAAGACATATAAGCGGGAAAACGATGATGAAGAATTCAGCCGTTACAAGAACTTTACACGTTATGAAATAGAAGCCTGCCGTATCAAAGATCACCTGCAGGTGAAGATCATGAGTAAAGATGAAGTGAAAGAAGTGACGCTGGCTTTACCGGATAACTCACGTTTCGCTTTTCTGGCCATAAGCGGTGATCACTGTCTTGTCAGCAACATCAAAGTCAGACAGGATGACGAAGGTGTTTCCAAAGACTTTATCGAAAGGATAGCCGAAGAAATAAGTTTTATTAAAGACAAACCTCAAGGCGACATTCCTAATGTTGAAGTTGATGGCTGGAAAACAGAATATTCTGAAGGCATAAAAATAACTGATGGAATGAAGATCAGATTCCATGGTCAGAGTCTGCCGACAGGAAGACTCATCTGGCATTGTCCATATATCAGCGTTTATACTTCAAAGAATAATAAGCCTGATGGTCCGGATTTCATCGAATATGTACTGATCAGACTTGATGGTGAAAACTGGGAATCAGATGAACACGCAAAGAATGAAGTCATCATTGAAAAGAAGAATGACTTTGAAGGCTGGAACAGCTGGAAAGATAAACTTAAAGAAGGGATCGATTGCGAAGTGTCGATCTTCCGCGAAGGTAATAAGATCACCGTTATGACAGAAAATCTTGGCATAGCGATCAAAAGTATCACAATGATCAATGATGATGTCGATGATATCTATCTGGCCTTTACCGGTGATCAGTGTACCATCAGCGATGTTCATATAATCAGATAACAGACATGGCAGGATAATCCTGCCATATTTTATGGGTATAATATGAGTAATAACTGGAGGCGATATGAAAAAGCGTTTGCGGATATCTTTGGGCATATCTTTTGTGATCTGCTGTTTAGGCTGTCTGTATAACTACCTGACTTTTCTTGACCGACATTATTTTCCTCTGGCTTACCATAACTGGGGTGGCGAATGTATGATGGAAGCCGGTTTCGGGATGTGGGCCTTTCACACCTATGCGATGGAAGAGGGTGCTTCAGGAACGATCAAACTGCGTTTTTCGATCCTTAATTTCTTATTCTGTCTTGTCGTTGTCGCGCTTATCGTGTGGCTGCTTATAACTTTATTTCAGTTTATCCGTAAGAAGGTCAAGAAATGAAAAATATCCGTAAAGCTGAATACAGTGATCTCTGTCGCATCGCGGAGATCGAGATCTTCAATTATCGCCTGTATTTCTATCCGATCTTTCTGAATGACGAATTCTATTTCGGTGAACTTCAGGTCAGACCATTGATGAAAAAATATGAAGATAATCTGTCTGAGTTTCATGTCTATGATGATGGCGTCATTAAAGGTTTTATTCAGATCAGAGATGATGAGGTCGTAAAGCTGTTTGTGGAACCGGTACTTCATAACCGGAAGATTGGTTCAAAACTGGTGGAATATGCGATAGAAGAATATGATGTAAGAAAGCTCTGGGCTTTAGAGAAAAATAAAAAGGCGATCGCCTTTTATGAAAGATTCGGTTTTAAAGAAACCGAAGAAAAGAAACTGGAAGAAGGAACGGAAGAGAATCTGGTACTGCTTAAACGCTAAAGACCGGATTCTTTTTTAATGAAGTCGAGGGCCAGCCTTATGACTTCATTTCTTTCCGGACCATGGAAGCCGTGTTCCGCGCCTTCGATCACAATGAGCTTGGCGTGTGGGAATGATTCGGCGGCTTTTTCAGCCGTTTCTAAAGGAATGATCGAATCCTCGCTGCCATGGATCAGTAAGACGTTGCCATAGTAGCGTTTCATCTTTTCATAGATGTCAAAAGAAAGGATATCTTTGAAGTAACGATCTGATAAAGGAACCGAAAGCACATCCATACTGCTTGGGATCTCGTCGTATTTCTTCATTTCATCAACTACCAGATCATAGAGGCCATAACCCGGGTATAAGCCGATCAGACCGGCGACTTCGCCATGTCTTTCGCAAGCGACGATCGTTGAGACATAGGCGCCCTGGGACTTGCCTAAAAGAAACAGTTTATTCGGATCGATCTGCGGGATCTTCTTGACCTCATCGATAATAACGGAGAGATCTCGGGCTTCAGTCAAAACAGACATATCGGTGGTCTTACCATCAGACATGTTTATATTGGCCCCGCCGCAATAATCAAAGATGTAAGAAGCTATACCGTTTTCCGCAAAGGTATCGGCGATATCCAGAGAACCTTCATGGGTACCGTTTAAGCCATGCGAAATAACGGCGATCGGGCAGTTTTCAACTTCCGGCATATACAGTTCGCCATAGATCTTCTTCCCATTCCTGAATACATTCATCTGTCTAACTTTGTAGTCGTACATAGCCCTTACCTTTTCTTTCACTAATATTTTAACCCCAACATCAGGTAGCCTTGGTTTTAATGATCATAATATGTTATAACGAAGGAGAAGGAGAAATTAAATATATGTCAGAATACTATGATGCGTGGGCTTATACGACGTCCAAACACGGGATCAGTGCCGACTTGCTGATCTCGGCTGTTCAGAAATGTATCCGCAGAGGAATGGAAGATCTCGCGATGCGTTTCGCTTATGAACTCTATATAACTTCCAATTTCCATGAGGAGAAACTCTGGACGAGATTACTGGTTATCAGTGTTGAGGATATCGGTTTCGGTGATCCGAATGCGATGGTGATCGTTAATACTCTCAATCAGATCAGAAAAGAATTCCCTTATGGTGATGGCGACCGTCCGATCTTCTTCCTGTATGCGATCAGATATCTCTGCCGCTGCAAGAAGGAAAGGTCTACTGATCACGTCAAAAACATAATCATGAAAGAGAATGAAAAGGGTGAGATCCCGGAGATCCCGGAATGGACCATTGATATGCATACCAATAAGGGTCGTTTCGAATTGGGCAGAGATGTCTTCTATTTTATGAATGAAGCTTCGAAGGTCGAACCTTTATGGGAAGAATATGATGATACCTACTGGAAACAGCTCTACAAGATGTATGAGGATGAACTGAAGGAAGAAAAAGAATAATACGAAGGCCGAAAGGCCTTTTGTTTTGCCTATAATATATGTGGGATGTCTGAACAGTTATTTATTGAACATTATAAAAATACTGATGTAGAAGCAGATAATATCATCAAAGCTCAGAGGATAGCGCAAGATTGTCTTGAGTATCTGAAGACTTTTCTTAGACCCGGTATGACTTATGAAGAGATCCATGAAGCTTGTAAAGACAGAATGTTGGCGAAGGGGGCCGAAAGATTCTGGACTCATGAGGATCCGGCTCTGATCCTGTTTGGCGATCTGAGTACCTATTCAGCTCATGAAGCTCCGGATCTTAAAAATATGATTGTTCAGGAAAATGATTTCATAACCGTTGATGTCGCGCCGGTCATGGGAAACGGCTGGGGTGATATGGCTCGCAGTTATGTGATGGAGAAGGGAAAGATAATTCGTTACGTCGATTCAGATAATCAAGAGATCAAAGAAGGATTGGATTTTGAATTGTATCTTCATCAAGAATTTATACAATTCGTGAATGAAGAAACCACTTTTTCTGGGCTTCATGACTATATCGAAGATCTGTTAAAGAAACATCATTGCATCAATCTTGATTACCATGGTAATTTCGGTCATACGATCGAAAAAGATCCTAAGGACAGAGTAACGATAATTCACGGTGAAGATAGAAAGATCAGTGAATATAATAAACCGATCACCTTTGAACCACATATCTGTAGAGTAAATGGCAGATACGGCATCAAACACGAAAATATGTATTTCTTTCACGAAGGGAAGATCTTGGAAGTCTTATGAGCTATGAATATCTTGTAGGCGGTATCTCCATCATTAACGATATCCTTTATTCCGATGGAAAGACAAAAAAAGGCAATCTGGGTGGCTGTGGTATTTTTGCGTATGGCGGGATCGGTTTATTTACTGATAAGGTCATTATGATAAGCAGTGGCGGTCCTGATTACTGGGATTATTATGGAAGTTATTTTGATGAAAATCTGATTGATAAACAAGGGATCTATTTTGATCTTCCATATACCCATCTCACCTTATTGAAATATGAAGAAGACGGGAAGTGGTCGGAAAAATCATTATATGGCGATGACTACTTTGCGTTACAGAGTGAAAACAATCGTACTTCGTATAAGAAACTGTCACCGTTTCTATCTGAAAAAACCAAAGGATTATATATAGATTCCGCAGCTCAGGAAAAGATTTTTGAAGAGATCGATATGATCAGAGAAAAAGCTCCCAATATCAGGATCATGTGGGAACCGCCGACTTTTTCTTCCAAGGATCCTTCCTTACATGAAAGGATACTGGATAATCTGAAGAAGGTCGATTACTACTCGATGAATCTTGATGAAGCAGGATATTTCTTTGGCTGTGAAACAAGGCAAGAGATCATTGAAGCGATTAAAGAGTTGAATATTCCGTGTTTCTTAAGACAAGGAGAAGAGGGGTCTTCGTGGATCGAAAACAGCGAATGCGTTTGCGCTCAGGCATATAAACCAGATGAGGCGATCGACGTTACCGGTTGCGGCAACTGTTCGAGCGCATCAGCTTTATACTGGAGGATCGAAGGAAACAATTCTGAAGATATCGTCATCAACAGTAATATTGCCGCCGGCTATAACGCCTCATCTGATGGTCCGGCCAAGATCAGAAAAGGCCGAGAAGAAAAGATATATCTTAAGATGAAAGATTTTTATAAATAAGGAGATCATGATGAAAACATTTGAGACTGAAACATTATCAAAAAGAGGAACGATGATTCCATTAACTGTCGTTGAAGCAGACGCTTATCCGGCAAAACTGCTTTTGTGTGTCCATGGCTTTAAAGCCAACCGTACCGAAGACGGCAGATTTCTGGAAGTAGCGAAGAATCTGGCAGCTGATGGGATCACCAGTGTCATGATGGGCTTTCCGGGTTGCGATGTATCCAAAGAAGACTTCATCAATTACACTTTGAATAACTGTCTTGACGATATCGAAAGTGCCAGAAAGCATATGGAAGAACACTATGAGATAAATGGTCCCTTAGGCATGATCGGTTACAGTATGGGTGGCAGACTTACGGCCATGTATATCGGAAGTCATCCGGAAGTGGAGTGTATCGGTTTATGGGCAGCCGCAACTTATGATCGTTTTGGCGGTTCTGATGAATTTCTGGGTGTTCCGCTTGAGATAATGAGAAAGGAAGCAGCGGAAAAGGGTTATTGCGATTTCCACAATGGTTTTGACAATACCGATATCAAACTTAATAAAGAACTTGTCGAACAGATGGATAACTGTGTCTTATCTGATAATCTGAAAAACTATAAAGGAGCGGCTATCGTCGTTCATGGTGACAGTGATATCACGGTGCCTTATCAGACAGCTGTCGATACCTATGGTCTTTTAGAGAATGCCAGAGAGAAAAAACCGGTTACCGTTAAAACTGCCGATCACGGTTTCGGGGCTTGGGATAATCATCCGGAACTTTCCAAACAGCTCACGGATGCGACGATCGAATTCTTCAGGAGTAATCTTTGAAAAATTTAATACCGGAAGAGTATCTCTATAAAGTCTACAGTTCCTGGCTGGGGAAAGTGATAGGAGTCAGACTGGGTTCGCCAGTCGAAGGCTGGAGCCATGAAAAGATCGTCGATACCTATCACTATAAACACGGCTATCTGGTGGACTATGATGTCTATGCGGCTGACGATGATCTCAACGGACCGATGTTTTTTATCAGAGCTTTACAGGATTGTGAGGAAATAAGTGCTGAAAAGATCGGTGATACTTTTCTTAATTATCTATGCGAATACAGTGGCTTTTTCTGGTGGGGTGGGGTCGGTGTATCAACGGAGCACACCGCTTATGAAAACCTCAAAAACGGGATCAAGGCTCCGGTTTCCGGATCGATAAAACAGAACGGGAAAGCCATTGCCGAACAGATCGGAGGTCAGATCTTTTCCGACTGCTGGGGTTATGTAGCCGGATATGATCCTGAACTGGCTAAAAAACTCGCCACCATGGCTTCTTCAGTTACTCACGATGGATGCGGTATTGAAGGGGGCATCTTTGTGGCGGTCGCTATCACCTTAGCGATGCAGAAGAATGATATCCATGAAGTAATAAACGAAACCTTGAACTATCTAGATAAGGATCAGGAATACTACAAGGTCGCAAAAGATATCATCCGTTTCTATGAAGAAAACAGCACTGACTGGCACAAGTGTCTTGAATACATCCAGGACAATTACGGCTATGACAAGTATCCCGGTGTCTGTCACATCATCCCTAACAGCGCCTTAATGATCATGGCGATGTGCTATGGGGACAATGATTTTGATAAGACGTTGGAGATGTTGAACTTCAGCGGCTGGGACACAGATTGTAACTGCGGCAATGCCGGTTCGATCATGGGTGCTTTATTGGGATTAGAGGGGATCAATGAGAAGTGGATCACCCCGATCAATGACTTGCTTAACGCATCCAGCGCTATCGGCTGTCTCAACATCGACACCGTTTCCGGTATGGCGAGATACTATACGAAGTTCGCCTTCAGACTCAAGGGCATCGAATATGAAGATGTTTCTTTATTCCATCTGCCATATGCGACTTTGGGTATCAGGGGGAATGTTCATACGGAAAACGATACTCTTGCGGTAGAAGACGAAGACATCTATAAATATACCTACTACCTGAAAGATGATCTCTATGATGCGCGTTATGATCCACAGTTTTCGCCGATCATCGAACCCGGTGATGTCTTAAACATTTCTGTAGGATCTGATCAGAAGCAGAAATTCACTGTTTACTGTACGGATTGTAAAGGAAAAGAATACAGCGAAGAATTTGAGATCGAGGGAAAACAGGATCTGAATTATAAGCTTCCGGAAGGAATAAATCTTGTGATCAATAGGGTTGGGATAAGAGCGAAGTATCCTTATATGATTAGAGATATAAATATAAAAAGAAATCCTGAACTTCATTATGACTTCCGCGAATATCCGATCGATCATTACGGTCCACGTTATGAAGGTGACTTCATGAACAATATCCGTGGTTTCGTTAAACATTCCGGAGATTGGACGATCGATGAAGGGCTTAAAGGACAGTGCTCAGAACACGCTTTGATCAGTTCGGGAAATTATGGAAACAGCTATGATTATATCAGCTGGAGCTTTATTCCTAGAAAAGGTAAGAGACATCTGCTGGTCTTCAATATGAAAGGCTATCTTGATTATGAGGCGATAGGCTTTGATAATGATAAGCTTGTCTTGTTGAGGAAGGATAAAGAAGAAAAGATCATTGAATCATATCCTTTTGAATGGGAATTAAATAAACATTATCAATTGAGTTTAAAGAGAGATGATAAAGGTATGACAGTTAAGATCGCGGATAAAGAGTTTTATTTTAAAGATGTGAAGATGGGAGATCTTTTCGGTTTTTATCTGGGCGAAGATAGCGAGAGTGTAACTGAAGAGCTGATTATTGGCTGATGACATATAATTAGGAAAGAAAAGGAAACACAAAACATGAAAGAATTCACAGGAACACCCCACATCAGGGCAAAAAAGGGCGAAGTTGCCACGACGGTCATCATGCCCGGTGACCCATTGAGAGCGAAGCTGATCGCCGATCGCTTTTTAACGGATGTCGAACAGTTCAACAATGTCAGAGGCATGTTGGGCTTTACCGGTTATTATAAGGGCAAGCGTATATCGACTATGGGTTCAGGTATGGGCATGCCTTCAATGGGCATCTATTCATATGAACTGTTTAATTTCTATGGTGTTGAGAATATCATCAGGACCGGAAGCTGCGGAGCTTTCAGAGATGACCTGAAGCTGTTTGATGTGATTCTGGCTGATGCGTCTTATTCAAACTCAAACTATGCGAAAGTTGCTTACGGTTATGAAGAAGATCTGTTATATCCGGATAAGCAGTTATTGGATATGCTGGAAGAAAGCGCCAGGAAAATGGATAAAAGAGTCATCAGGGGCATTATCAGCTGTGGTGACTGTTTCTATCGTGACCCTTCGATTGGAAGACGTGAACCTTATCCGACGATTGCCGGGGAGATGGAAAGCTTTGCCTTGTTCGCCAATGCCAAATATCTGAATAAGAAGGCAGCGTGTCTTCTGACCGTTTCCGATCTCAAAGATCAGATCACGACTTCGGAACAGAGACAGACAGCGTTCACGGAAATGATCGAGATAGCTTTGGATACAGCATTTGAACTGGAGTAGATATGAGAAAGAAAGTTTATTTATCAGGACCGGATCGTCTTAAGAAGGATGCGCTCAGGTTGTTTGAAGAAAAGAAGAAGCTTTGTGAAAAGTACGGTTTCGAACTGCTGGAGTATCCAAAAGAATTATTCAAAGCCAAAGACAGCGCGGAGAATAATGAACTGATTGCCAGAAAAAGACTGGAGCTGATCAAGGAATGCGACATCATTATTGCGGATACCGTTGATTTCCGCAGTTTTCTGGAGCCTTACAGCGAGACTGGTTTTGAACTCGGGGCAGGATATGCCTTAGGCAAGAAGATGTACTGTTATATGCCTGATACCAGAGTGTGTCGTGAAAGATATACCGGTGAGAAGAAATATAAGGAAGGTTATGGTTATACGGATGAGAATGGGATCGGTTTTGAACCGGGTCCGGTCAATCTGATGCTGGAGTATTCATCGACGATCGTGGAAGGCGGTTTAGAAGACGCTTTGAACGTCGCAGCTGAAGATCTTGAGAAGGGAGAAGACTGATGTTTATCGATAAAGAGGGAAAAATCAGAAAACCTTTAGTGTATCTGGCGGATTTTGAGATGTTTCTTCCGACTGCCGATGAGACAGTGAAATACTGGAAGGGAACCTGTGATAAATACGGTCTGATCGGGGTTTTCCCGGGTGATGGCGATAAGGTCGAACCGGGTGAAGATCTTTTCAAGAGGATCTTTGAACATGACACGGGCTGGATGAGAAAGTGTGATGTGTGTTTTGCCCAGCTGGATGACTGGCGAGGCCATGAGCCTGATTCAGGAACCTTGTTTGAGATCGGTTATTATGTAGCTTTAGGCATGCCTTCCTATGGTTTCTATACCGGCGGAAAGAAACTTGTTGAAAGAGATATCCCGAAACACGAAGAAGATGGCGTTTTATATGATGAAAAGGGCTATCTGATCGAAGATAAAGGCTCGGCTTTCGATAATATCCTCAATCTGATAAAGATCGCTGATTCCTTTGAAAACATGTGTAAAATGGCCAGAAAGGACTTTGATGAGCAGCTTGTAGCGGCGGGATATGAACCTTATCAGGTAAAAGCTGATTAAGCGCACGAAACTCATTGAATATAGGTGTTTCATAATGATAAAATAGGTTTGTTAAAAAGGGCCTATTTTTTTATATTTATTTGATTTAACAGTTAAATTTGATTTAGAGTCTCTACAGACTTTAAATAGAAAAAGGAGAGAAGAATGAAAAAATTATTAACAATCTTACTGGCTGTACTGATGTTAGTAGCATTAGCGGGCTGTGGCAAGAAGGAAGAAACTCCTACTGACCAGCCAACACCTACTGAAGATGACGGTACTGTCAAAATCGCCGTACTGCTCCCATTCACTGGTGACCAGTCTTACTTCGACACTCTGGCTAACGCTGCCAAAGAAGTAAATGATGCTGACAACAACATCACTGTCGATGTTTACGAATGTGACCCTAACGGTGCTGCCGAAGAATCCAACTGGATGAACTGGTATGACAACGTATGTGAAGACGGTCAGTATGACCTCGTTGTTTCCGGTAACGGTACTTATGAAGGATTCCTTTACAACGCATGTGAAAAGTATCCTGATCAGTTGTTCTACAACTTTGACCGTTCTTGGATTCCTGAAACCGGTGTTCCAGCAAACTGCTACGCTGTTGACTGGGCTCTTGACGATTTAGGTTATGTTGTAGGTGCTTTATCTGCAGCTGTCACCAAGACTGGTACAGTCGGTGTCGTTGTAGGTATGGAATCACAGGATATGAACCAGTTTATCGGTGGCTATTGCCAGGTTCTTGCTGACAAAGGTATCAAGTATGTCATCTCTTATCCGGGTTCTTTCTCTGATACTGCTTTAGGTAAAGAAGTAACAGAAGATATGATCTCTAAGGGTGCTGATGTCGTTTGGCAGGTTGCCGGTGGCTTAGGTAACGGTGTTATCGATGCTTGCTCAGGTCATGATGATGTATGGTGCATCGGTGTTGACCAGGACCAGTACTTACAGTTCAAAGACACTAACGCTGCATGGGCTAACACAATCCTCACTTCAGCTTTAAAGAACACTAACGTTGCTTTCAAGGCTGTCTGTGAAATGGTTGCTGATGGTTCTTTCAAGAACAAGCTCGGCAAAGCTGAAACTTGGGGTATCGCTTTAAACGGTGTCGGTCTTGCTGAAAATGATTTCTATCTTGCTAACGCTAGTGAAGAAGTAAGAAATCAGGTTGCTGAGACTCTGGCACAGGTTGCTTCAGGTGCTGTCGAAGTTGTTGACACTAAGGCTTGGGACGAAGCTACTTATGAAGTAGAATGGCCAAAAGTCAGAGATGCCAACCGTGTTGACTAATTGCTGATTTAATTCGTATCTGACAAGTCATGCGCTCATTTTCGGGCGCATGACTTTTTCTAAATTTGAGGTGGATTTATGAATGAAATAATTCTGAAACTTGATAATGTTACAAAGGTTTATTTTAACGGGACTGTAGCTAACCGTGACATTAACATGGAATTCGAAAAAGGAGAAATACACTCGATCGTAGGAGAGAACGGTGCCGGTAAATCAACCCTGATGAAAGTCATCTTCGGTATTGAAAGACCGTCCAGCGGACATGTCTACTACAAGGGTGAAGAAACACATTTCAACAGTTCAATGGATGCCATCAAAGCCGGAATCGGTATGGTGCACCAGCATTTCATGTTGATACCGTCTTTCTCTATCGTCGATAATATCATCTTAGGTGATGAGCCGAAGAAGTCTATCTTTATCGACCAGAAAGAAGCTGCGAAAAGATGTCAGGAATTATCTGATAAATATGATTTCGAACTCGATGTCAATGCCAAGGTCTCGACCTTATCTGTTGCTAAACGTCAGAAAGTCGAAATCCTCAAGACCCTTTACCGCAATGCGGAACTGATCATCCTGGATGAACCGACTTCCGTACTTACGCCGCAGGAAACGGAAAAGCTGTTCAATCAGTTGCGTTTCTTCAAGGAACAGGGTCATACGATCATCTTCATTTCGCATAAACTGGAAGAAGTTAAACAGATCTCTGACCGTATCTCGGTCATCAGAAACGGTGTGTCCAAGGGTACTTATCTCAATGAAGAACTGACCATGGAACAGCTGACCAATCTGATCATCGGTAGAGATCTCGATAATGATATGGACCGTTACAAGACTCATGAAGATTTCAATAATGCGAAAGCTCTTGAAATCAAGGATCTGTATATGGAAAGAAATGGCAAACCGGTCCTCAACAAGGTATCGTTTGCGGTCAAGAATGGTGAGATCTTAGGTGTTGCCGGTGTTGAAGGCAATGGCCAGCAGGAACTCGTCAAATGTATCACGGGTCTAGAAGAAACAGCTTATACCGGCAGTATCAGGATCTGCGGTAATGAAGTAAATGAATTCAATATCAGAAAGAGAAGAGATGAAGGTATGGCCTATATTCCGGAAGACCGTATGGTCGATGGTGTGGCTGGTGAACTGCCGATCTCGGACAACCTGATCTCAACTTACTATACCCGTGAAGATATCAATAACAAGCTCTTCATGGACAACAAGAAGATCCATGAAGTTTCCGATAATCTGATCAAGACTTTTGCGGTCAAGACTAAAACAGCTGATGCACCGGTCAATTCACTTTCCGGTGGTAACGTGCAGAAGGTCGTTGTTGCCCGAGAGTACAATACGAACTCACAGTTCATGATCGCTGAACAGCCGACCCATGGTATCGATATCGGTTCGGCCGAATTCGTTCACCATAAACTGATCGAAATGCGCAATGCCGGAGCCGGTATCTTGCTTGTATCAGCTGACCTCAATGAGGTCATGGATCTGTCTGACCGTATCATCGTCATGTTCAACGGTGAGATCGCCGGATACTTCCCTGATGCCAACAACATCAGCGAATCAGATCTCGGTATGTATATGCTTGGTGCCAGACACCAGGATGCCGAAGAAATCGGAGGTGCGTTAAATGACTGAGAAATTCTCTAAATACTCACGTAACTATAAACTGTCGATATCCAATCCGAAGGTATTCGATGCGGTCAAGATGCTTATTTCCATTCTGATCGCTTTAGCTATCACATTTGTCATTCTGTGCTTAGTCTCATCTGATCCAATCAGAGCGATCATTACGATCTTGACTGGACCATTGACCAAGACCAGATATATCGGTGCCGTCATCGAAAGCTTTATTCCATATGCTTTCGCTGGCCTGGCTGCCGGTGTACTGTTCAGTGCGGGCGCCTTCAACCTGGGTGCTGAAGGTATCTATATCCTTTCCGGTGCGGTCGTAACGGCTGTCGCTATTACGCCGTTAACAGAAAGCTCGATCTTACATCCGATCCTTTGCTACCTGGCCGCGATGGCTTTTGGTGGCATTCTGATGATCCTGCCTTCATTCTTAAAGGCCAAATTCGGTACGAATGAAATGGTCGTCTCTTTGATGCTTAACTCGATCTATGCGGGCATTGCGGCCTATGTCGTCAGAACTTTCCTAGGAACGCTTAAAAGAGGCGGCAACAGCTCAAAGGACTATCTGGCAACTGCCAAGATCCCTTATATCTATGAGCCGTTACATATCACGATTTGCTTCATCCTGTTGATTGCGGTGACCGTAATCCTGTATCTGGTCATGAAGAAGAGCCGTCTGGGCTATCAGATCAGACTGGCCGGAACCAATCCGCGCTTTGCGGAATATTCCGGTATCAGTGCCCTCAAGCTGGCTATCTCGACAGCTTCGATCGCCGGTATCTTATCCGGCATGGGAGCTACGACAGCTTTATTGACGCAGACTACATTCTATACACCATCACAATCCCTGGTCGGTATCGGTTTCTCCGGCATGCTGATGTCAATGTTGGGGCGAAACAATCCGATCGGTATCGTAATTGCTGCTTTCATGATCAAGTATCTTGAACAGGGTACAGCAATTCTGTATTTCGTAGACAATTCCGTCCCTTCCGAGATCGTTGCGATCGTTGAAGGTATCATCATCATGCTGATATCTTCACAGTATTTCCTGAGACGTTTCCGTGAGAGACAGTTATTAAAGGAGGGCTTGGAAGAACATGCTGAATAGTATATTTTCAACTCTGTTTACAATGAGATTCCTGTTGACCATCATCCGTATGGCCACACCGATCATCTTTGCGGCACTTGGTGCCTTCGTTGCTGCTTCTACCGGTATCGGTAATATTGCGATCGAATCGATCATGACCTTCTCCGCTTTAGCCGGTGTTTTAGGAAGCTATCTTACCGGCAATGCCTGGATGGGTGTTCTGTTTGGCCTCATCGTTGGCGTGCTGACGGTTATGCTGATCGCTTTCTTCTCGATGAAACTGGGAGCGGATGCTTTCCTGATCATGATCGCTTTAAATACTTTTGCAGATGCGGTCGCGATCTTCGTCCTGTACCAGATCACCGGTGATAAAGGTACAACTGCTTCCCTGTCGACTCCGATCTTAGATACGATCGAGATACCGATCATCAAGGATATTCCGATCATCGGTGAGATCTTATCAGGACAGTTCATTCTGACTTATATCTGCTGGATCCTGGTCGCTGTCTTATTCGTCATGATCTACAAGACTCCGTTAGGCATGAGAATGAGAGCCTGCGGTCTTAACGCTGAAGCTGCCAGAACGGCCGGTATCAACGTTGAAAAACTCCGCGTTCTTTCATTAGTCATATCCGGCATGCTGGCAGGTTTAGGCGGCATGTATCTGTCCTTGAACTATCTGAAGATCTTCTCCAAAGGTATGGTCTCCGGACAGGGCTGGATGGGTGTTGCGGCCAACGGTATCGCCAATGGCAATTACTGGGTATTGGTGCTTTCAGCGGTGATCTTCGCGGTCTTCCGTGCCGTCTCGATCATCTTCAGCTCCAACTCCGCATTCCCGACTGACTTAGTAGGTGCGATCCCTTACTTCTCAGTCTTCGTGATCCTGACGACAGTCTCGATCATAAACTACTATCGTGTAAAACGTGGTAAAGTCGAAGGTGAATAATGTACAGAATCATTTTCGATACTGATCCCGGACACGATGACATCTTATCGATTATGACGGCTCTGGCTCACAACAGTGAGCTGGAGCCTTTATCTTTTGTCACAGTCGCAGGCAATCAGACACTCGATAAAGTAACTAAAAACATACTTAAGGTAGAAGATTACTTAGAAATCAATATTCCGGTCTATAAAGGTTTGAACAGGCCTTTAGTCAAGGAACCTCAACCACAGCCAGCTGCCCATGGAGAAAGCGGTATGGATGGTCCGATCCTTCCTGAACCACAAAGAAAAGTTGAAGAATTATCGGGCGTTGACTATTACCGAAAAGTATTATCCGGAAACGAAAAGGTCACGATCGTCGCTTTGGCTCCTTTGACTAATCTTGGTTATGTATTAAAAGAAGATCCTTCCTTAGCCGATAACATCGAACAGATCGTTTTAATGGGTGGAGCTTTGAATGGTGGCAATATAAACAAATATGCCGAGTTTAATATCTGGCATGATCCGGAAGCAGCTAAGATCGTTTTTGATTCAGGAATCAAAGTAGTTATGGCCCCACTGGAAGTGTGTTATGCCGGAGGCATCCTGATCAAAGAGACTGTAAGATTCAGACACGGCGGTAAGGCTTCAAAACTGGTCAATGATCTGTTTGACTTCTATTGCCGCTATGCGATCGACAGAGGCTGGGATAAGACCGCAGTCTTTGATCTGATCCCGGTATTGTATCTGCTTAAGCCTGAGGTCTTTGTGGCTGAACAGGGTAAAGTTGATGTAATCCTTGATGGTGAAGATACCCAAGGTCAGACTGTCTTTACCAAAGGTGAAGGCAACCATATTGTATTGATTGATGCGAACAGAGAAGAATGTATGAAGATCTTCTTTGAAGCGATCGATACTTTAGATAAAAGACTTGGATAAACAAAGTTAAAGACCATAACAATCAGAAAAACAGGATCCTTTCTTATCAGCATAACTGTAAAGGGAGGATTTTTTGTATGAGCGATTATAAGATGTTGAAGAAAGCCTTAGATCTGGCCAGGGAGAAACACGCCGGTCAGTATGATAAAAGCGGCGTAGAATATATCTTTCATCTTGTTCTGGTCGCCTTACAATGTAAATCTGATGAAGCTAAGATCGCAGGACTTTTACATGATGTATTGGAAGATACGGATATAACAGTTGAAGAACTTAAAGAGCTCGGTTTTGATCAGAAGATAATCGCTTCCCTGTTATTGTTGACACATACAGGAATGTCTTATGAAGACTATATAAAAGAATAAAAGAATCCAATAATGAAGTCGCTATTGAAGTTAAACTGGCTGATCTGACGATGAATATGGATACAAGCCGTCTGAATGTTCAGAAACCTGCCAAATATGATCTGTATCTGTGGGCGAAGGATTATCTGAAGAGCTAGTTTTTAACTTAAATTCGCATAATATTTTGCCACAAGAGAAAAATTACGTATACAAATTTGAATACCATAAATAGAAAGGAGATCACTATGATAGACAACAAAGATTTTGAAAGCCAGATCAACAGAAAAAAAGTCGAGGCCGAAGTAATACTTGATGATGAAGATCTGAGCAACGATTTTATTGACAAGGCTGAGGAAAAGGCCAGAAGGACTGCCGGTAAGAAAAATAACTCCAAGAAAACGTCAGTCAGAGATCTGGTTTCTTATGTTACTTTGTTTACTTCCTTAGTCAGAGACTATGTCAAAAAAGAATATCGGGAGATTCCGGTAGGTTCGATCGTGGCGATCATCGCCGCACTGCTGTATTTCGTATCACCTATCGACATCCTGCCTGATTTCATTCCTGGTCTCGGCTATATCGATGATACGGCCATCCTGGCATTTTCGTTCATGAATATGAAATCAGATCTTGACCGTTATCGCAGATGGAAACAAAACAGACCTGCCTGAGATTAATGAAGTAAAGAACGTTCTGTGTACTTATTTAATTGCATGTTTTTAACACAAAACATTAAAAATATGGCAAAATATAAGTACACGCTGACTTGAGAGAGCGGTTTATCCTACCATCTTGGAAAGGTGGCGTACTGAAAGGTACCACAGGTTCGAATCCTGTAGTCAGCGCCAAGTTAAAAAAGAGCCCTAAAATAGTAATGTCACTAACCTAATTCTGTGACTTATTGGACTTATAACCGCAGTTTCATCGTTTACGATGATGACTGCGGTTTTCTTCTACTTAATCCATTATGAAAAGAAGATATAATGGATATCTTTGCC
>JAFRJA010000151.1 GCA_017432545.1 Erysipelotrichaceae bacterium
CGATCTCACCGTCATTGACCTCAAAACTGATGCCTTTGATGGCCTCGATCATTCCGTATCTTACTACCAGATCATTAACTTTAAGCATCTTAATCACCCAGATAAGCCTTGATGACACGTTCATCATTCTTGATCTCATCAGGGCTCCCTTTCGCTAACAGCATGCCGTAATTCAAAACATATATTCTTTCACAGATATTCATAACCAATGACATATCATGTTCGATCAGTAAGATCGCAATATCAAACTGATCTCTGACAAAACGGATCGTGTTCATCAGTTCTTCCGTCTCCTGAGGATTCATGCCGGCAGCCGGCTCATCCAGTAACAGGAGTTTAGGATCAGTCGCGAGAGCTCGGGCGATCTCAAGTCTTCTTTGCGCACCGTAAGGAAGCGAAGAAGCTTCGATATCCTTGGCGTCATAGAGATTGAAGATCTTCAGCAGTTCTTCGGCTTTTTCATTGATCTTCTTTTCATTCTCGTTGCGATTTTTGGTATGAAGCAGCGTATCAAATACCGAATACGGATAAAGATTGTTCATACCGGATTTGACATTATCGATGACACTCAGATCCGCAAAAAGTCTGATATTCTGGAAAGTACGCGCCACACCCGCTTTATTTACCTCAACGGTATTCATCTTATCGATGTCCTGACCATTTAAAAGGATATTGCCGCGGGATGGCTCATAGACTTTGGTAAGCATATTAAAGACTGTGGTCTTGCCAGCGCCATTAGGACCGATCAGACCGACTATCTCATGCTGATAGACTTCCATATTGAGATTATTGACCGCCGTCAGACCGCCGAAGTCGATACCCAGATTGTTTACTTCAAGAACAGGATTCATGCGTTTTCTCCTTTCTTAAAGAACTTCTTGGACAGTTTATCAACACTCTGCTTGATCGACGCAGAGTTGGTTATCTGCATGACGACGATCAGCACGATCGCATAGATCAGCATACGGTAATCCTGCAAAGATCTTAACAGTTCCGGCAGGATATACAAGACAGTCGTCGCAATGATCGTGCCGTTGATATTGCCTAAACCACCGAAGACCACATAGACCAGAACCAGGATCGAAGTATTGAAATCAAACTTCGCCGGCTGTAAAGTCGAATAATTCAAAGCATATAAAGCACCGGCCATACCGGCTAAGATCGCCGAAGTGACAAAAGCCAGCGTCTTGGTTCTCGAGATATTGATACCGATCGATTCCGCCGCAATGCGGTTATCTCTGGCGGCCATGATGGCACGACCGTATTTCGAATCGATCAAAGAATAGATAATAAACAAAGTAAATAGAATAAGAATGAAACCGAACGTGAAAGTTGAGATCTTGGCTGTATCGGTAGCACCCATCGGACCTGACAGCAGCATCTTTCCCCCATCAAGGTTGAGCTCGTTGGTCACAAATGAAAACTGCAGACCCTTGGCATCAAAACCAAGATAGATATTGTTTATTAACGATTTGATGATCTGACCGAAAGCCAAGGTTACGATGGCCAGATAGTCACCGGATAATTTCAAAACCGGTACGGAAATGATCAGACCGCAAAGGCCAGCAAAGATCGAACCGATGATGATCGACAGGATCAGCCTGATGATATCACTGGAAATATAGGAAGCTGTAAGCCCGGAAACACAGACTGCCGTAAAAGCACCGATCGCCATGAAACCGGCATGGCCCAGTGACAGTTCTCCGGAAAAACCGACGACGAGGTTCAAAGACAGCGCCAGAACGATATAGCAGCAGGTCGGAACCAGTAAGCTAGTGAAAAGACGCGGGATCTTTACCGTGTTCATCATCACTTCGATAAATACATACGCAAAGATCACCATCAGGAAGCTGATGGTCAGGCTGCGATATTTCTTTGAGAAAAGATTAGAAATGAAGTTTTTCATATTACACCTTCACATTCTCTTTCTTGCCAAGTAAGCCGGTCGGCTTGATTAACAAAACAACGATCAAAACCGCAAAGACGATCGCATCAGAAAGCTGGGTCGAGATATAGGCCTTGGTCAGGTTCTCGATCACACCTAGTAAAAGACCACCTAGAAGTGCACCAGGGATCGAACCGATACCGCCGAATACCGCCGCCGTAAAGGCCTTGATACCAGGCATTGAGCCTAAGGTCGGCGAAAGAGACGGATAGGTCGAACATAAAAGGATCGCCGCTATCGCCGCTAAACCCGAACCGATCGCAAAAGTGATCGAAATGGTCGTATCAACATTGATACCCATGAGCTGGGCTGCACCTTTGTCTTCGGCGCAGGCCCTCATGGCCTTTCCGATCTTTGTCTTGTTAATGAATAAGGTTAAGCCGACCATGATAACGATACAGGTAAGTATCGTAATGATCGTAAGATAGGAAACATTGAGCTGACCGTCAAACATCTTAAATGAGCCATCCGTCAACATCTGCGGGAAGATCTTGGTATCAGACCCGAAAAGTAACTGCGCACTGTTCTGCAAGAAGTAACTCACACCGATCGCGGTGATCAGAACCGATAAAGAGCTTGCCTGTCTTAATGGTTTATAAGCCAATCTTTCAATTACGACACCCAAAACAGTTGAGAACGCAATTGACAGGATGATACTTAAGAAAGTCGGCATACCAAAACGGGTAAACGCAAAAAAAGCAACATAGCCGGCGGCCATGATGATATCACCGTGTGCAAAATTAAGCATTTTCGCAATTCCGTAGACCATCGTATAGCCTAGGGCAATGATCGCATAGACACTGCCTAGAGCCAGTCCGGAAATCAGATAAGATAAAAAAGTCATATTTCCCCAATAAGAATAATTATAGATGAAAGGTTGCTGAAATTCAGCAACCTTTCATGATTTGCTTTTTAATTAGTCAGCAGATACGTATACACCGTTGGTAATGACAACAGCCTTCGGATACTTGGAAACTTCACCATTCTGAGCCCAAGTCATCTTTTCACCTGTCAGACCATTGAATGACATGTTGTTGAACTGATCTACCATTGCATCGTAGAGAGCTTCATCAAACTTGTATTCAGGATTGACACCGATGTCTCTTAAAGCCTGGTGGATAGCGTAAACACAGTCGTAAGCATCAGCTGCGAACTGGTTAGGAACTTCACCGAATTTTTCCTGGTAAGTAGCAACGAAGTCTTTTGTTAACTGATCGTCAGCATCAGCTGCGAACGGTGTCAGCATATACAGACCTTCAGCTAAAGAAGTATCGAAGCCTTCAAGAGTCAGGATACCATCCATACCATCAACACCGAAGAATACCGGAGCATAACCCATATCAGAAGCCTGTTTGAGGATCAAAGAAGCTGGCTGATAGTAGATCGGTAAGAATACGAGATCAGCGCCTGCATCTTTAGCAGCAGTCAGCTGAGTAGAGAAGTCAGTTGAGGAATCAGTTGTGAAAGCACCACTGTAAACAACATTGAGGCCCTTAACACCTGCTTCGGCAACGAATTTGTCATTAACACCTGCAGAATAGACATCATCAGACTTGTAGATGACTGCGATCTTCTTGTCAGCGAATTTTTCAGCCATGTAGTCAGCTGAAGCAACACCCTGGTTAGGATCGGTGAAGCACATCTGGAAGTTACCTGGGAAGTTCTTTTCATCAGTGTAAACCAGTGCTGTTGCAGATCCGGATGGAGTGATCGCGAAGATCTTGTCTTCATCATAGTTGGCAGCTACTGCGGCACCAGCGCCGGAAGTAACAGTCAGTAAGGAAACCTGCATACCCCAGTCATAAAGAGTAGAGTAAGCTGTAACGGCCTTTTCCGGAGTAGCTTCATCATCTTCCATTCTGAATTCGAATTTGATGGTAGAAGCAGATGCGTTGATCTCATCAACCGCGATCTGAGCTGCATTTCTGACAGCTTCACCATAAACCTTAGCGTCACCGCTTAAAGGTCCGGAAGCACCGAGTTTGATTGTGACAGTCTGGTCAGTGTCTTCCCCACCGCCATTATTGCCACCACCGTTGTCTGAACCACCGCCGTTAGAGTTTGCGCAACCTGCTAAACTCAATACGCACAGTAAGGACAGAAGCACTACTAATAATTTTTTCATAACAATTCTCCTTCTGTAGAATATATAGAAACAGCCAAGGCTGTAACTACCTTAAAAAATAAAAGATGAGCTCATCGATAATATCCAGCTCATCCAATACAACAATTCAAATGGCCCTATATTATCGATCTTAACAGTATTTCATAATAATAATGTCACGCACGCGTAGACCTAACAGATCAATAATACCGACCAGAACATCGCACACAAAGAAGACCATATCATTAACGTTATATCGTTTCATACAAGCCTCCTTTCTTTGCTTATGAATATAGTTTAACGGCATGACTGATACAAGTCAACATTTTTTTCATACAAATTTCAATAATCGTTGTAAATTTTCAATTATTTGTAAATTTTTTCAATTTTCTTGTGATATGATATTTTCATGAAAGTATACATACCAGAAGGATATCGATCATCTCTGGATCTCTATGATACCCAGGCATCGATCAGATTTATCAAATCAACATTCGAAGACAAGTTGACCAAAGCCCTGCATCTGAAACGTGTATCGGCTCCTTTATTCGTAGAAAAAAGTACCGGTCTTAACGATGATCTCGATGGCAAGGCTCAAGCTGTCAATTTCACTGCCCCTAATATCAATAAGGAATGCGTCATCGTTCATTCCTTAGCTAAATGGAAGAGAATGGCCTTATACAACTATTCCTTCTATGAAGGAAACGGTCTCTATACCGATATGAATGCGATTCGAAAAGACGAGAAACTCGACAACCTGCATTCGATCTACGTAGACCAGTGGGACTGGGAAAAAGTCATCACCAAAGAAGAAAGAAATCTCTACTATCTCTATGAGACCGTCGGCAAGATCCATCAGTGTATCTTAGAAACACTCGATGAACTCAAAAAGAAACATCCATCCGTTACCACGGAATTATCACCGGAACTTCACTTCTTCAATTCCGAAGAACTGATCAGAATGTATCCGGGTTTAGATGCCAAGGAAAGAGAAAGAGAAGTATTGAAACAATATAAATCCGTCTTTATCGTGGGTATCGGTCACATCCTCTCTGATGGCAAGCCTCATGATGATAGAGCAGCTGATTATGATGACTGGAACCTGAATGGCGATCTGCTCTACTACAATGAGTTACTTGATAATGCGTTTGAAGTTTCAAGCATGGGCATCAGAGTAGACGAAAATTCCTTGGTTGAACAATTGAAGGAACACAACGAAGAATACAAGCTGAAATATCCTTATCACCAGATGATCCTAAACAAGACGCTTCCGTACACCATAGGTGGTGGTATTGGCGAAAGCAGACTGTGTATGCTTCTGATGAACAAGGCTCACATCGGTGAGGTGCAGTCTTCGATCTGGGATGATGAGACGCTTGAATACTGTAAAGAACGTGGAGTTATAATTCTCTAAAAACAAGCTCATTTGAGCTTGTTTTTAACGCAGATAGTACGGTTTCACGTAAGCCGGCAGACCGTTCTCGTAAAGGATCTTCAGCGATCCTTTTATTAACGGCCGCATATAATCAAGAGCTTCCTGTTTAACTCCACGGTAATTCGGTAAGACCCATTCAAGCGGGAAAGTCCTGACGAAATTGGCGATCTTATCAGCTTCGATCGCAAAGTATTCAACTTCATATTCTTCCTGCTCTTTTCTTTTCAGGGCTACCATCTTGCCGGTAAACATCTTTTCTTTTGAACATTCATGAGCGTATTTGCCCAGTTCAAATGATTCTCTGATGTCACAAAGTGAAAGATCAGTTACGGAACATCTTTGGGAAGTGGAAAGGTTTAATACCCGGCAGCGGTTGCACAGTTCGGCTTCGATGATCATATTCTTCAAAGCTCCCCCTGCCCCGCCTAAACTCGCATGTTCAAAACCGTCATTATTGCTATCAGATGCCGAGACATAAGCGCCGTCTGCGTACTTGCAGCCTTCCGAAACAACGATATAGCATTTGTTTTTCTCTTCCAGACACCTTTTGACTTCAGCTAAAAAGACCGCTTTTTCAAAAGCCACTTCCGGTAAGATCACGATATCAACGATCCCCGACAGACAAGCGGAAGCAGCCAGCCAGCCCGCATCTCTGCCCATCGTCTCCAGAATGAAGACTTCTCTTCTTTTATAAACATTATAGTCCTGCCAGGTATTTAAAGCCGTAGAGGCGATATATTTGGCGGCTGAGCCAAATCCCGGGGTATGGTCGGTATACATCAGATCATTATCGATCGTCTTGGGACAGCCCACGAAGCGATGATTTCTGATGGCGTGTTCTCTGGCATACTGATCAAGAGACGCGACAGTATCCATCGAATCATTACCACCAATATAAAACATCGTTTCGATATCATATTTATCCAGGATCGCAAAGATCTTTTCAAAATCAAGCGGATTGTCTTTCTTTAGCTTATAACGGCATGACCCTAAAGCGCTAGATGGAGTCTGGATCAATATATCATTCTCCAGATCAGACATCTCGCCGAGATCGACCAGCTGACTGGAAAGAATTCCCTCTAAGCCGTTTAAACCACCATAGACCTTTTCGTAATATGGGTCTTTCTGATTGGCTTTAACTATACCGGCCAAGGTGGCGTTGATGGCAGCCGTCGGGCCGCCTGATTGTGCTATAAGACAATTGCGCATAAAAAACTCCTTTATTAAATTAAACCCCGATTATCTCGGGGTTAGCTGTTACTGTTTTTCCAAAGCCAGGGTTCTGGTCGTCAGGTTGCAGACCTCATCCGGTCCGTAGTATTGGATAGCACCCGGATATAAGTAGCAGGTATTGACTGCCCAGGTATCTCTGTTGGCTTCAAAATATTTGAATGGCTTGCCATCGAGTTCGACTAAAGCCTTTCTGATGACCGGCTTGTCTTCACCATGTCTTCTTTCCATGTTCATCATCTTGGTGATCGGCATACCACCGGCGACCCATTCCTCAGCCGGTTTAGACAGATTGGAGATCTTGGAGAGATATCCGTTGTAGCCATACTGAATCAGCATAGCAGCGTTATAACCAAGCGAGTAGCAGTAGTCGGCATCAAAATTAGACGGGAATGCGCAACGACCTTCATAACCGAAGAAGTGATGTAAAGCAGAGAAATTGCCTTTATATGTTCCGGCTGTTTTGCGCTTATCAAGTTCAGCCTTGACCATGGCAGAGAAGAGTTTTTCGGATTCGATCAGGGAAACCTGAACGTTGCCATGCGGGTCTCTTTCCATGAACAGTTGCTGCTGGATAGCCTGCGGCAATACTTCAAAGACAGCCATGGCTTCCTTGCTTAAACCTTTTTCAATAAAGGCATATTTCTCTTCCCAGGTAGCCAGACTGTTGAATTCATCAGCCTTGCTTCCGGCCAGTAATTCGTTGATCTCTTTAATTAAAGCAGAGAATTCCGGTACGAATTCGACAACACCTTCCGGAATGATCGCCACACCGAAGTTGAGCCCTTCCGCCGCACGTTTTTCAACCGCATCGGCGATATAGGAAGCGATCTGCTGTAAAGACATCTTCTTTTCAGCAACTTCTTCCGAGATCAGACAGATATTAGGCTGCGTCTCTAAAGCACATTCCAACGCTACGTGAGAAGCTGAACGGCCCATAACTTTAATGAAGTGCCAGTATTTCTTAGCGGAGTTGGCGTCTCTTTCGATATTGCCGATCAGTTCGGAATAAGTCTTGGTCGCCGTATCAAAACCGAATGAACATTCGATATCTTCGTTCTTCAAATCGCCATCAATCGTCTTTGGACAGCCGATGACCTGTACGCCGGTATTGTGAGCAGCAAAGTATTCAGCTAGCACTGCTGCATTAGTATTGGAATCATCACCACCAATGATAACGATCGCCGTGATACCGTGTTTCTTGCATACTTTAGCCGCAACCGCAAACTGTTCTTCCGTTTCCAGTTTTGTACGGCCGGAACCGATGATATCAAAACCACCGGTATTTCTGAACTGATCAATATATTCATCATCAAAGATCAGATAATCATCTTCCAGCAAGCCACTAGGTCCGCCCTTGAAACCATAAAGTTCATTTTCCTTATCGATGGCTTTCAAGGCATCATATAAACCACAGACAACGTTATGTCCGCCTGGAGCCTGGCCACCGGAAAGGATGACTCCGACGACCTGTTTCTTGGCCGGAGAAGTATTCTGACCCTTTTCAAAAGTTATTTCCTTCTTGCCATAGGTATTAGGAAAAAGAGCCTTGATCTTTTCCTGATCAGCGACACTGCACGTCTCTTCACCCTTTTTTACACCAATTTCGGCAATTCCGTTTCTCAACATGCCAGGAAGCTTAGGAATATATTTAAGCCTTTCCTTCTGAAGCGGTGAAATAGTCATATTGTTTTTCCTCCTGTTTTATTTCGCTTTTATTATAAAACAAAGAAGGAGCTTTTCCACACGAACTAGTACTCTTTGTTGCCTGATTTGCGTATTCCGTTAAAGATCAGATAACCGATCAGATAGATCGCAAAAAAGACGAAGAAACCTAAAATTCCCGAAGCTACATCATAGAAGTCCATATCTCCGGTCCCGGAATAGGCCTGACCTATCTCGATAGCCAAAGAAACGACAACGACGATCGTGAATACATAAAGGAAGGTGATAAGCAGTTCCGCATGATTCTTGATCAGCCATCTGAATAAAGGCTGAATCACCAGAAGCATGCAGAAACCAAAGACACCGATGACCAGAAAATGCAGCTGTTTATCTGTAAGATCCAGACCGCGATTGTCATTTATCGATAAAAGTTTGGCATGAAGCCTGGTAATAATATTGATAAAGTAATAAATAATAGTTCTCATTTAATACCTCCGTTTTCTCGTTTTCACTAAACTATGGTACTACCCAAACATACAATAATCAATGTGCAAAACATGTGAAATTGTGTCATGATTGAATTATGAAATTAGCAAATTTTCGCTTTAAATACTTCCTTACCAACATGATCGTCGTTCTTTTATATCCGATCTACCGCTATGTCAGCAACAACAATTCCCTGCTTGCATTTTCTGATGCCTGTTTCATCATCGGACTGTTTTTACTGATTGTCGGCATTGTTCTGGTCCTGTATGGTCATGGTGATTTTGACATCACCGGTTTTATCGCCTCAAGGTCTTTCGCTAGAAACAAAGAAGATTTTGATACCTATATTTCCAATCAGAAAGAAAAAAGAAAGGATAGTTTCAACTACCCTCTTCTTTGTGGAATTATACTTATTTTTTTAGCCGGAATAAGCGCTTTAGCTGTTTAATGCAGCTTCGGCTTTTTCCATTTCCTGAAGTTTGACTTCATATTCAGCCAATTCACGATCATTCGCAAATACGAAGTGTCCCGGTCTGATCTCCTGCAGTTCAGGTTTAGGCCCAGAGAAATCACGTTTTGATTCGTCGTAGACGACGTGCTTTTTCGGTTTTTCGATCTGCGGGTCAGGCATCGGTACAGCTGATAACAGCGAGATCGTATACGGATGCAATGGATGTTTGAACAGTTCTTCTGTTTCGGCGATCTCAACGATACGGCCTAAATGAATGACCGCAATACGGTCAGAAATAAATCTGACAACGGAAAGGTCATGTGCGATAAACAGATAAGTCAGGCCTTTTTCATCCTTGAGCTTGTTCATGAGGTTTAAGACCTGTGCTCGAATAGAAACATCAAGTGCAGAGATCGGCTCATCAGCAACGATCAGTTCCGGTTCCATGATCATGGCTCTGGCGATACCGACACGCTGTCTTTGACCGCCGGAAAATTCATGCGGATAACGGGATTTGTGTTCCGGAAGCAGGCCAACATCAGTCAAAGCCTTGTCGACTTTGGCGATACGGTCAGCTTCGTCTTTATACAGATGGAAGTTGTTTATGCCTTCGGAAACACAGTATTCGATATTGGCTCTTTCATTCAAGGAAGCAGCCGGATCCTGGAAGATCATCTGAATGGATCTGATGACTTCACGGTCATCTTCTTTGGAGATCTTGCCGGAAATTTTCTTGCCTTTGAAATAGATCTCGCCTTTGGAAAGCTCATTGATCCTCAGAATAGCACGACCGATCGTGGTCTTACCGGAACCTGATTCGCCGACAAGCGCAAAAGTTTCACCTTTATAGATATCGAAATTCGCATTCTTGACCGCTCTGAAACGCTTCTTATGACCGTTTTCAAAAGAGATATCGACATTTCTTACTGATAAGAGAACTTCTTTATTCTTGTTCGACATAGTAAGCACCTCCTTTGCTGGTCATTGCGGCAATCTTCTCATGCAGATTGCGGATCGCTTCCGGTTTTTCAACCTTTGGAGCACGCGGATCCAACAGCCAGGTCTTGGCATAGTGTGTATCACTGATCTTGAAGAAAGGCGGTTCCTCTTCGAAATCGATCTTCAAGGCATATTTATTACGTGGTGCAAACGCGTCACCTTTAATGACATTATAAAGTGAAGGCGGCGTGCCTGTGATATAGCTGAGTTCCTGACCCTTTACACCTAACTGTGGCAAAGAAGACAGTAATGCCCATGTATACGGATGAGCCGGTTCATAGAATATTTCTTCGACCGTACCGATCTCAATGATCTGACCACCATACATGACACCAACTCTGTCAGCAACATTGGCGACAACACCAAGGTCATGAGTGATGTAGACCGTCGTGAACTTCAGTTCGTTCTGTAAGGATTTGATCAGATCAATGATCTGAGCCTGGATCGTAACATCCAGTGCCGTTGTCGGTTCATCACAGATCAGGATCTCCGGATGGCAGGATAAAGCGATCGCGATAACGATACGCTGTCTCATGCCGCCCGAATACTGGAACGGATACTCATCGAAACGTTTGGCCGCATCAACGATACCGACACGGTTCATAATGTCAACAGCCTGTTTCTTGGCTTCATCAGCCGAAACTTTCTGATGTTTGATTATTACTTCGGTGATCTGTGATCCTATCGTTCTGATCGGGTTCAAGGAAGTCATCGGGTCCTGGAAGATCGTTGCGATCTTGGCACCTCTGATGCCTTCCCAATCATTATCGGTAACCAGTTTTGTCAGATCCTTGCCATCATACATGACGGAACCATTGGTAACCCGACCGTTTGATTCCAGCATGCCAGTAAAAGTCTTGGTAAAAACTGATTTTCCTGAACCTGATTCACCGACGATCGCGAATGTTTCGCCATCATAAAGATCAAGAGAAACGTTTCTGATTGCAGTAAGATAACTATCTCTAACTCTAAATGTGACTTCTATATCTTTAGCAGATAATATTACTCTTTTTTCTGTCATAACCTTACCTCCTACCTGTGGGTCCTCGGGTCAGAAGCATCTGCCAGAGCCTGACCGACCAGATATAACGAGATGGAAATGATCGCCAGTAATGATACAGGGATCCAGAATAGATGTGGATAGGCATTCATATAAGATGTATAAGATGAAATCATTCGTCCTAAGGAAGCATTCTGCTGACCTAAGCCTAATCCAAGATAAGATAGAAATACTTCATAGGAAATATTAGCAGGGATCTCACGTGAGACATAAGTCATTATTACTGAAATCAGATATGGCAGAATATTCTTTGTGATAATCGTCCATGTTGGAGTACCAAGACACTTACTGGCGAGATTATACTCACGATCACGGATGATCATGACCTGGGTTCTGATGAAGTATGCAACATAGATCCAGTTGGTTACACACATGATAAAAATAAGTGATTTAAATCCTGAACCAAGTACGTAGGAAAGGATCATTGCCAGAAGCAGAAATGGTACGTTGGATATAACGTTATACACTTCTATCATCCAGACATCGACTTTCTTGGAGAAGCCCCAGATCGCTCCGACAACAATGCCTAATATCATGTTGATAATAGTACAGCCGAACCCGATGATCAGCGAGTTTTTCGCGCCAGCCCATACCGCATCAAACAGGTCTCTACCGATATTATCGGTACCGAACAGGTGCTCGGAAGAAGGACTCTGGAACTTTGATGTCGGATCATTTATGTTAGGTGCATACATCGGATCATAGTGAGAAAAAATCGGCTGGATCATAGCAAAAATCACAACGATGAGCATCATAATGCATACAGCAACAATGAACTTATTGCTCACAAAAGTACGCCATACAGATTTCCAGTATGAATAACGAGGAGCAGCGATATGTTCAGATTCAGTTTCATCGAACTCCGCAAAAGTAAAAAGATCATTCTTTTCGCTCATCTTTATCTACCCTCCTCTTTGTTTGCCAATGAAATACGTGGGTCGATCCAAGTAATAATTACATCACCAAGGAAGACACCGATTATCGAAATTGTCGTGTATAAGAATGCCAACGCAATGATCATAGCATTATTGTATGAGTTGATCGCATCTGGAAGCATCTTACCCATACCGCCAACGGAATAGACGGATTCCGTAATGATTGCTCCAGTAATACATCCCGCTAGAGAAGAAGGAATACCCTGAGCGATAGGAATAATTGCATTACGGAAGATATGATTTTTGTAGATCTCCGACTGATTCAGACCTTTAGCCTTGGCAAATTTGACATAATCTGAATTCATCTGGTCAACCATATATCTTCTTGTCCACAGCATCAAAGAAGCGATGGAAGGAAGGGCCAATGAAATACATGGCAATATCCATGAACGAATATCGCTTACACCATACGTCGGGAAAGCCGTAGGCAGATGGAAAAACGTTGAACCGAGATACTTAAAGAAATAGATATAAGCCAGGGAAGGAACGGAAATAATAAATATGATATACAACATACCAAGTTTATCAGCTAGACCACCCTTCGACCTTGCCATCAGCAAGCCAAACGGCAGGCCTATACCATATGCCAGGACAAGAGCTATGATACCCATAATGAATGAAATACCCATCATCGAAGGATCTTTCTTGATTGTCGCACAATTCGCATAATTATCCTGGAATTTGTTCTTATCGAGTTTGTCCAAAGAATTCTTCCACTTGCAGGCAGTCATTTTATAAGAACTGGTTTCTGTATGGCCGTCTTCAAAAACGGTATCGACACGTTTTTCTTGGCCTTGTGAATCAGAAATGACATTCAAGACCTGCAAAGAATCGAATGTCGGATAAGACTGGCCTAAATACAGACTGATAAAATTCTGGTGAATGAACGGGAAAGTTGTATCGGTATAAGCCAGATACTTGTGTTCACATCCCGAACACTTAATGGCTAGACCACCTGTCGGCGTCTTGCCGAAATAGATTTTTCTTTCCAGATCAGGGAAAAGCTCCTCATCGACATACGAAGGTGAATCAATATGTACCAGTTGAATAAACCATTCAGCGATCCTTTTGACGATAGGCCTGTCTTTGGAAGCAATCGGTGATTTGGAAAGTGGGAGGTATGTTATGTCATATCCTAAAGCTTCGTATTTTTCAACAAAATCCTTCTCTTCTTTTGCACCGCTGAGATTGCAGGCAACGATCTCATCAGAGCCTGTCTCATACAGTGAAGAACAATAGGAAGACATATTCTCGTAATCAATGTATCCTAACCTCTGCCAAGTGCGCATTTGATACTGAAGCTTTTCATCAGGTTTACCACCTAATTTGACCAATGTATCGTCACTGTTAAAAATTCTTTCTCGTGGCACAAGTGAGTATACCAATACAAAAACGATTGAAATTACAAGCAATATAGAAACTAGGGATCTTATTATTCGCTTTAAATAATATCCTCTTTCCATTTTTACCTCCTTTCGAAAAAATAAGGAGAGTAGATAGGACTACTCTCCTATTGATTTTTTATCTCTTTTAAAGAATTATTCGCCCTTCATCCAAGCTTCCTTAGCTGTAGCGTGCTCAGCAGCTGTCTGGATCTTCTCGTTATAAACTTTCATACCCTTGAAAATAGGAACGTTGTTGTAAGAAGCCCAACCATAGTTACCATGGCAAGCAGTGTATGGAGCGATGTTAGAGATAACAACGCCGGCACCGGAAGTAGCCATTGGTCTAACAAGAGCCTGAGTTAAGAAGAATGCTTCAGCATCAGCGTAGA
>JAFRJA010000152.1 GCA_017432545.1 Erysipelotrichaceae bacterium
AGCTCAAAGCGATGATGAAAGACCCGAAAAGGAAAAGAAAGTAGATCTTACACTGTTTAAGACAAGGTCCTGATCTCCGTATCAAAAAAAGCTTTTCATATACACAAAATCTGTCGATATCCGTACTCTTAAAAAAAATGAATGCCGTCAGAAGACAGCGGTCATATACATAACAATCATTTATATGCATGATCAGCAGAGAAATCAGACTTTTTAGATCACGCTTCAGAATGATGCGTAATTACTAGTGATATAATAAGGGGTGAAAAGGGGTAAAAGATAATGGATATAAAAAAACAGTATTTTGACCTCATTAAGCAGAGAATTGATGATGCATACGCAAAAGAGAATGCACAGATCAAGGAAGTAGCTGATCTTTTCGCGAATTGTATGGATAATCTGGGGGTCGTACAGCTTTTTGGTGTGCGCCATGGGGAAGAATTCGTCAATGAACTAAATTACAGGGCAGGCGGTATTGCGATCTTCCACGGTTTGAAACCGAAAGATCTGGTCTTAATGAAGATGATTGATCAGAAGGATATCGATTCAGGTGCGATCTATAATGATCTGAGCGTGATCGATAAATTCAATGAAGCCTGTGATCTTGATGATCGGGATATGTATTGTCTGGTCAGCTTCTATGGCAATGAACCGCTGGTGATCGAAATGGCTAAAAGAGCCAAGGCTAAAGGACAGAAAGTCGTCGGCGTTGTAAACAAGAAGTCATATGACAGATACGGTGGGACTTTACTTGATTATTGTGATGCCTGGCTCGACATGGATGCGGATGAACCGGATACTGCTCTGGAAATTGATGGTGTAAAAGTCGGTCAGCTTAGTTCGACGGTCGCCAATGTGATCGCTCAGATGCTGACGGCAGAGGTATACAGATGGTTCGTCGATCATGGCAAGCAAGCCCCGGTACTTCTTTCCGCCAATATCAAGGGTGCCGATGTCCACAACGATTCGCTGACTGATCCTTATGGAAGGAGGATACGCTGATGATAGACGCTAAAAGATTCAAAGATGAATTATGTGCACTTCTTGATCATCTTTATGAAAAAGAGGGAACTAATATCGAAGCTACCGCGCAGGCTTTTAAAGAATGCATTGAAAAAGACGGTGTCATCCATGTGTTCGGATCAGGACATTCGGTAGGTTTAGGTATCGATATCAAGGATCGTCTTGGTGCTCTGGTTCCGATCCATATCATGGAAATGACGGACTTTGTCACCAAGGGTGGTGTCAGTGTGGAAGAGTTCATGGATAAGAAAAACATCTTCGAAAGAAAACCGGGTGTCGCTTCCAAACTTTATGAACTCTATGACATCAAACCACAGGATGTTTTTGTGGTCATCTCCAATTCCGGTATCAACGGTATCGTTATCGATATCGCCGATCTCGCGAAGAAGAATGGTCATAAAGTTGTGATCATCACTTCCATGAAACACACCTTGGCCGAAGAGCCAAGACATCCAAGTGGCAAGAAACTGTATGAGTTCGGTGATATCGTCATCGACAACTGCGGTCCGCATGGTGATGCGCTATTAGAGACTGATGGTGTTGAAAAGGTCTGTTCCGTCAGCTCCATCTGCAACAACTGTATCGCTCAATCACTGGCGGTCAGAACCACAGAATTATTGAAGGAAGATGGTTATGAGCTTCCAGTACTCAATGGTGACAGCGAACATGATGAAGCTTTGAAGAAGAAATATGAAGGGAGAGCTTAATGATATACGAATATGGTAATAAGATCGTTGAGGTCATGGAAAAGGCCGAAGAAGTAAATAAAGATACGGTAAAAATGCTGGCAGAAAAATTTGCCGAGAATATTGAAAATGATAAAGTGATCCATACTTTCGGTACCGGCCATTCCCATATGCTGGGGATCGAACTGTTCGCCCGTGCGGGCGGTTTAGGAAACGTCGATGCGATGATCGATCCTGATACTTTGACTTCTTTCGGTGCCCAAAGATCGGGAGCCATGGAGAAAGTTTCCGGTGTCTCAGATGTCATCTATGATTCTTATAATATTCAACCAGGTGACATCATGATCATTACTTCCAATTCCGGCAGAAATGCGATGCCGATCGAAATGGCGATGCGCTGCCAGAAAGAGGGTATCTATGTCATCGCGATGACCAACCTAGAACAGTCAAGGAACACGACTTCCAGACATCCAAGCGGAAAGCGCTTGTTTGAATGTGTTGACTGCGTCATCGATACCTGTGTGCCGGCAGGTGATGCCACACTTGATCTTGAAGGGATCAAGACCGGACCGGCTTCTTCGATCGTTACGATGTTTTTAATCAATACGATCGTTTCCGAAGCGATCAAGATCGTCCTTTCTCACGGCAAGAGACCATACGTCTTCCAGTCGCAGAATGTAGACGGTTTTGACAACGATGCGATCTACGAACACTTCAAGGGAAGAGTGAAACACTTCTAGTTTTTCAACAGACAGAAATGAGTTTTTAATCATCTGTTTCTATCGCAGATGGTTTTTATTATAAAGAGAAGTTCTAAAAAGGTCTAAAAAAAATAAAAAAGTTCTAAAAAGGTCTAAAATTAGGGTATGAGTAATACAGAGTATAATCCATTTTCAATCACTTTCGGTATCGAACCTCAGAATTATATTGAAAGAATCAAGGAGAGCCAGAAAATAATCTCTGAATTTTCAGCAGAAATCCCTTCCAATTGCGTTTATATAATTACCGGTCTGCGTGGTTCAGGAAAAACCGTTCTTCTTTCAACAATTGCCAATTATTTTATGGAAGATAATGATTGGATCGTTGTTGATCCGGATCCAAAAGATAATATTCTGGAGAATGTTGCTTCGGAAATATATGAAACCGGAAAAGCAAAAAGACTGTTCACTAAAACAGAATTTAATTTTTCATTTAAAGGTCTGACCTTTTCGATAGAAGGAAGCGAACCGGTTTCTACAGTCAATACACTTCTCAAGAAAATGCTTAATCTGATTAAAAGCCGGGGAAAAAGAGTCCTTATCACTATTGATGAAGCAGATAATTCAAAAGAAATGAAGCTTTTTATTCAGGCTTATCAATCATTGATCCGCTTGAAATATCCTGTTATGTTGCTGATGACTGGTTTGTATGATAATATTTCAAAGCTTCAGGAAGATAAATCATTGACTTTTCTATACCGTTCTCCGAAGATCTATCTGTCTCCATTAAATATTGCTTCTATATCTTCTTCATATTCTTTCTATTTGGGTGTTTCCAATGAATTAGCGGAAAAAATGGCCAGATTGACTAAAGGCTATGCCTTCGCATATCAGGTTCTGGGCTATTTGTTTTATGAAAACAGAAAATCTAAGCTGGACGATGATTTGCTTATTAAGTTTGATAATTATATGGCTGAATATGTATATGACAAGCTGTATTCCGAACTGACTGTCAAAGAACAGGAAATCTTAAAAAGTTTTGGTTCTAATGAAGCAGTAAGGATTAAAGAACTGTGTGACAGAAGCAATTATGACATTAAATATATCAGCGTATACAGGGACCGTCTGATCAAAAAAGGTATTATTTATTCGCCTTCGTATGGAACACTTGAATTTACTTTACCAAGATTCTGGAATTTTTTAATCTATAAATAATATGAAACTTGCGATATTCGGTTGTGGAAAAATAGCTAACAGGATAGCTAAGTCATGTCTGCTGGTCGACAATATCGATCTGGTCGGTTTTGGTTCCAAAGACATCAATAAGGCTAAAGCATATGCAGAAGAATATGGTTGTAGGGATTATGGTAACTATGATCACTTTCTTAACGGCGATGTCGACGCAATATATATCGCAACCTATAATAACAGCCACTATGAGCTGATCAGAGAATGTCTGAAACATCATAAAAACGTCATCTGTGAAAAGCCAATGCTGTTTTCAGTTGAACAGACAGAAGAAGCATTTAAGCTGGCCAGAGAAAACAAGGTCCTGCTTATGGAAGCTTTGAAGTCGGTCTTTCTGCCTTCAATAATAAAAGTGAAGAACATGATCGCTGATAAAGTGATCGGTGATACCAAGGAGATCTATGCTGCTTTCATGCGCTGTGGCAATCATCCCGATACGCATTGGATCAATGATCCTCAAACGGGTGGCGCTTTCAAGGATCTAGGCTCATATTGTGTGGGAACGATAAATTTTCTTCTGGATCGAAAGGGAAAGATCGCTTCGGTCGAAGATGATCGGACTGATTCAAGTGCCGATACGATCTGTCATGCCTTGCTTGATTATGATGGCATTATCGGAAAGGTATCAGTATCAAACAGACTTGACGGCAATACCAAACTGGCTGTTAAGGGAAGTAACGGCTGTATTGAAATTGAGAACTTCTGGAAGAACGGTAAGGGCTATTATGAATGTGACGGCAAGAGATATGAAATAAACGAAGAACTGATCTCGGATTTCTATTATGAGTTAAAGCATTTTGCGGATCTCGTTGACAGAAAGATCAAGGAGTCTCCGATCATGAATGAAGAAGCATCAGTAGACATAATAAGGATAACGGACTGGAGGAACAATCAATGATCATTCAGAGTAAGAAGGTCTATTATGAAGAGAAGTTACAGCCGAAGCAGATCGAGATCAAAGATGATAAGATCATCGGTGTCTGTCCATATGGCTTATTCAAAGCCGATAAGGACTACAAAGATCTGATCATCATGCCCGGACTTTGTGATGTGCACAACCACGGCTATAACGGCGGCGAATCTAATACCGCTACCAGAAAATGGCTGAAGGAATGGACAAACTATCTTCCGAGTGAAGGTGTGACCAGTACATTAGCCTCGATATCTTCTTTCCCAAAAGAGGGCTTGCTGAAAGCTTTGAAGAATATCGGGGAGTTTATCGATAAGGATAATAAAAAAGGGACCCATATCCTGGGTGTCTATGAAGAAGGACCATTCATCTGTTCCGGGAAAGAAAGAGGAGCCCAGAATCTGGCTTTTCAGATCATTCCCGATCGCAAGGTCATCGATGAATTCAATAACGCCTGCAATGGACATCTGATCTATGTCATGATCGCTCCGGAGATGCTGGATGGCAACTATGATGTGATCGATTACTGTGTCAAGAAAGGCATGAAGGTATCCTTGGGACATACCGGTGCCTCATTTGAGATCTGCAAGAAAGCGATCGAACACGGAGCCATATCTTTCACTCATACCTATAATGGGATGAAAGGATTGCACCATCGTGAACCGGGTGTGGTTGGGGCTGCGATGTATTTTGACGAGTGCTATGCGGAATGTATATGTGACGGCATTCATGTGAATAAATATGCCGCCAATATCCTGGCCAAGACCAAGGGCAAAGATAAGCTCATTCTGATCACTGATTCAGTCAACATCAAAGGATTAAAACCAGGTATCTACCGTTTTGATGAAAAAGATCGCACGACGACGATCACCAAGGATGGCGTGGGCTATATCACCGGTACGGATACACTGGCCGGTTCATGTCATAAACTGAATCACATTCTGGATTTTGCGATCCATGAAGCTAAGATCGATATGGTAACGGCAATGAATGCGGTAACTGTTAATCCGATGAAGATGTTAGGGATCAATGACCGCGGTCTGATCAAGGAAAACTATAAGGCTGATCTGGCGGTATTTGATAAACGTTTCAATAATAAGGCTACATATATAGACGGAAAATTATTTGAGGGTGGTAAATAAGATGGTAAACATTTCAAACTTAGGTACAGAATCAATCAACGAAAAGACAAAAGATCTGGATCTGCTAAGTGTCGGCGAGATCATTTCGATCATGAACGAAGAAGATCTTAATGTTGTAGAAGCAGTAAGAAAAGCTCTGCCCCAGATCGAAACACTGATCAAACAGACGATCAAAGCCTATAAGCAGGGCGGCAGGATCATCTATATCGGAGCCGGTACTTCCGGGCGTTTAGGTCTGATGGATGCGGTGGAAGTAGTTCCGACCTATAATTCCGACCGTTTTGTCGGTCTGATCGCCGGGGGAGACAACGCTTTTGTCAAGGCGGTCGAAGGAGCTGAAGATTCCAAGGAACTCTGCGTAAATGATCTTAAGGATCTTGGCTTGAATGACAAGGACTTTGTGATCGGTATCGCCGCTTCAGGCAGAACGCCATATGTCATCGGCGGTCTGGATTACGCTAAGCAAGTCGGTGCCGGTACAGGCTGTCTGTGCTGCAACTTTGATACGGAGATCGCCAAACACTGTGATTATCCGATCGAACTCAGTGCCGGTCCGGAAGTTGTCACCGGATCGACAAGACTAAAATCAGGAACCTGTCAGAAGATCGTCTTAAATATGATCTCCACGGCGACGATGATCGGGGTAGGCAAGGTCTATGGCAATCTGATGGTCGATGTCAGAGCGACCAACGAAAAGCTCGTGGAAAGATGCCGCCGGATCGTCATGGAGGCGACAAGTTGTGATCATGATAAGGCTGATGAAGTGCTAAATGAAACAGGCAATGATTGTAAGACGGCAATTGTCATGATCCTGCTGGGAATTTCCAAAGAAGAGGCAAAAGAAAAACTCGCGCAGAGCGAGGGTATGATCAGAGAAGCACTGAAATAATCAATAATACTATCCTTTACAAAAAAGATCTGATTCGTTCAGATCTTTTTGAGTACTTCAGTTTTCAAAGCCTTCCATCTTATCGATGATGGCATAGAGTTTCAGGTATTTTTCATCGATCACTTTAACTTCATTGTTTAATTCTAGTAGTGTTTTGGAATCGGAATTGATCGGCCAGTTCGGAAGATCGCTATTGTTAGGATCACCGCTTTTGGCGAAGTTGACCCAATAAGAAGACATGATCTCAGAAAGCTTTCTGTCATCTGAATCAAAGAGTTTTGAAGAAGCAGGGATATTGTCATAGGCATAAATCTCTTCGCCAGAGTGCCATGAACCGATACGTCCATTATCTTTGGAGAAGTAATATTCATAGACCGGGATATTATTACTGACAGCCAGGCGGTTGAGACAGTAATGAGGATAATTGAAGAACAGAGTACCATAGATCTGAGCCCAGTTTTCCGCTGCTTCCTTATCCGTTGTGGCAGGATAGAGTTCCATTACTTCAGCCGTATAATCTTTGAAGTAATATCTGAGTCTTTCCTCATAATCTTTCATGCTCGCATCATCGAACATGATGAATGGTCCGCTTTCTTTGGCGTTATAGCCATGTAAGATAGCTTCTTCGTTGTATTCTCCTTTGCGGTAGGAAATGTAAGGATCTTCTTTTAAGGCATAGCCATCAACAGTGATGTGATGTTGAGTGGACGCTTCCTTGACCAGATCTTTCGCAGGAATGTTTCTTAATTCTTCAATTGAAGAGACGTTGTATCTTTCCTTAAGCTGTTTTCCTGACTTTAATGCCTGATCGAGCTGGCGATAGGAATGTGGTGGGATCTTGGAAGCTAAGGTCGAGCTTTCCATGATGACTTTATTGAAAATATCTTTGGCTAGTGGTGAGGTACATAAAGCCGAAACCGCTGCGGAACCCGCCGATTCACCAGCCAGTGTGATATTATTCGGATCACCGCCGAAATTGGCGATATTTGTCTTTACCCATTCTAAAGCCTTGATCATATCCAACAGGCCGTAGTTGCCGGTCGTGTGATTCTTTGATTCATTCTGAAGTTCTTCATCGGCTAAGAAACCGAAGACACCCAGACGATAGGCAAAGTTCACAAAGATCACGTCTTTCTTAGCCATGTTTTCACCATTATAGTCCCCATACCAGGTCTGTCCGCTTTGTAAAGATCCGCCGTGGATATAGACGATGACCGGCAGATTTTTCTTGTCGTTATTCGGTTTCCAGATATTGAGGTAGAGTGAATCTTCGCTGACCGGTGGACGGTAATTGTCTTTTAAGGAGATCTTGTATTCATGATAGCCGATGATCTTAACTAAAGAATCATAGATCGGCAGATTTGTTTCCTGCATACTCATCGGGCTGAAATGATCGCAGATCAAAGTGCCGGGCCAGCTGTTGGGGTTCTGTGGTTCTTTCCATCGTAATTCATTTACCGGAGCTTTGGCATAGGGGATTCCCGTAAATACCGCTACGGATTCATCTTCATTCAAGACGCCCTGGACTTTGCCATACTTTGTCTGAACAATTTCACTACTAACGGGATTATCGTTTGAAACGGCCGGTACATTTCTGATCGGTGGCCAGCTGATAAAGATAATAAAACCAAAACAGATGAGATAGCCGATAAATAAGAGAAGTGACTGATAGAACTTCAGATCTTTGAAGGTGATAAATTTGAGATAGAGATAAGTTGTGCATAATAAAAGACACAGTATCCAGCCTAGGATCGTGTTTTTGTTTAATTCGAGGATTATAAAAGAAAAGATAAAGAGAATGATTTTAGATAGTATTTTCATAGTATTTTATATACCTTCAGTCGATTTAAGGATAAAACAAATAATTAAAGCAGACAAGGCAAATGCTTGTATAATGTATACATACAGGTAGGGGGATTATGGTAGAGATTTTTGAAACGGATATCCCGCAGCTTACGGGGGATGAATTAAGAAAAGTCTATGTCTATAAACCGGATAAAAGAGGAAAGTATCCGGTGCTATATATGTTTGATGGTCATAACCTCTTCTTTGATGAAGAAGCTTCCTATGGCAAGAGCTGGGGAATGCTGAAATATCTGGAAGAGAGTAAAGTACCGCTGATGGTCGTCGGTGTGGAATGCAATCACCATGGCGAAGAAGAAAAGGGCGGTGGACGTTTATCTGAATATTCACCATTTAATTTTGAAGATCCCGATTGGGGAAGGATCAGAGGTAGAGGCAAGATCACGATGGACTGGTTCGTGAATGAACTCAAGCCTTATATCGATGACAATTATCCGACTCTTAAAGGAAGAAAACACACCTTTATCGCCGGCAGTTCGATGGGTGGGCTTATGACACTCTATGCTTTGAGCAAGTACAACGATACCTTCTCAAGAGGATGTGCCTTATCACCTTCGATCAGTTTTTCACCGGATAAGGTACTCAATCTGATCAGAAGAGCGAAATATCAGAAAGATACTGTTCTCTATATGGATTATGGGGAGAATGAGATCAATTATCGCAACACCAGAAAAGTTTATGCGGAAGTATGTGCCGCTTTGATCAATAAGAAAGTATTGCTGGAAAGCAGGATCGTGCCAAATGGCGATCATTGCGAGGCCAGCTGGGAAAGACAGATCCCGTTCTTTATTGATACTCTGTTCTATAACCTGGAGGGAAAATAAATGCAGACAGATTATATCGATTATTACAGTAATGAACTGAACCGTACCATGCCGATCAAAGTCTATGGGCATCATGGCAAGCCTATTCTTTTTATTCCCTGCCAGGATGGCCGTTTCTTTGATTTTGAGAATTTCCATATGACCGATACCTTCGGTCCCTGGATCGAAGATGGCAGATGTATCGTTTTTGCGATCGATACGATCGACAAGGAGACCTGGAGCGACAAGAACGGTGATCCGTATTACCGCATCAGACATCATGAGGAATGGATCAACTATATCACCAGAGAAGTTGTACCTTTCATCAGAGACTATGTCAACGAGAAAAACGGCTGGGACGGTTATCCCGGCATCATGACTTTCGGCTGTTCAATGGGTGCTACTCATGCCTTGAATCTGTATCTGAGATTCCCTGATCTCTTTGACCGTTGCCTGGCTTTAAGTGGTATCTATAACGCTTCCTTCTTCCTTGGTGACTATATGGATGATGTAGTCTATCAGAATTCCATTACCGACTATATGAGGAATATGGATCCTGATCATCCGTTCATCGCCCGCTACAACAACAATAAAGCCGTCGTCTGTGTCGGCCAGGGTGCCTGGGAAGAACCGTGGTCTACCCGTTTCCTTGATGAAAGATTCAAACAGCTCGGTATCAATATCTGGGTCGATTTCTGGGGCAATGACGTCAACCACGACTGGCCATGGTGGTATAAGCAGGTTCCTTATTTCCTGCCTTATCTGCTGGACGATTAGGAGTCTTTTATGAGTAATGTGATCTATCTGTCACCGAACTTTCCATCCAATCACTGGAACTTCTGCCGTCAGCTCAAAAACAATGGCATGAACGTTCTGGGCATTGGTGATGCGCCATATGATGAACTGACACCGGAACTTAAAGATTCGCTCAACGAATACTACAAAGTCTCTTCTTTGGAGAATTATGATGAAGTATTCAAGGCAGTGGCCTTCTTCAGTTTCAAGTACGGCAAGATCGACTGGCTCGAGACCAATAATGAATACTGGCTGGAAAGAGATGCGAAATTAAGAGAAGATTTCAATATCAGATCAGGCTTTTTCCCGAAGGATATGGAAAATGTCAAATTCAAGTCTAAGATGAAAGCCAACTATCTCAAGGCCGGTATACCGGTAGCCCGTTATCACCTGGTCGACAATATTGAAAATTGCCGCAAGTTTATTGAGATGGTCGGCTATCCGATCGTTGCCAAACCTGATAACGGTGTCGGCGCCAATGATACCTATAAGATCAAGAATAATGAAGATCTCTTACATTTCTTTGAAATAAAACCGGATCTGCCCTATATCATGGAAGAATACATTTTCGGTGAAGTCCAGACTTATGATGCGATCATCAATTCCAAAGGTGAACCGATCTTTGAGAATGGCAATGTCACAGTCGCCAATCTGATGGAGACGGTTTCCGAAAACAAGAATTCTTGCTTCTATGAAAGAAGCCTGCTTCCGGAAGACTTGCTGGATGCGGGAAGACGTACGGTCAAAGCCTTTGGCGTAAAAAGCCGTTTCGTCCACTTTGAATTCTTCCGCCTGAACCGTGATCAGCACATCGGCAAGAAAAACGATATCGTAGCTCTGGAAGTAAACATGCGTCCGCCAGGAGGAATAGCTCCGACGATGATGAATTACGCCAGCGGTTCTGATGTCTATGAAGTCTGGGCTGATATGGTAGCTTTCGATAAGACAGACAGAGGCTGTACGCGTCACGAAGTCTGTGCCTTCGCTTCAAGAAGAGATGGCCTTACCTTCAGACTCATGCCGGAGGAGGTCAGAGAAAAATATGATCTGCTTGAAGAGGGTCGAGTTGAAGAAGCTTTATCCGGAGCGATGGCCAACTACATGTTTGTTGCCAACTTCAAAACCGAGGATGAAGCACGAGCCTTCATGGTCGATGTCTTAACCTAATAAACAACAAAGAGCTGTCCTATGTGACAACTCTTTTTGTTGATTGATATACTATTGTTAAGAAAGCAGTTGAGGTGTGCCATGAAATGTCCTAGTTGTGCCGGAACGCTGTATTATGACATCAGACTGAAAAAACTCAAATGTCGACACTGTTCGTCGGTTTTTGATGTCGGTGATTATGATTCAGATAATAAGGCGATAGAGAGTGAACTTGCGGATGCGAAACTTTTTACCTGCAGGAACTGCGGAGCAGAACTGATCTCGACTAATGATGAGGCGGTCAGCTATTGCAGCTATTGCGGTTCAGAAGCGGTCCTGGAAAGCAGACTGTCTGATTTCAAGAAACCGCGCTATATCATTCCTTTCAGGATCGATAAGAATCAATGTAAGAAGATCTATGAGGATGCTTTAGCGACCAAACAGTATGTGCCTAAAGAATTCAAGGATCCGGAGTTTATTGATAAATTCCGTCCTTTCTATATTCCTTATTGGATGTATCAGATCAAATTCCGTGATGACAAGTTCGATGTCAAGGGTTCCAAGAGCTATTCCAAAGGCAATTATGATTACTATGTAGAATATGATCTGACGGCCAAGATCAGGGATAAGGGTATTTATGGCGTACCGTATGATGCTTCAAGGAATTTTGACGATTCGATCGCGGAAAACATCGCACCTTTCAATAAGAATGATATGGTCGAATACAAGACCGGATATCTGGCCGGCATGTATGCAGACTCACCAAATGTTTCCGCTGATACCTATAAGGAAGATGTCATGGAGAGAGCCACGGAGATGGCCAGGAAAGATCTTGAAGAATCTCTGGGTGGCATCGATCTGAAACTGCCGAAGAAGAAAAAACTGCAGGAATTTCTGCAGACTCATTATGATGGCGAAGATACACTGTATGTGCCGGTGTGGTTTCTGACCTGGAAGAAAGGTGACCGTGTTGCCTATGCGGTCGTCAATGGTCAGACCGGTAAGATCCACGTCGATCTGCCGGCGGATATTAACCGTTTCGTTTTATTTACTCTGGGCCTGGCGGCGATCATATTTGTCATTCTGACACTGTTTGTTTCAGTCACTTCCAGATTCGTATTGTGGTTTGCGGCTTTACTGGTCTATCTGGTTTCGATCCGTTATCACAAAGAGATGATACAGATCAGAGACAGAGAGAACCATGTCTTTGATAAGGGTTATCTGATCACTGACAAAGATGAACTATCAATGTCGGAAAAAAAGCGCAATCGTCTGAGAAAAAGAACGAGTTTCTTTTCGAGGTTCAATGGCGTCTTCCTGTTGACGATGGCGATCATCTTTGTGGTGATGTCCTTCATGCTGGCTGGTGCTCTTTATGATGAACTGGTCTCTCAGACCGGTGCGATCGCGATCACTTTTATCGTTCTGATCTTGCAGACGATCCGTTTCATCAAGACACTGATCGTCATGCGTCATGTTTCCAAGAAAATATCACTCCTGTTACCGGTGCTGGCGATGGGTGCTGTAGTCTATGCCTTTTCGGTCGCTTCAGCTGAACCGGTCCAGGACTGGTGGTATTATCTGGGTGCTCTGATCGCCTTGGGAGCTGCTTCTTTGATGTGTATCGATCTGATTGGCAGATACAACGAAACATCCACGAGACCACTTCCGTCATTCTACAGCCGGAAAGGAGGTAATGACAGTGCTAAAGAAAGTTAGTCTTATCCTGCTTATAAGCATCTTTATTGTTTTAGGTACTGTTTCACCGATCTTTGCGGACAATAATCACCGTCTTGTGTTAGATGATGAAGCCGATCTGTTAAGCGACAGTGAAGAAAAAATGCTTAAGGTGAAGATGCAAGAGATCCTGCCTTATGGCAACGTTGGTTTCAAGACTGTCTATCAGTATTCCGATACCAGTTCTTATACGAAGCAGCTTTATAGAGAGTATTTCGGTCATGAAAGCGGCTTCCTGTTTGTGATCGATATGGGGCGCAGAAACATCTGGATCTATTCCGATGGTGCGATCTATAAAGTCATCAATAAACCATATGCCAATACGATCACGGATAATGTCTATCGCTATGCCTCAAAAGGCGAATATTATGAATGTGCCTATAACGTCTATGATCAGGCACAGACCTTGCTTGAAGGCGGCAGGATATCACAACCGATGAAGCACATCTCCAATGTGCTGATCGCTCTGGTATTGGCTCTACTGATTAATTTCATCGTACTGATCGTTCAAAGATCTCCGGCCAAGGTCGAGCCGGTTACTGCAATGGCAGCTATGACTTCAGCCGTTGGCGTCAGTATCCTTTCCAAGACCAAGACCAAATTCAAAAAGAGCCGTCATGTCGAATACTCCGGCGGTAGCGGTGGCGGCGGCGGTTACTCCGGCGGTGGCGGCGGAGGAGGCGGTGGCTCTTCCGGTGGTGGCGGTGGCCACAGTTTCTAATTCAATAAAAGAACTGATCATTTTACGGTCAGTTCTTATTTTTTTACAGATAGGTATACATGTCGCCGGCCTGGACATAGGTGGTATCGATATGTTCTTTCAAGGCATCATCGATCCAGGCCTCTATGTATTTCATGCCCGGTTCTTCCAGATTGAAGTGACCCGGAGCCAATATCGCTTTATCAAAACCCAGTTGGCCGGAGTCTTTGATATATTCGGTCAAGGTAAAATCGATCAGTTCCAGCGGCAACAGTAAATTGATATCTTCTTTATCGACTCTGGTGATCAGCGAATTGGAATCTCCGCCTTCCTGGACGTGGCCGCAGACTAAGATCTTGGTGACCTTGGCATCCATATTGCCGATAGCTTTCATGCCGGAAATGTTCCAGGTCTTCTTGATCTGTTCAGCGACTTTTTTCGGCGTCGTCTCTTCGCATTCCACGTAGACCGCACCGGCCAGATCTTCAGAGATCACATAGTTTTCCCAGCCTGTAACTTTAGCTAAACCATAGAAGATCCCGTCGATGTAGTCATCCTTATAGGGAATTCCGGAATGGATATAGTCATGGAAACGCCAGACACAGATATTGTAGTCATCGAGCAGTTTTTTCTTGGCCAGATAGGTCTTATTCTGTGCTTCTTCCAGCCAGTCTCTTTTATCGCCTCTGTTCCATAGTAATGCTTCATGAGCGATGATGAAGTTAGCTCCGAGCTCATGAGCTTTTTTGATGACATCGATCGAAGCATAGATCGTGGTGACGATGCCGGTACATTCCTGATCGGGATCTCCATACAGGATCTTGTCTCTGGTAGTCGCATCATCGATCTTATGACCGGCCCAGCTTCCTTTACAGTAATCTTTGATATTCTGAATGACTTCACTTATCAACATGTTTCTTTCTCCTTAGTAACGGTAGGTATGATCACCGATCTGATATTCTTCTTCCGTAACTTCATCTTTATAATTCTTTCTGATCTCGATCAGGTTCAAGACATCATAGCTGTTTGCCTTGAGGAAATCGATCATCAGATCATTATTCGGATGAACGTACTGATATAGTGTTTCATTGCCATATTCCTTGGCCAAAGCCTCAGCCTTGTCAAATAACATCTTACCTACACCTTTACGGCGGTATTCCTTCAGCACGAATATCGCTTCTAACCAGACGACATCATCATCGATCCGGCAGATCGAGTAGCCGATATACTTTCCGTTATCACTGATCGCGGTGATCGGATAATTCCTGCTGATGTAGTACTTCAGTTCTTCCAGAGCATCATCCACATCAAACTTTTCATTATTTCCTTTTAATTTTCTTAAGGTCTCTCTGAACTGCGCATGCAGGTAGGCTAAAGAATAGAGATTATCCGCATCGATATTGATGAAACGGTAATTGTGTTTTTTTGATATCTCAATATTCTTGATCGGATCACTTTCTATCGGTTTAAAAGGCTTATCATCGAGATATTCTACGCCATAGAAATCACACCATTCAATGGCGATATCTTCGTGAACTTCTTCCAGATAGTCATACCATTTGTCAGTCAACCCGAATCTGTCTAAAGTTGAACGGAATCTTCTGAAGGCTCCGGCTCCCTTGATGCATTCTTCAAGCCACTCCTGTGCTTCACCATCGGTTTTTTCCGCGATGAAGTTTTTCATCGTCGAATAGTCATCGATCTGTTTGTGGCTGGGCAAAGGGATGAGCTGTTTATCCTTGATGCCATCAGTATCTTCCTTGGCGATTATCCTTTCTTCCGGGATGTAATAAAAGAACTGTTCGTCAACTGTCGTATCATCGATCGCGTTGATCACTTCTTCAAGTTTTATCTGCATATTTATCCTTTCTTTAATTCACTGATGTATTCTTCAAGTTTTTCAGGATCTCTTGCGAACAGGTAAGTTTTCATCCCCAGTCTTTCGGCTGTTTTCAGATTTCTTTCCATATCATCGATGAAAAGTGATTCTTCAGGTCTGAGATCATATCTGTCCAACAGGATCCGGTAGAACTTTTCATCAGGTTTGCCGCACTTTTCCAGAGCGGAGATAACCGTTCCGTCAAAGTATTCGTTCCCCGGTGTTTTGATCCAGTAGTCGGGCTGATTCTTTGCCGCATTGGAAAGAAGATATATTTTAAATCCTTCTTCTTTCAGTTTTCTTATCAGCTCAGCCGTTCCTTCGATTGGTGGCAGGATATCGGTCCAGTTAGCGATTATCTGTCTGGTAACCTGATGTAAGTGTTCAGGCAGGACTCTGATCGCTTTGTTACAGATATCTTCAAAAGTAACTTCGCCCAGATCGGCTTTTGCCCAATCACCGGAATAAAATATCGCATCTGATAAGAGCTTCTTATCTTCGGGATCATTTACGCCAAAAGCTTCGATGATCTTTTCCGGGGCAAATTCAACGATCACATTGCCCATGTCAAAAATGATGTTTTTCAGTTTATGGTTCACACCTATATTTTAAGCCAAAACGCCTTCATAGTTTATAATTAAGATGTATGGATACCATCCTGTATACAAAGAAGGATAGTGATAAGATAATAACGCTTTTAAAGGACGGCGGTCTGCTCGCCATGCCTACGGATACTGTTTTCGGCCTGGCTTCCATGATGGATGAAAAGGCCATTAAAAGAGTATATGAAGTCAAGGGCAGAAGTTTTGATAAACCTTTACCAATGATGTGCTGTTCAAAGGTAATGATCGACTCCGTCGCCTATATAAATAAAGATGCAGATAAGATCATTGACAGATTCATGCCCGGAGCGCTGACCATCGTCTTTAAGAAGAAAGAAGAAGTACCTGCTTATGTGACTATGGGAAGAGATACGATCGGAATTAGGATGCCTGATGACGAGTTTATTCTTGATCTGATTGAAAAACTTGGTAAACCACTGATGGTGACCAGCGCCAATATTTCCGGCAATGGATCTTTGATAAGCTGGAAAGATGTCTGTTCCTGTATGAAAGGAAAGATCGAAGGAATAATTTGCGAAGATGCGAGAGGTGATATAGCATCGACGATCATAGATGTGAGTGAGGATCTGAAACTGTTACGTGAAGGTCCGCTTAGTATAGAAGAGATCAAGGAGAGTCTTAGATGAAAAAGAATCCGATTTATGTGACCGGACATAAGAATCCGGATACCGATGCGATCGTATCGGCTATTGCCTATGCGGAATTTAAAAAAGCTCAAGGTTTCAATACGGTAGCCGCCAGGATCGGTTCGGTAAGTTCCGATACTGAATATCTGCTGGAGAAATTCGGTTTTGAAGATCCGGAGCGTATCTATACGGCCAAATCGACTCTGAAGGAGATTGAAATGGATAAGGCTGCTTTGGCCTATAAAGATATGACGATGAAGGAAGCACTGGATAAGGTCATCAAACTGAAGAACCGTGGTCTGATCGTCGTTGATAAAAAGAAGAATCTTGAAGGTATCGTAACGCTCGATGATCTGACTTATATGTGGACCAAATCGGATGCGGAACTGGCTAAGATCATCAAAACGATCGATATCGATGACATTGTGAGAACCCTTGATGGCAAGCTCGTCTTAAGAGGCACGCATCAGCTGTCTGGCAAGATGCATATGTTCCCGAGTTTGAAATCAAATGTTGAAGATGATTCGATCGTCTTGTTAAGAAATGAAGATGACAAGCTGCAGTATTGTCTGGAACTTGGCGCAACGATGCTGGTGGTATGTACATCATCACCGATTTCGGATGCCGTCATGGAAATGGCGAAAGCTGCCGAAGCGACGATCATCACGACGGAGCTGACACCTTTATTCATTACCCGTCTGATCTATCAGACTCCAAGGATAGGCAATATCATGATCGGCAAGGACAAGATCGAATATTTCTCGATCAATGATACCGTTGATGAAGCGTCCAAGAAGATCGCCAAATCACGTCACAGATCTTATCCGGTCCTGGATAATGATGGCAAGGTCGTCGGAGCGATCTCCCGTTACCATCTGTTCAATTATCAAAAGAAACAGCTGATCTTAGTCGATCATAACGAAAAGAAACAGTCGGTCGACGATATCGATGAAGGTATCGTTTTGGAGATCGTTGATCATCACCGTTTCGGTGGTTTCTATTCGGATAATCCGATCTCGATCACTACGATGCCGGTAGGTGCAACTGCCACGATCATTGCGAACAAGTTCTGGGACAACAATCTCAAGATGACCAAGAAACTGGCCGGTCTTTTACTTGGCGCGATCGTTTCCGATACGATGAATTTCCGCTCACCGACTACAACTGATCTCGATATCGAAACAGCCAAAAAACTGGAGAAGTATTCCGGAGCCAAGGCTGAAGATCTTTCCAAAGATCTGATCGAACATTCTGAATCCTTACTCAACAAGCGTTTCATCGAGATCGTCTATAACGATTTCAAGGAATTCAATATTGATGGCAACAAGGTCGGACTGACCCAGGCTGTCTGCAAGTCCAAGGAAGAGTTTGATGCCCTTAAAGTCAACCTTACCAAGTATCTGGAAGATTCCTGCAAGACGGGTGGCTATGATCTTATGGCCGCGATGTTAACAAATCCTAACGGTTCAGGATCATATGTGCTTTCAGCAGGCGCCAGAAAAAGAGCTGTTGGTGAAGCCTTCACGATCGACAAGGATGGTTTTGTGGAAGGTCTGGTATCCAGAAAGAAACAGCTGCTTCCGGGCATCATCAACGCCTTAACAAATAAATAAAATGAAATATCTTCTCAAACACGCACATCTGATTATTGATGGCAATCGTGAATTTCTTGACGGTGCCTTAGCGATCGATGGAGAAAGAATAAGTGATGTCTTTGTCCACTCCAACAAGATCAAAGACATCGCTGATGAATATGAAGAGATCGATCTGAAGGGACAGCTAGTCATGCCCGGTTTTTTCGATACCCATACCCATGGGATCGACAGGATGGGTTTTGACAACGCCAGTCTTGAATCGATGGATAAGATCTCCTATGAGTTTGCCCTGGATGGAACGACATCTTTCCTGGCTTCTTTGTCCTACGATCTTTCTCCTGAAGATTTTGATGAACAGCTGGCCACTCTTGAAGACTACCATGGCAAGTATGCCCGTTTTGAAGGCATCCACATGGAAGGCCCATTCCTGTCCAAGAAACATTTGGGTGTGGGAAATCCTGTTCTCTTTCTTACGCCTGATCTTCAGATGGTTGAAGATTTCATGAGGAAGACTTCAAGACTTAAACAGATGACGATCGCTTATGAACTTGAGGGGGCTGAAGAAGTTGGAAAATATCTGCACGATCATGATGTAAGAGTGATGTGCGGCCATTCCGATGCGGTATATGAAGATCTTGATGAGAATGTCGATGGCTTTACGCATCTGTTCAATGCGATGCGTCCGCTTCATCATCGCGATATAACTTTAGTCAACTGTGCCTTTATGAACAGGTGGTATTGTGAACTGATCGCTGATGGAAATCACGTTGATCGTAATGTGCTTAAACTCGTGATAAACAATATTGATAAAGATAAGATCATTCTGGTCACTGATTCTTCGACAGCACGTAATCTTGAAGATGGTGAATATGAGTTCATGTCCAAGAAATGTACCAAGAAAGGTACAAAATTTATCACCCATGACGGTCACTATGCGGGCAGTGTCGTATCCATTAATGATGAAATGAAAGTATTAAGGGAACTTGGCGTAAAGTACACTGATCTGTTATTATATTCAAGTCTCAATGCGTTCAGGTTCTATGGGCTGGATAAGCAGTTCGGTACGCTTGAAAAAGGCAAGTATGCGGATCTGGTCATCATGGATGAGCAGCTGAATATCAAAGACGTTTATGTGAGAGGAAACTTTATACATGTTTGATTTCTACTTAAGAGTCGCCATTTATTTCTTTTCCTTTTTACTGTGCCTTTTCGGTTTGAACGCCTTGAACTTCAATCGTTTCATCAGACAGGGAAAGGTAATGCAGGCACAGGTTTTATATTTTATCCTGGCGGCTTCTTTGAGCTATCTGCTTGGTTCTTTCTTTATGTCGATGATCTATTATTTTTATAAAGGATAAGAATGAAAAAGTTATCAGTGATAATTGCGGCTGTATTTTTCTTATCAGGTCTCTTTATAAGACCTGTTTCAGCCGATATGGGCCCTAAACCTTCAGTGACGATCACCATAAGTGATCCGCCGGAAGGTCATTATTATGTGACCTTATTAGGCAATGAAGAACACGGTCCCTGGGGTTTTGTGAATGAAGAGAATATGGAAGCTGATGTTTCCGGTGAAGAAGAAACAGAAGCTTATAAGGCATTTCTCACTTATGAAGATGAAGGAGGTTACAGACTGTTAAACTATGTGAGTGAGTGTTCCGAGGATCACGAATTCAAATGGAGTTATTATCCGCCTGAAAACTTCAAGATCGCGATCTACAGCGTCAAGGATCAGAGCCTGAAAGTATCACAAGCGATAAACAGAGAAGCTTTTGAAGCCTACTATGATGTGAACTTCAAAAACGAAATGAGCGTCAGTGAAGACACCCGTTTAGGAAGAAGGATAGCTTTATTTGCGATAAGGGTGATCGTAACGATCGGTGTTGAATTATTATTAGGTGTGATTTTGGGCTATCGCAGCAAGTCCGAGATCAGAACGATCATCATCACCAATCTGATCACGCAGGTCACCTTGAATCTGTTCATGTCTCTGATCGATTATTCGACCGGTGCCTATGCCTGGCTGATCTTCTTCCCGATCGGTGAACTTATCGTTCTGGTGATCGAGATGATCGTCTATCTGATCAAATTCAAAGATCAGAATAAATTCAAGACCGTTCTGTATTCCATGTTCGCCAACGGCCTGACTTTGTATCTGAGTTTTATCAGTTTGATGTTTTAAATAAAAAAATTTTATAATATTCTATGTATCTGAAAAGGAGGTACGTAAAATGATTTTATTGATTTCTTTAGCTTTATCTGCTGCCTTCGGTTATGTAGCTGCACAGCTTATGGGCTTAAGAGGCAAATGGTATATCTATCTGCTGTTAGGTCTTGCCGGCGGCCTGGTCGGATCGATCCTGTTCGGTTTCATCGGTTTCAGTGCCGATTCCCTCATGGCGAATGCGATCGTTTCCATCGTTGGTTCATGCCTGGTAATCTTCTTATACAGGCAGCTGATGAAATAAGCATAATAATCCGGACCCGTAAGGGTCCTTTATTTTGGCTTTTTGATGCCTTTTAGTAATAAAAATATGTCTTTTGTGCAAAAATGCCTTTAAATCATCGACTTATTAGCATATAATGTTAGAATAAATAAACAGTTAGGTTCCTAACTACTTATTTGATAAAGGAGAACTTATGGAAAGAAGTATCATTAAAGAATTAAGATCCGTAGAACAGCTCCTTAAGGATTATTTGGAAATCGATAGAAAACCCAATGAAAAATACAATATTACACAGTATCACATCATTGGCTATCTTTTAAAACACGATGGAGAAAAAGTCTGTCAGAAGGATCTGGAAAAAGAAACCGGACTCAAGAAAGCTTCGATAACCGGTTCGATCGATAGCCTGGTGGAAAAGGGTACGGTCATCAGAGTGCCTTCAACTGATGACAAGCGCAAGAATTATATTTACCTGACGGATAAGATCCTTATTCTGCGTAAACAGCTTGAAGACAAAGAAAATCTTTTCAATGATCAGATCAAGGGCAATATTCCTGAAGAAGATAAAGAAGCATTCTTCAGAGTCATGGATAAGATCAAGGACAATATCTGCAAGCTCAGCGGTTCTAAACCGGAAACAGATCAGAACGGATAATTGATATGGCAGCTTAAGCTGCCATATTTTTATGATTGTTTTATTGTGCCGGCTATTCAAATAGTTGTTAAAATAGAACTAAGCGGAAATGGAATATATGAATATTAAGACCAGTCGTTTATTAAAAACAGTATTGTTGATAATACTTGTTTTATCTTTTATCGTGCCGATGAAAGTAGGTGCTGATGAAGAGGATGAAGGCAAAGTCGTAAGAGTAGGCATGCATGATGCGCCGTATTTCATAACCGATGAGTATGGAAGGCGTTCCGGTTATTCCTATGAATATCAGTGGAAGGTCGCTTCCTACACCGGCTGGACCTATGAGTATGTCAAGGGCAGCTGGTCGGATCTTCTGAAGATGCTGGAAAAAGGCGAGATCGATGTCATGAGCAATATTTCCTATACGGCCCAAAGAGCGGAAAAGATGCTATATACATCTTTGCCGATGGGAACGGAAGCATATTATTTATTTGTTTCTCCGGACAACGAGGAAATAACAGCTGATGATTTTACTTCCCTCGATGGCAAGACCGTCGGCGTCACGGAAGGAACGATCCAGATCGGCATGTTTAAAAACTGGGTCGATATGCATGGCATCTCCGTAAATCTCGTGGAGATAAACGGCGCTGATGAAGATTCATTGGCGATGTTAGGGGATAAACTTGATGCCTTCATCACAATGGATGTCTATGGTGATCCTGAAACGGCGATCCCTTTATTCAAGATCGGTTCTTCGGATTTCTATTTTGCAGTAAATAAAGACCGTCCTGATCTTCTGGTCGAACTTGATGCGGCGATGAACAGAATCCAGGATGAGAATAAATACTATAACCTGCAGCTTCATGAAAAGTATCTGCGTAACGCCAACAATGACCGTTATCTGAGCAATAAGGAACAGGAGTGGCTGAAAGAACACGGTGCGATAAGAGTCGGCTATCAGGATAACTATCTGGCTTTCTGCGCCTCAGATCCTCAGACCGGTGATCTTACCGGTGCACTTAAAGATTATCTGGAATATGCTTCCACGGTTTTGAAAGATGCCCATGTCGATTTTGAAACTATTGCCTATTCGACGGCCTCAGATGCTCTGGAAGCGATGAAAAGAGGCGAAGTCGATTGTGTGTTCCCGGCGAATCTGACGGATTATGATTCGGAAGTGATGGATATCGTCATGTCACCACTTGTCATGCGTACCGAAATGGATGCAGTCGTCAGAGCTGCTGAACAGAAAGAATTCATACGAAAACAGGACGTTACAGTTGCGGTCAATGAAGGCAACACCAACTATGATCTGTGGTTGTCGGAAAACTTCCCGACCTGGAATAGAAAATACTATAAGGATACACCAACCGGACTTGAAGCAGTAGCCTCAGGTGATGCAGATTGTGTCGTCATCTCCAACTACCGTTTCAGCAATATCTCCAAGCAATGTGAAAAACTTCATCTCACTACCGTCTATACCGGTGTTGATATGGATTACTATTTTGCGGTTAATAAAGGCGATACTGATCTGTATTCCGTCTTGGCCAGGATAAACAATGCGGTCCCTGATTCCGTTATCCATACGGCTTTGACTTATTATTCTACTGAAGACGTCAAGACCAGCTTTACGGATATAATAAAGGAGAACCTGTTTATCGTCATGTCGATCATTGCGGCGATCTTGTTTGTCATCCTGATCCTGTTATTAAGAAGTATCAGAGCCGAAAAGAAGATCCTGGAAGAAGAACATCTTGTTTCCGATCTCAACCGCAAAGTCTTTATCGATGCCTTGACTTCGGTCAAAAACAAGGGCTCTTTCGCCAACTTCACGCAGGAACTGCAGGCCAAGATCGATGCGAAAGAGGATGTTGAATATGCGATTGGGGTCTTTGATTGCGATAACCTCAAGATGATCAACGATAAATACGGCCATGATAAGGGCGATATCTATATCCGCACTGCCAGTAAACTTATCTGTAAGATCTTCAAACAGTCACCGGTGTTCAGGATCGGTGGTGATGAGTTTGCGGTGATCTTAGAAGGTGAAGATTATGAAAGCCGAAAAGAACTCATGAGACTGTTTATCCTGCAGCGTGAACAGTTATGCCGCGATGCCAAAAACAAATGGGAAGAACCGCGTATCTCGATCGGTATGGCTGATTTTGATCCTGAACAGGATGAAGTGGTAAACGATACGATACGTCGGGCCGATAAAGATATGTACGAAAACAAGCAGAAGACAAAAGCTTTACAAGATAAAAATAAATAGTATAAGAAAACGCCTTACTGATCTGATGATCGTAAGGCGTATTTTTATCAGATGATCTCGATCGTCTTGATACGCTGAGGCTCCATCGGTTTATCGCGGAAATCCGTTTTTGAATCTGCGATCTCATCGACGACTTCGATACCCTTGGTGATCTTACCGAAAGCGGCATATTGACCATCAAGATGTGGGGCATCTTCGTGCATGATAAAGAACTGCGAAGATGCGGAGTTGGGATCCATGGTCCTAGCCATTGATAAGACTCCTCTGGTGTGCTTGAGTTCATTGACGAAACCGTTGGACAGGAATTCGCCCTTGATCGTTTTCTCACTGCCACCCATGCCGGTACCCGTTGGATCGCCCCCCTGGATCATGAAACCTTTGATAACACGGTGGAAGATGATACCGTCAAAGAAATTCTGTTTGATCAGTTCCACAAAATTTGCTACGGTTTCCGGAGCTGTTTCCGGATAGAGTTCAGCTTCCATTTCCTTGCCGTTTTCCATCGTAATTCTGATTCTGATATTTTCCATATTTTTTTAATCTCGTATCACCATTCTAACATTTGGAGTTATAATTAGTGCATATATTTTTTCGGGGGTATCGTTATGAATAAGTATGTTGAAGAAGTAATAGGCTATGTTAAAGACAAATATTCCGATCAACCGGAATTTGTTCAGACTGTGCAGGAGGTACTGACTTCCATTGCACCGGTCATTGATGCTCATCCGGAATATGTCAAAGCCAATATTTTAAAAAGAATGGTCGAACCGGAGAGACTTTTCCGTTTCCGCGTTGTCTGGACTGATGATAAGGGTGAAGTTCAGGCCAATGTCGGTTACCGTTGCCAGTTCAATGGGGCGATCGGTCCTTATAAAGGAGGTCTGCGTTTCAAGAGTAACGTTAATGAATCACTGATGAAGTTCTTAGGCTTTGAACAGACTTTCAAGAATTCACTTACCGGTCAGCCGATCGGCGGTGCCAAGGGCGGTTCTGATTTTGACCCGGCCGGAAAGTCTGATGATGAGATCATGCGTTTCTGTCAGAGTTTCATGACCGCTTTATATCGCTATATCGGTCCGGATGTTGATGTGCCAGCTGGTGATATCGGCGTCGGGGGAAGAGAGATCGGTTTCTTATATGGCCAGTATCGTCGCATGAAGGGTGCTTTTGAAAACGGCGTTTTAACCGGCAAAGGTTTATCATATGGTGGTTCTTTGATCCGTCCGGAAGCGACCGGTTATGGGGCGATCTATTATCTTGAAGAAGTACTCAAACATGAAAACGATACATTGGAAGGTAAACGTATCGCAGTATCGGGTTATGGCAATGTGGCCTGGGGCATCATGAAGAAAGCTGAACAGCTCGGGGCCAAGGTAACCTATATGTCAGGATCGGCCGGTTATATTCATGATGAAGAAGGTATCGCCGGCGAGGAGAAACTTGATTTCATCCTGAAACTTCGTGAAAGCAATTCCAAAAACCTGAAATCATATGCTGATAAATTCGGTTGTGAATTCGTTCCGAATAAAAAGTTCTGGGGCGTCAAGGATGTCGATATCTATATGCCTTCTGCAACCCAAAATGAAGTTGGTCTTGAAGAAGCAAAGAAGATCGTAGACTCCGGTGTCAGGTACTATCTTGAAGTCTCCAATATGCCGACGACCAATGAAGCCGTTGCCTACCTCAAGGAACATGATGTGATCGTAGCCCCGTCAAAAGCTGTCAATGCGGGCGGTGTCGGTGTCTCGGCACTTGAGATGTCACAGAACTCTGAAAGACTCAGCTGGAGCGAAGAAGAAGTTGATGACAGACTGAAACGCATGATGGTCGACATCTACAACAAATCAGTCGATGCGGCGCAAAGATATGGTTTAGGTTATGACCTGATCGCCGGAGCCAATATCGCCGGTTTTGAAAAAGTCGCTCAGGCGATGTATGAGCAGGGCATATTCTGATGACTGATTTCCTCAAACTGGTCGAACATTACTTCGTAGACGGATACTATAACTGTTCTGAAGCGATCATCAGGGCAGCCAACGAATATTATGATCTTAAGATCAGCGATGATGATCTGCTGCTGTTTGGTGGTTATGGCGGCGGGATGTTCAGCGGTCTGACCTGCGGATCTCTGGTTGCGGGTGTTGCGGTTTTAAGCAAGATGCTTGTCAAAGAAAACGCCCGTAAGGAAAAGGAAGAACTCAGGCCGATGTTTCTAAAGCTCATCAGAAACTTCAGAGAGATCCTTGGCGGTACAGAGTGCAGGGAGATCAAACCAAAGTACTATACAAAAGAAAAAGCCTGCCTGAAGACAGTATTACTGGCGGCAGAGGCTTTAGAGAAAACAATAGTTGAGATAGGACAGAGATAATCTGTCTTATTTTTTTAAAGCATCCTTGAAGACATAATATTTCTGATAGAAGAACTCCGTAATCAGATTAAGAGCCATATTCATCAGGGTAACCAGATAGTCATTCCAATGTAAGGTACCGGTCAGATAATTTCCCAGGATAGTCGTTAAGGGCGTAAAGACCAGATAATAGGCAAAGACTTTGGCCATGGCGATCGGCACATTGGAGGCCGATTTGAAAGTGAAAGTGCGGTTTAGGGTAAAGTTCCACAAAACCGATAAGATCAGTGAAATAAGATAGGAAGGCCACCAGCCCATTTTGATCACATCGTTGAACAGGGCAAAAGAGCCGAGTTGAATGATTCCGGCTGAGGCGGAGAAGAGGACAAATTTGAGACTTTGGATCAGATCTTTTTTATTCATTTGAAATTACCTTATGGGCCTCCTTGAATATTTCTTTCATATCATCATAGCTTAATATTTTGAGTGCTTCTTCATAGGGAAGCAGCTTTATCTCTTTAACTTCTTCTTCCTGTTTCTCAGGTTTCTGGTCTTTGTAGCTGGCCAGAAAGTAATAAACGATCTTGTCGTTTCCGTCAGGCAGAACATATTCTAAAGCCCTCATGAACGAATCATCAAGATCAACTCTGATCCCGGTCTCTTCCTGAATCTCTCTTGAAGCAGTCTCTTTTATAGATTCGTTTTCTTCCCGGTGTCCTTTGGGGAAACCCCAGTCACCATCATGATTGCATATGACAAGGTAATATGGTTTGGAATTGAGGATCGTATATACGATGGCACCGGCACTGACTTCTAACATATAACAATTATTATAATTGAAGAATACTATTTAAGACATTAAAATAAAAAGTATGAAACTTCTGTTACTGATCAACCCGCATTCAGGATTACGAAATTCCAAGGCCAAACTGATCGATGTCATGGATATTTTCTGTGCCCATGGCTACAATATTTCTGTTTATGTCACGCAGAAGAAAAATGATGCCTATGAGTATCTGATGAAAAGCAGAACCAACTATGATCTGATCTGTGTCTTTGGCGGTGACGGGACAATGAACGAAGTCACCAATGCCCTGATGAAAAAGGAAAACAAACCTCTTTTAGGTTATTTCCCAAGCGGGACGATGAATGACTTCGGTTCGAATTTCGATCTGGGTACTGATTTTGTGGATATTGCCAAAAGGATCTGTGAAGGTAAGGAATATGGCTTTGATGTAGGAAGTTTCAATGGCCGTTACTTCAACTATGTCGCTGCCTTCGGAGCGATGTGCGATGTACCATTTACAACTAAAAGAGATGCCAAGGAGGCTTTAGGCAATATAGCTTATATCTTAGAAGGAATTGGCAAATTAGCAGAAATCAAGAAACATTCGATCAGATACTGGGTCAATGATAAGGAATATAAGAAAGACATCCTGTTTGGTCTGGTTTATTCAGGAAACAGAGTTGCGGGGATGGAACTTACGAGTAAGAAGAAATCTAGGATCGATAACGGCTTGTTCAATGTGATGATCGTCGACTATGTGCCGACCATCTTCGATGCGCCGGATATCTTCAGTACCCTGTTACAGGGTAATCGTTTCATCCACAACTATCACACCGATCACATCGTTATCGAGTGTGATAAGGATCTGGTCTGGACTCTGGATGGTGAAGAGGCCAAGGTCAAAGACAAGGTCGATATAACCATATATAATAAAGCACTCAAGCTGTTGGCCTGAGTGCTGTTTTTTATATTGTATTCAGTTTAAGCTTACTTCATTAAAGAAGTCAGTAAACCGAGCAGCTGTGAACCATCGACTGATGAAGCACTCTGCTGAGTCTGCTGCTGTGAAGTGCCACCTAAAGCAGAACCTAACATGTTAAGCATTTGGCTTGAAACGTTGTTGTTTGAGCTGCCGCCGAGTAAGCTGCCGAGTAAGCCGGCTGCCGGATTGGCATTGGAGTTGGAAGCATTGGCACCACCTAATAAACCGGCGATATCAGAAAGATCGATACCATCAGAAAGGTCTACTTTTGGTGAAGCAGGTTTTGGCTTGTTAGCTGTTGCAGTTGTAGCAGTTGATAAGCTGTTCAGGATAGCTGGGGCAATATTGTTTAAAACAGAGTTGACCTGAGCTGTTGAGATGTTAGCCTGAGAAGCCAGGTTGTTGATGATCTGGTTCTTATCTTTGCCTAAGATGTGGGCAATGATCTTGGCACCATCATCAGAGTCTGCATTCTTGATCTGATTGGATACAGTTGCAGAGCTGGTGTGCTGAGTAAGAGCGCTTAATAATGACTGAGCACCGTCTTTCTTGGAAGCATTTTTGGTCATGTAAGAGATCAGAAGCGGAACCGCAATCATAAGCAACTTGGAAATAGTAGAAGATGATAAGCCAGTTTTCTTTGAAACGGAATTGATTGAATCATCAGTAGTTAATGATCCTAGTAATAATTGTAAAAGATTCATTATACTTCTCCTTTTATGATTTTATTTTAAAACAAAATTTCCTGAATGTGATAATATTTAGCTATGTTCAAGCTATTAAAAAAATATACCAAAGATGGCTGGTGGGCAGCTCTTTTAGGACCGGCTCTGACGATCTGCGAAGTCATTGTTGATGCTCTGATCCCGCTTGTCATGTCAGATATAATCGATAAAGGCATTTATGAGCTCGGCGGAGATATGAACTATATCTGGCAAAGAGGTGTTCATATGGTTGGTCTGGCTCTTTTGGGAGCCATTTTCGGAGCTTTATCAGGACTCTGTTCATCTATTTCTTCCACAAGGTTTGTGCGCAATATCCGTTCGGCCATGTTTGCCAAGATCCAGGAATACAGTTTTGAAAATATCGAAAAGTATCCGGTCCCGACCGTGGTCATGCGCTTAACGACCGATATGCGAATGTTGAGAATGGCTTATGTGTCGATCGTAAGAATGCTTATCAGAGCGCCATTCAACCTTATAATATCTGCTTATTTTGTCTTTGCCATCAACAGTAAACTGGCGATGATCTTTGCGGTAGCGATCCCGATCTTAGCGATCGGTTTAGTCTTCATCTACACCAAGGCTCATCCGCGTTTCAGAGCGATGATGCTGAGATTTGATGCTTTGGATGCCAATCTTGAGGAAAACATCGAAGGTATCAGAGTCGTCAAGACTTTTGTCAGAGAAGATTATGAAAACGAAAAATTTGAGAATTCTTCTTCACTTGTAACCAAGGCTCAGCGCTTTGCGGAAAACATCGTCATCATTGACAGACCTTTCTTTGAACTGGTCATGTATGCCTGTATGATCGCGATCGCCTGGTTTGGCGGTAATAGTGTTATCGTTGGTGAGATGTCGACCGGTAATTTCATGGCTTATCTTTCCTATATCCGAGCGATCCTGTTCTCCTTGCTGATGGTTTCCACGGTCTTCTTACAGATCATCATGGCTCAGTCTTCAGTTGATCGTGCCAATGAGATCCTGGAAGAAGTACCGGCGATCTCTGATGAGAATGCCGATCCTGATTTAACGGTCGACGATGGTTCGATCGAATTCCGCGATGTTTCTTTCAAGTATGCCGCGGAAGGTGAGAAATATGTATTATCCGATATCAATCTCAAGATCGCACCGGGTGAGGTCATCGGTATTTTAGGTCCGACCGGTGCCTCCAAGACGACACTGGTTCAGCTGATCCCACGCCTTTATGATGCGAACAAAGGTGAAGTTCTGGTCAGTGGTCATAATGTCAAAGAATACAAACTGAAGAACCTGCGTGACGCCGTCGCGATGGTCTTACAGAAAAATACCTTGTTCTCGGGAACGATCGAAGAAAATATGCGCTGGGGTAACCCCGAAGCGACTCACGAACAGATCGTGGAAGCCTGCAAGTATGCGCAGGCTGATGAGTTCATCAGACACATGCCGAAGATGTATGAGACTGACTTGGGTCAGGGCGGTGTCAATGTTTCGGGGGGCCAGAAACAGCGTCTATGTATTGCCCGAGCTTTACTTAAACACCCGAAGATCATCATTCTTGATGACTCAACGAGTGCCGTTGATACCGATACCGATCATCGCATCCAGCTGGCTTTGAAAGAAAAGCTCGGTGGCATGACGACGATCATCATTGCCCAACGTGTCGCTTCAATTAAAGAAGCCAACCGTATCATCATCATGAACGATGGCAAGATCGAAGATATCGGCAATCACAAAGAACTGATGCAGAGAAACGATATGTATCGCGATCTTTACAATACCCAGATGGAAGGAAGTTTGGAATAATGGCAGACACAGGATACAGACAGCTTCGTACATCACGAGCCAACGATGTCCTGGGTACCATTGCCCGGACTTTCTCCTACATCAATAAACATTTCCGTTTCCGCTTTATCCTGGCGATCGTTTTTACGATGCTTTCATCATTGGCGACGGTCATCAGTTCCTACATGTTTACGCCGATCATCAACAACTATATCGTTCCTTATATCGGGGTTGAGAATCCTGATCTGAGTGGCTTTATAAGAATGTTGTGGGTGATGGTCGCGGTGTATATGAGTGGCATGCTTTCATCGTTTGCCTTTACGAAACTGATCTCGATCGTTTCGACCGGTGTGCTTAACTACATGCGTCAGGATCTTTTCCGAGTAATGGAAAAACTGCCGGTCAAGTTCTTTGATACGAGGACTCATGGCGAAGTGATGAACTACTACACCAATGATATCGATACGATCAGACCGATGATCGCCGATGGTTTCCCAACACTCATTCAGACCACGATCACACTGCTCGGTTGTTTCGGTTTCATGTTTTCTTTGAATGTTTCATTAACCTTAATTGTCTTAGCTTCTTTTGCGGGTATGATGGCCATAACCTATTTCCTGGCTCATGGTTCAAGAAAGACTTTTGCGGGTCTGCAGCGTCAGGTTTCAAATATCAACGGCTATGCCCAAGAGATGTTCTCAGGTCAAAAGGTCATCAAAGTCTTCAATCATGAGAATGAAACGATCAAGGGTTTTGAAGATTATAACAAACAGCTTTATGACTATTCAGTCAAGACCAACGCCTATGCGTCAATGCTGATGCCGATCAATGCCAACCTGGCTTATGTGACTTATGCGATCGTGGCCGTTGTCGGCGGCAAGATGTGCATTGATGGAACGATGCGGATCGGTGATCTGGCTTCCTTCCTCTTGTTCGTCAGACAGTTTGCCGGACCGATCTCCAACCTGTCACAACAGTTCAACGGTATCATGATGTCGCTGGCGGGCGCAGAAAGAGTCTTTGATATGATGGAACTTGAGCCTGAACTTGACTATGGCATCATAGAACTCGTTAATGTTGAAGAAGGAAAAGAAGAACTGATCGAGACTGATCAGAAGACCAATCGCTGGGCCTGGAAGATCCCGATCGATCCGCCGAAATATACTGAACTTAAAGGTGATATCCGTCTGAACAATGTGACTTTCCGTTACAACGAAAAGAAAGATATCCTGAAAAATATATCGCTGTATGCGAAACCGGGTCAGAAGATCGCTTTTGTCGGATCTACCGGTGCGGGTAAGACGACGATAACAAATCTTATCAACCGCTTCTATGATATCGATGATGGTGAGGGTATGATCACCTTCGATGGTATTCCGATCAAGGAGATCGCCAAGGATGATCTAAGAAGATCAGTTGGTATGGTTCTTCAGGATACCAATCTTTTCTCCGGAACGATTATGGACAATATCCGTTATGGAAGACTTGATGCGACAGATGAAGAATGTATTGCGGCAGCTAAACTATGTAATGCGGATTCTTTCATCGAAAGATTGCCACATGGCTATCAGACGATGTTGAGTGCCAATGGCACAAATCTTTCCCAGGGTCAAAGACAGCTGCTCAATATCGCACGCTGTGCCGTAGCCGATCCTCCGGTCATGGTGCTTGATGAAGCGACTTCTTCGATCGATACCCACACCGAGAAGCTGATTGAAAAGGGAATGGATGAACTGATGAAAGGCCGAACGACGTTTGTCATTGCCCATAGATTATCTACGGTTAGAAATGCTGATGCGATCATTGTGCTTGAACACGGTGAGATCATCGAAAGAGGCAATCATGAAGATCTGATCGCTTTGAAGGGCCGTTATTATCAGTTATATACCGGCAAGGCTGAACTTGATTAATAAGACATCGTCAGAAATGGCGATGTTTTTTTGGAAGAGCTGATAGTGATATTATTAATTAGGTAACCAATCTGGTTATCAGGAGATGCAGAATGTCAAAAGTTGGTTTAGTGCTGGAGGGCGGAGGCTTACGCGGCGTATTTACGGGCGGAGCGATCTGCTGCTTCATCGATAAAAATATTGATTTTGATTATGTTGTAGGAGTAAGTGCCGGCGCCTGCAATACTTTTGGCTATGTCGGCAAGCAACGTGAGTATATCCGCAACAGTATGATCCAGTCCGATCCTGCCAACGCCTTCTTCGGAGTTCGTCAGATGATCGATTCTCATAAATATGTCGACCTGGACAAGGTCTTCTATGAATATACCGAATTGTACAATTATGATTTCAATGATTTCATGAACTCCAAGATCGCCTGGGAAATGGTCGTTTCCAATCTGGAAACAGGACAGGCGGAATACATGCACAGCGATGATCCTGACCGCTGCCGATTAATCGGCAAGGCTTCCTGTTCGATACCTGGTCTGACAGCGCCGGTCGAGTTAGATGGACAGCTTTATCTTGATGGTGGAGTCTGTGACTCGATCCCGATCGTTCGAGCTCTGGAACAGGGTTGTGATAAATTATGCATAATTCTGACCCGCAAGAAAGGCAATTATTCCAGGGTCAACGAATTGTCGATGGCTATCTTCCGAAAACTCTATGCCGATTATCCGAACTTCCTGGATGCTTTGGCCAGAAGGACGAAACTCTATCACGATCAGGTCGATCTGGCAGAGGAACTTGAAGCGCAGGGAAGGGCTATCATCATCCGTCCGACGATGCAGGAAGTGGGCAGACTGGAATCGGATGAAAAGGAACTTAATCTGGCTTACTACCACGGCTATACCAAGGCCAAGGAAAAGCTGGACACGATACGAAACTGGTTACAAAAAGATATATAATTATCTGGTGGGGGATGAAAGTATGATTAATAAACAGACGAAGATCATCTGTACGATCGGTCCGGCTTCGGACAACTATCAGACGATCTTAAAAATGGCAAATGCCGGTATGAACGTCGTAAGATTGAACTTCTCGCATGGTTCACATGAGGAACATCTTGCACGTATCAATCTGGTCAGAAAAGTAGAAAAAGAAAATGCGATCAATCTGGGTATCATGCTCGATACCAAGGGTCCGGAGATCAGACTGGGCAAATTCGTCAACGATGTCGAAAACTATCAGAAGGGCGAGATCGTTACGATCCAGAAAGAAGATATCGACGGTACACATGATCGTTTTACGATCCAGTGTAAAGAACTGTTTGATGATGTCAAACCGGATGACTATATCTTAGTCAATGATGGCAAGCAGCGTCTTACGGTTTTGGAGAATGACGGCAATGAGATCAAGGCTCGTGTGGAAGTAACCGGAGCTTTAGCTTCAAGAAAAGGATGCAATGTACCGGGTGTAAAACTCTCCATGCCTTTTATCTCTTTAAAGGATGATGAAGATATCCGTTTCGGTTGTCTCAATGACGTCGACTTCATCGCGGCTTCTTTTGTCAGAAGACCGGAAGATGTCATGGCGATCAGAAAGATCATCACCGAAATGGGCAAACCTAAGATTCAGATCATTGCCAAGATCGAAAACCAGGAAGGTTTCGACAATCTGGAAGAAATACTGGAAGTAGCTGATGGAGTCATGGTCGCCAGAGGTGACTTGGGTGTTGAAGTAGAAACGGCTTTCGTTCCTATCTATCAGAAGAAGATCATCGAAGCTGCCAACCGTTATGGTAAGGCAGTTATTACCGCTACCCATATGCTGGACTCCATGACCAACAACCCACGTTGTACCAGAGCCGAAGCATCCGATGTTTCCAATGCGGTCCTTGATGGTTCCGATGCGGTCATGCTGTCAGCCGAAACGGCAGCCGGTGAATATCCGGTCGAAGCGGTTGAAACGATGGCTAAGATCGCCGCAGCTACGGAAAAGATCATTCACTATCGTGAAAATCTTGACCACGCCAAGACTTCCAACAACAAGACGATCCAGGATGCGATCGGTATCGCGATCGCCGATGCGACTTTAACTCTTGATATCGCCGCTATCGTCGTCTTTACGCAAGGTGGTACCACGGCCAGACGTATATCTAAATACCGTCCACCGGTTCCGATCTTTGCAGTAACCTTTACCAAATCGACCCAAAGCAAGCTGGAAGTTTACTGGGGCGTCAAACCGATCTTTTCTTATGTCGAAAACAATATGACCAACGATGACGAACTGGCTTCCAGTGTCGTCAAGTCCTATGGCATCAAACCGGGAGCTCAGATCATTCTGTCGGCCGGTTATCCGACAGGTGAAGGTTCAGCGAACTTCATGAAAATCATTACAGTTAAGTAAACAGGAGAATTTCTCCTGTTTATTTTTGATAGAATTTAATTAAGAAGAAAGAGAGAAAACAATAATATGAAAATTGGAGTTTATTATGTAGTTTCATCAACCGCGGCTGCTGAGATCGCCAATGAAAACAATTTTCCTTGGCTGCAGAAGCTGAGTGAGCTGACGGGTTTTGAGTTTGAAGTTACGGATCTAGATAATATCCGCAACTATGACATGATCGTAGATTTCATCGGTGGTGGCGGAACGGAGAGTATCTTCCTCAAGGATATGGACAAATTGCCTAGTCCTTATTTCCTGCTGACGACCGGAGCCAATAACTCACTGGCTGCTTCGATGGAAATACTGTCTTATCTGCGTCAGAACAATATCCGTGGTGAGATCATCCATGGCACCGATGAGTTTGTTGCCAAGAGATTAAAAGATCTGGCCCGCGTCTTTAAAGCTAAGAGAAAACTCGACGGTTTCAAAGTTGCCCGCGTCGGTGAACCTTCCGACTGGCTGATCTCTTCTAATGTGGATGCGAAGAAATCAAAAGGTCTCAATAATATTGAGATCATCGATGTATCCATGGAGGAATTCTTCAGCGAGATCAAAAAGAGAGAATATGTCGATAACGAATATACAAAACTGATCAAATCCAAGAACTATGATGCGAAAGAGATCGAAGAAGCATTATACATCTATGGTGCTTTAAGAAGGATCGTCGATAAGTATGAACTTGATGGGGTTACGGTGAGATGTTTTGATCTTCTTGATACCGTTCATTCCACAGGTTGTGCTGCTTTGGCTATCCTGAACTCCGAAGGAATCTATGCCGCATGTGAAGGTGATGTACCGGCTTTATTATCAATGGCTATAATTGGTGAACTATCTGGCCAGCCGGTATTCATGGCTAACCCAAGCAGAATAGATGCCGAAAAGGATCTGATCGTCTTTGCGCATTGCACACTTCCGATCAGTATGCCTAAAGACTTTGAGATCATGACCCACTTTGAATCGCAGATCGGTGTTGCCTTCCGTGGCAAACTGACTGAAGGTCCGGTCACAGTCTTCAAGGCCAGCGGTTTATTAGATAAATATATGGCAACTAACGGTACACTCTTGCGTAATCTCACGGAATACAATCTGTGCCGTACCCAGATCGAACTTAAGCTTGATGAGAGTGCAAATTACTTCTTGAGAGAATCTATCGGTAATCACCATCTGATCGTTGAAGGCCATTATGCGGATCTCATCGATGAATTCTTCATGTGGAGATAAAGATGAGTAATGAGGAACTGATCAGAAAAGCTTTTGAAGCCCGTGAATATGCCTATGCGCCATATTCACATTGGAAAGTCGGAGCTGCTTTACTGACTAAGGAAGGTAAAGTTTATCTTGGCTGCAATATTGAAAACAGCGGTTTTACCGCGACCAATTGTGCGGAAAGAACAGCTTTCTTTAAAGCGATCTCAGAAGGTGAATACAATTTCGAGAAGATCGCAATCGTAGCAGGTGATGAGAAAAAAGGCTCGACCGGATACTGTACGCCATGCGGAGTCTGTCGCCAGGTCATGTCCGAGTTCTGCAAGCCTGATGAATTCAAGATCATCTGCGGCAAGAGTGAAACTGAATATAAGGAATTCACTTTAAGAGAAATGTTGCCGGAATGTAACTTCGTCGTCGATGATGACGGTTATGGCTTCAAAGGGTAAATATGACAAGACACTTTTTTGATAAGAATGCGGAGCTTCAATATCACACTCAGATCAGACCGGGTGATGTAGGCAGATATGTCTTACTGCCGGGTGATCCTTTCAGGACCGATCTGATCGCTACATATTTTGATGATGCGAAACTGATCGCTCATAACAGAGAACACAAGACCTGGACCGGTTATCTCAATGGGGAAAAAGTCTCGGTAACTTCTACCGGTATGGGTTGTCCTTCAACAGCGATCGCGGTGGAAGAGCTGATTAAGTGCGGTGCCGATACTTTTATCAGAGTCGGTACAGCGGGCCGAGTTTGTGATGAATCATATGATGAAAGTCTCGATGGTGTCATCAATAATGCGGCGGTCAGAGATGAAGGAACCACGATCCACTACATTCCGATAGAATATCCGGCGGTAGCCGACAGACATGTTACGGCCGCTTTAGCTGACAGCGCCAGGAAACTTGGTTATAACTTTCTGGAAGGCATCACGCAATCAAAGGATTCTTTCTATGGCCAGCATTCTCCGGAAACGATGCCTGCCGAAGCCAGATTAAAGGAACGCTGGGAAGCCTGGCGCAGAGGACACGTCGTATCTTCGGAAATGGAGTGTGCGGCTTTGTTTGTAATTTCTTCGATCCGAAGATGCAGGGCAGGGGCGATCATGGCTTTCACGGAAATGGAGAAATCGGTGGAAGTTGCCTGTGAGGCACTGAAGGTTCTGATTGAAGAAGACAAGAGACAACAATAAACAATACAAGAGTTGCGATTCGCAACTCTTGTATATTGTTAATAGCTTTATAACTTGTTACATATTTGTAAGTATGTAATAATTAATCAGGACGTAAGGCCATGAGAACGGTAAGCAAGCCTTAAGCGTATGTTAAGTACGTTGCCGCATGGGTGTCCTGTTTGGACAGACTACTCATCTAAAGATGAGTTTTTTATTTGTTTTTCAGCAGATCAAGCAGTATCTTATGCAATTTATCTGCATCTGCTTTATAGATGATGTCGATCGGTTTTTCAGCTTTGAACATTCCTCTTCGATCAATGACTAATTGGCCATCAGCCATACCGGCCGATATGTCGACATGTGCGACATCGCGATGCATTTCGGCAATTATACTTTCATCGATCAGCGGCGCTACCGCGACATAGTCATATACACAACATGATTGCACATCTCCCTTAAACAGGATATTACATCTGTTGATATAACCCTGAAGTTCCTCATAGAGGAAGTCAGCGATCTTATTATCTGTATCTTTTATGTCCTGAAGATCTTTCTGATCATAGGTTCCGCCCATTTCACACGCTTCGATCGGACATAAGACGATATGTGCTCCTGAAGTCAGTACTATTTCGGCAGCTTCCGGATCATCATAGAAATTGGCCTCGGCTAAAGGTGTACGATTTCCTATATACAAACCACCGCCCATGATATAGATCGTTTCGATATTATTAACTATCGTCGGATCAAGTCTTAAGGCCATGGCTATATTGGTTAACGGACCAACGGCGCAGATATCGATCTTTTCTTTAGTGTTTCTTAAAGTGTCAATAATATAGGAACAGGCGTGCTTTTCTTCGACTTTTCTTTCCGGCAAAGGTAAAGGGAAGGATGGATCATGGATCAGGATCTGCTTGCCATCGATCTCCATTTTTACCCTTTGCATGAGTGTATTATGTTCACGTCCTTTAAGCAGATCTCTTACCATCGGTTCACTGCAACCTTCATAAACAGGTATGTCTTTCTTACATAAATGTGACACTTTTAAGGCGTTGTTCACGACATCTTTAACTCCGACATTACCTTTAACACAGGTGATAGCCATGACTTCAACATTTTCGGATAAGAGTAAGGCAATTAACGCTACCGCATCATCACAGCCGATATCACAGTCAAATATTACTTTTCTTTTTTCCATTTCTTTGTCCTCGTTTTCAGTATAACATTATTGAATTTTAATAGTTTTATGTGTAAACGCTTTCATCTTTGAATATAATATTATTAAGGGCGAAATGCCCATGGGAGGAAAAAATGAAAAACTTTTTTAAGATCCTGCTGATTGCCTTATTGGCTTTCGCAATGGTCGGCTGCTCAGGTGGCGGATCCAAGACCGATGACAATACCGGTGGCGGTGATGAACCTGTAACAGGTGGCAATCTGGTTATCTATTCACCTAACTCAGATCCACTTATTGAAGTAGCTTATGCTTTCGGTGAGAAATATGGCATTACGGTTGATGTTGTAAGTGCCGGTACCGGTGAGTGTCTGGAAAGAATCGCTGCTGAAAAAGATAATCCACAGGGCGATGTCATGTATGGTGGTATGAACTATGCCAACTCTTACAATCCTGACTACGTTCCGCTGTTTGAAGCTTACACAGCTGCAGGCGATGACAAGCTTCCTGAAGCTTATCAGAACTTCAATGGCATCACTACTCACTATTGCCTCGATGGCTCTGCTGCTTTATTGATCAATATTGAAGAATATGAAAAACTCGGTCTCAAGATCGACGACTTCAAAGGTTATGCAAGTCTGTTAGCTCCGGAACTCAAGGGTAAGATCGCTATGGGTGACCCTGCTAACTCTTCAAGTGCCTGGGCTGAATTAACCAATATGTTAAGAGTCATGGGTGATGAACCATATGATGAGAAGGCCTGGGATTATGTCAGAGATTTCATCGCAAATCTTGATGGTATTCAGCTTTCTTCTTCATCAGCTATCTATAAAGGCGTCGTTCAGGGCGAATACGTTGTTGGTGTTTCTTATGAAGATCCATGTGTAGGCCTCTTGGTTGATGGCGCTACAAACGTTAAACTCGTCTATCCTGAAGAAGGTGCTGTATGGCTCCCAGCCGGTGTAGCTATCATCAAGAACGCTCCTAATATGGATAATGCCAAACTGTTCCTTGACTGGCTGATTTCTGATGAAGGTCAGCAGGAAGTAGCTAAGACTACAGCTCGTCCGGTCAACCCAGCTATTCAGAACGTTGCTAAGGAAATGACTCCGTTCTCACAGATCAATGTCGTTTACGAAGATATGGCTCTGTGCGGTGAAAACAAGAAGGCTTGGCAGACACGCTGGACTGAAATGTTTAACGAAGCTCAATAATATTTAATTAATCCAACGGTGAGGTTAGAATCATGAGTGTAAATATTAAGATTAGAGACGCCGTAAAGAAATATGGCGATAATATAATCATTTCTGACTTATCACTAGATATCAAGAAGGGTGAATTTTTCACCCTTCTTGGTCCATCTGGATGTGGTAAGACAACGTTATTAAGAATGATTGCCGGATTTAACTCGATTGAAGGCGGAGATTTTTATTTTGGGGATACCAGGATCAATGATATGGATCCGGCCAAACGAAATATCGGTATGGTCTTCCAGAACTATGCGATCTTCCCTAACATGACTGTCGAAGATAATGTTGCCTTTGGTCTGAAGAACCGTAAGCTTCCGAAAGAAGAGATCGCATCCAAGACGGATCAGTTCCTTAAACTGATGAAAATCGATGAATATCGCGATCGTATGCCGGATAGACTTTCCGGTGGTCAGCAGCAGCGTGTTGCCTTAGCCAGAGCATTGGCTATTACACCTGACGTACTGCTGATGGATGAGCCGTTGAGTAACCTTGATGCGAAACTTCGTGTGGAAATGAGAACTGTCATCAAACAGATCCAGAATGAAGTTGGTATCACAACGGTTTATGTTACTCATGACCAGGAAGAAGCGATGGCTGTTTCCGATCGTATTGCCGTCATGAACGGTGGCGATATTCAGCAGATCGGTACCCCGAAGATCCTTTATCAGCGTCCGGCAAATCTGTTTGTTGCGACCTTTATCGGCCACACCAACGTGCTTGATGGTGAACTGGTAGTAAGGGATGGCAAGACTTATCTTAAACTTGCGGGTGACTATGAAGTTGTAGTAGATACGATCAGAGATGAGGAAAAGAAAAATCAGAAGGTCAAGGCTAGTATCAGACCGGAAGAATTCATCGTCAATACCAAGACTGATGAAGGCATTAAAGCGGTCATTGATGATGCGGTATTCCTTGGCTTGAATACGCACTATTTCGTTCATTTCGCTGATAGCGAAGAGGCTGAGATCGTTCAGGAATCACAGATCGATTCGATCATTGAAAAAGGCCGCGAGATCAGACTGTTGATCAAGACCGAAAAGATCAACATCTTCAATGAGACCGGTGAATACAATCTGGTCAAAGGTGTGATCAATGATCTTGATGTCTATAAAAAAGAAGGTCAGAAATGAATACCGCAAAAGCTAAAAACTTTGATGTCTGGAAGATAGTCTCAGTACTTATCCTGGCCTTATATGCACTGTTTCTGATCTATCCGCTGTGGAAGCTTCTTTATAACGCTTTCTTTTCCAATGGCGTTTTTACCCTGGAACAGTTTGAAAAGTTCTTCTCGCAGTCCTATTACATCAAATCGATCTTCAACAGTATCAAAGTATCTTTATTGGCGACGATCCTGACGCTGATCATCGGTATTCCACTGGCTTATTTCTATCAGATGTATGAAATAAAAGGTCAGGCGGCTTTACAGATCATCATTATCTTGTGTTCGATGTCTGCGCCATTTATCGGCGCCTATTCCTGGATCATGCTGTTAGGAAGAAGCGGTGTCTTGACCAAGTTCATTGAAAGCATCTTGCCAATCAGAATGCCTAGTATCTATGGTTTCAACGGTATCCTGCTGGTCTTGGCTTTACAGTTATTCCCGCTTGTCTTCCTGTATGTATCCGGAGCTTTAAAGAACGTCGATAACTCCTTGCTGGAAGCAGCAGAGAATATGGGCTGTTCCGGTGTGAGCCGTTTCTTCAAGATCGTCATTCCGCTTTGTATGCCGACGATCATCGCAGCTACCCTGATGGTCTTCATGCGTGCTTTTGCGGATTTCGGTACACCATTGCTGATCGGTGAAGGTTATCAGACATTCCCGGTCGTAATCTATAACTCCTACTTTGCGGAAACAGGTGGTGACCATAACTTCGGTGCGGCAATCTCCGTCATCGCGATTATCATCACGGCGATCATCTTCCTGTTACAGCGCTATGTCAATGGCAAGTTCAGATTCACGATGAATGCCTTACATCCGATCGAGAGAAAAGAGGTCCATGGCTTAAAGGCCTTCCTGATCAACTTCTACTGCTGGTTTGTGGTATTGGTTGCGTTCATGCCTCAGGTCTATGTCATGTATACTTCATTCCAGAAGACTTCAGGCAAGATCTTCATTCCGGGTTACTCACTTGATTCCTACAAGTTTGCGTTCACCCATCTGAAGAATGCGATCCCTAATACCTTCTTGATTGGTGGATTGGCTCTGATCATCGTCATCTTACTGGCTATATTGATCGCTTATCTGGTTGTCAGAAGAAACAATGCGGTCAACAGAGTTATCGATACAATTTCAATGATCCCGTATATCATCCCGGGTTCCGTTGTCGGTATTGCCTTAGTCATGGCTTTCAATAAGAAGCCTTTAGTCTTAGCCGGTACTGCGATCATCATGATCGTCGCGCTGGTCATCCGTCGTATCCCTTATACGATCAGATCATCAACCGCGACCTTGCAGCAGATTCCGATGTCGATCGAAGAAGCGGCGATCTCTCTTGGCTCATCCAAGTTAAAGGCATTCTTTACGATCACTGTCCCGATGATGGCCAACGGTATTTTATCCGGCGCCATCATGTCCTGGGTAACGATCATTACCGAGCTGTCAACCGCGATCATCCTCTACAACCTGAAGACGATCACATTGACTCTGGCTACCTATACCTATGTATCAAGAGGTAACTATGGTATTGCGGCGGCCTATGCAACGATTCTGACTTTGGCTACGGTTATCTCACTGTTCATCTACATGAAGGTAACAGGAAACAAGGAGATCTCGTTCTAGGATTTCGCAGACAAAAATCAATTTTTCAAAACGGAAGTTTGGACTTACAAACTTCTGTTTTTGTCTCTTGACGATATCAAAAAATACATAATACAATGAAGTCAGAAAAAGTTGCTTCTGTAGAAGTATAAGAGTGAACGAGATGTTCATATCAACGAATTAAGTTGGCCGGCTTTGATAAGTCGGCCTGTTTTCTTAAGAAGGCATATAAGACAATTAATAAAAATGGATTAGAGATCCTGAAGAAAAAACAGATAATTCGAGGAGGCCAAAATATGAGTGAGTTTCTGATCAGAAATGCCGATGTGGCAGATCTTGACGACCTGTCAACTTCAACAAAAGACATCTTGATTAAAGACGGAAAATTCAAAAAGATAGCCGATAAGATCGAGGCCAGTGAATGTCCGGGTGCCACGATCATCGATGCCCATCACATGCTGGCACTGCCAGGTTTTGTGGATTGCCATTCCCATGCCTATCAGACTTTCATCAAAGGACCATTAGATGATCTGGTCATTACGGAATGGCTCGTGAGACTTTTTACTTTTGAAGAAGACATGACTGATGAAGACTACTATTATGCGACTCTGTTGTGTTGTTTATCTGGTCTAAGATTTGGAACAACGACGATCAATGAGATGAGCGGTATCGGTCATCTTGATGCCACTTTACAGGCTTTTGAAGATGCGGGTGTCAGACTTACTTTCGGTATCTCTACGACTGATATTCCAGAGAATGAAGTAACACCGATCATCTCGGTTGAAGAAGCCTTGGAAAGAAGTGAGATCGTTTATAAGAAAGTTCATGGCAGAAACCATGGTCTGATGAAGGCTTCCGTGGCACCAGCTGGTTTACCGGCCGTATCCGGTGAAATGGCGAAAGCCCTGAAAGCCTGGGCCAATGAAAGAGGACTAATCTATCATACCCATTTGGGTGAAGGCAAGATGGAGACCGAAAGAGTCGCCAAAGAATACGGTCTGAATGGCGAAGCAGAGGCTCTGGATCAGTTAGGCATCCTTGATAATAAAACATTATTGGCTCATTCGATATGGCTTTCGGATTCAGAGATAGAATTAATTGCCAAACGTGGCGCGATCCCGGTCCATTGTCCTAATACGAATATGAAGATCTCGGATGGTATCCCGAAGATCGCCAAGATGCTGGAATGTGGTATTCCTGTCGCTATGGGCTGTGATGGTGAGGCATCGTCCGGTACTAAAGATATGATCCGAGAAGGCAAGGCCGGTTCTTATCTGCAGAAAGCCTATACCCTTGATCCGACGGTCATGGATGCGGGTACGACTTTCAAGATGATGAGTATCAACGGGGCCAAAGCCTTAGGTTATGATGATCTGGGTGAAGTTAAAGAAGGCTATCAGGCGGATCTTGTTTTAGTCAATATGGAAGATGACTTCTCTTTGACGGACAGAGATCATCGTATCGGTAATCTTCTTTATGCGGGTACAGGTCACGCCGTTGATACGGTGTTTGTGGCTGGTGAATTAAAAGTACGCAATAAACACATCCAGAACTTTGATGAACAGTATATTCTGAGTAAATGTAACGAGCTTATTCATAAATTAAATATCAGAACTGGTTACGTAAAGGAGTAATTAATGTTAGGAGTAAGAGAAAAGAAATTACTGGATAAGGAAGGCAGATTATATTTTACAGGACTTAAAGAAGGTGATATAGCGGAAACAGTACTGATGCCCGGTGACCTCGCCCGTTCCAAAGTCATTGCCTCCTGCTTCAAGGAAGCACATTTCGTAAACAATCGCAGAACTTATTATACTTATACCGGTATAACGCCTAAAGATGTACCGATCTCAGTTGTTTCTTCCGGCATGGGGCCTTTGGCAGTTTCAACGGTGGCGGAGGAATGTTCACAGATCGGAATGAAGAATCTGATCAGAGTCGGTACCGGTGCAGCTTTATTAACCGATTATAGACCTGGTCGGATCATTATTGCGACAGGTTGCGTCAGAGGAGATGGCAATTCCTATGAATATGTGCCACCAGAGTATCCGGCAATCGCCGATCCTTTCGTGACTAAAGCCCTGATCATGGCGGCTAAGGAAATGGGCGAAGATCCGATCGTCGGTTTATACAGAGCTCATGATTCCTATTATCGCGAAACTTCAACGGCGATGATCGATACCTATGAAAGGATGAAACCATGGGTCGATGCGGGTGTCAAGATGGTTGAAAATGAGTCCGCAACTTTATTTACCGTTGGGCCGCAGTTAGGCTTAAGATGCGGAAGTATCTGTGTTTCACATACTTCGATGGTCGAAGATACGATCTACTATAAAGGTCCTAAATCGATCGAAGCCTATCCGGAAGCTTTTGAAGATGACTTCATGGATAAGAGGATCCTCGTCTGTTCAAAGATCGCGGTGAGGGCAGCGGAAATACTTGCGGAAATGGAAAAGAAAGGAGTGATCAGATAATGGCAGAACTTATTAAGAATGGTTTTGATTCGATCCCGCAATTGGAGAAAAACGGTACTGTTCATCATCTGGGTATCGATTCATCACAGATTGGTGATGGATGTATCCTTTCTTCAAATCTGGAAAGGATCGAAGTCATCAAAGACAGTTTTGATGATGCAAAGAAACAGGCTTTCCATCGTGAATATATAACCTATACCGGACATAAACATGGCGTGAGGATGTCTTGTATGTCGATTGGGAATGGCTGTATGCCTACGGAGATCGCCGTAGAAGAATTAAGACATGTCGGCTGTAACCGGATGATAAAAGTCGGCTCCTGCTTTGCGATAGATCCTGACATCAAACAGGGTACGATCTTTATTCCGACCGGAGCCTGCCGTTGTGAAGGTGCTACCTTGGAATATGTCAATATCCAATATCCGGCTGTATCGGATCTTGAAGCTTTCTTTGCGTTATTATCTTCGGCAAAGGAGCTTGGCTTTGAAGTTGAAACCGGAATCATCAGGACACATGATGGTTTATTCTTAGAATCACCATATGGTCATGATGGTGTTGAAGAAAGGATCGCGCCATGGCGAAAAGTTGGTGTAGCCTGTGTGGATAATGAATGTGCCACGATGTTTACGGTAGCTTCGATCTTACAGATGCAGGCAGGTTGCGTATATGTAGTAACTGATAATCTGACGACTGGCGAGAGTATGGATTTTGAAAAAGATTATGATAGAAGAATTAAAGATATTATTGAGATCGCGACTCTGGCTATGGCTAAACTGATCAAAGGGGAAGAGTATGAAGTATAGATCCGCAAAATTAACTAATCCTGCCGGCAAGATGTGGCATATCGGTTTGGATGAAAATGATGTCGGCAAACATGTAATCCTGCCGGCTGATCCGGCCAGATGCGAGATGGTGGCTAAACATTTTGATGAAGCCAGGCTTGCAGCTGTATCAAGAGGCAATCCGACCTATACCGGTAAGTACCATGATGTCGATGTATCGATCATGTGTACAGGTATGGGCGCGATGGCTGTAGCGATCGCCGTTGAAGAATTAAATCATCTCGGCGTCAAGACGATGATCAGAATGGGAACTTCCGGTTCCTTACAGCCTAATCTTCCTGATGGCAGTTTTGTCATTGCGACGGGTGCTATAAGAGGTGAAGGGGCCTCCAAGGAATATATCCCGGAAGAATACCCGGCTGTAGCTGATGTCGATGTCGTCTGTGCCTTAAGACAGGCGTGTAAAGAATATAATGTCAAACCTTATTTAGGTATCGTGAGATCTCATGATTCCTTCTATATGGAATCCCCGGGTGCTCATGAAGGTTATATGGAAAGAATCCAACCTTGGGTCGATGCGGGAGCTCTAGCCGTAGAAAACGAATCATCAGCTTTGTTTACAGTCGCTTCCTTATTGGGCGGAATCAGGGCTGGAACGATATTACTGACCGGGGGTTATCTTGGTTCCCACTATGGTTCAATGTCTACTTCCAACAAGGACGATTATCAGAAAAAAGTCGATCTGATGTCCAAGATCGTTTTAAGAGCGATCGAGATCATTGACTCTCTTGATGACCTGGGGGATATCAGAGAATAATGGGTTTTCTCAAGAAGATAAACTGGAAGGCTTTTGGTATCCGTCTCTTCCTGAGCTTTTTTGGGACAATGACCTCAGAATTAGGAATCGGCTGTTACTATGCTTGTGGGCTGGGAACAGATCCGATCTCTGTTTTTGTGGATGGCTTGCATAATATCAGTGGCATGTCCTATGGAAATATCTCGACGATCTGTAATGTGATCCAGGCGATACTGATCTTCATTTTCATAAGAGAATACTTGGGGGTCGGTACACTGATCGGCGTTCTGATCGGTGGGCCGCTGATCGATGTCTTTGAGACTCTGGTCAGGACCAGTTTTCCTTTGGAAACAACCACCTTACCGGTAAGAATTATCATCTTACTGGTCGGTCTGATCACGACCGGAATAGGCTATGGTTTGGGAATCGTTTCCAAAATGGGTATCGGCTGTTTCCAGTTTATTCCTTTGTTTCTGACTAAAAAGACGAAGATCGACCTCAAATATACACAGATGTTTTCCGATGCGACTTTCTTTCTGATCGGCTTCCTTTTAGGCGGTGTCGTGGGTGTCGGAACGCTGGTTGGTGTCTTCCTGACGGGCTTTATTCTGTCCTTTGTAGTTGAAAAACTGGAGCCAAAGGTAGACAGTTTAGGAAAGATCATAATTAATTGAGAAAACAGGGCATGTTGCCTTGGACTAACTCAAATCGAAATGTTAGAATTTGGATAGAAATGTGGAGAATCGAATCACTTATTTATCACTGTTGCAATAAATAGATTTTTTGGTTTGAAACATTTGTATAAGAAAGAAGGAGAAAAAATGAAGAAATTTCTTACATTACTTCTCGCTGTCCTGCTTCTTATGTGCTTATTCGGCTGCAAGAAAAAGGATGGCGGCGAAGGTGAACCTACAGGTTCTGATGAAGATTACGATGTCGTATTCTTGGCTGACTTAGGTTCTATCTATGATGGTGGCTTTAACGAGCATTCATTCTACGGTATCAGAGACTATTGCGAAGAAAAAGGTCTGAAGTATACTTACTTACAGCCTGCTGGTTCTGATGATGCATCTAGAACGACGATCTTCGAACAGGCCGTAAATCAGATGAAGGCTGAAGTTCTGGTCGCTGTCGGTTATCTCTGGGATGCTGCACTGTGCCAGGAAATCCCTAACTATCCGGATGTCAAAGTTATTTTCGTAGATGCTGATGACCTCTACAACATTGACTACGACTACGATGGCACTGATGATTCACTTGAGCATCAGGATAACCTCGCTATGATCACATTCGCTGAACAGGATTGTGGTTACATGGCTGGTTACGCTGTTGTCAAAGACGGTTACAGAAACCTCGCCTTCATGGGTGGCATGGCTGTTCCGGCTGTTGTCAGATTCGGTTATGGTTTCGTTGAGGGTGCTGAAGATGCTGCTGAAGAATTAGGTCTTGCTGAAGGCACAATCGATATGAAGTACTTCTATACTGGTACATTCGATGCTTCACCGGATATCGTTACCCGTGCTTCTGAATGGTACACAAGCGGTACTGAGATTATCTTCTCTTGCGGTGGTACAATTGTTAACTCTGTTATCCAGGCTGCTAAAGATGGTGACAACAGAAGGATCGTCGGTGTTGATACTGATGAATACTTCACGAGAGCTGCTGATGGTGCTGCAAACGAACCGTTATTCGTTACTTCTGCTATGAAGGAACTCGAGACAACTATTTATAATGCTGTCAAGGCTGCTTACGCCGGTGGTGCTGAATGGAAGGCTTACACTGATGCCGGTTTACAGAGACTCGGCGCTAAGGAAGGTGCTTCTGTCATTGCTCCGTACAGAGCTGAAAACTGGAACACATTCACTGAGGATGACTACAAGGCAACTGTTGAAAAGGCTATCTCTGTTCATGATACTCTGCCTACAGAAACTTCAGGTACTAACGGTGCTCCGCTTGATACATACAAGTATGTCAAGGTAACTTACTTCGAGCAGTAATTATCTGAATAATCAATTATTAAGGAGGTGCGGGTTTACTGCGCCTCCTTGTCTTATTTAAGAGGAAACAAAATTCTTTTCAATGGATTTTTATTGAAGAGGAACCGCTTATGTTTCATAGGCGGAACTTACGAAAGGAAAACGCTATGGACAATACGGAAAACATTATTGAGTTCCGTCACATAACCAAAAGATTCCCGGGTATCATCGCCTGTAATGATATCTCTTTAGATATCAGAAAGGGTGAGATCCACGCCTTACTTGGCGAAAACGGTGCCGGTAAATCGACACTGATGTCTATTCTTTTTGGTATGTATACGCCTGAAGAAGGCACAATCTCAATAAGGGGAAAAGAAGAAAAAATAACCAATCCGCGTGTCGCAACAGAACTCGGGATCGGTATGGTGCACCAGCACTTCAAACTGGTACAGAACTATACGGTATTGCAGAATATCGTTTTGGGCAGCGAAACAGTCAAGGGTCCTTTCCTTGATATGGACAGCTGCCGTAAAAAAGTTGTCGAGCTTTCTGAGAAATACGGACTGGCTGTTGATCCGGATGCCTTGATTGAAAACATCACGGTCGGTCAGCAGCAGCGTTGCGAGATCCTGAAGATGTTGTATCGCGATGCCGAGATCCTGATCTTTGATGAGCCAACAGCTGTCTTAACTCCGCAGGAAATAGACGAACTTATGGAGATCATGAAGGGCCTGGCTGTTGAAGGCCATACGATCCTTTTCATCTCGCATAAGCTCGAGGAAATAAAAAGAGTATCTGACCGTGTATCGGTCTTGCGTCGTGGCAAACTGATCAAGACTCTGGATGCCGCAACGACCACGACCACTCAGATGGGTGAACTGATGGTCGGCCGTGAAGTCAGCTTCCATGTCGACAAGAAACCGGCTGAACCTAAAGAGGTCGTACTTAAAGTTGATCATCTGACGATGATCAATGATGAGACCAAGAAGAAGGTCGTCAATGATGTATCGTTCAGTGTCAGAAAGGGTGAGATCGTAGCTATCGCCGGAATTGACGGCAATGGTCAGAGTGAATTAATTTATGGTCTGACCGGATTGATGCCGATCAATGAAGGAACGATCAGTATCAACGGTGTTGATTATACGAAGAAATCTATCAGAGAGAGAAATCTGATCATGTCACATATTCCGGAAGACAGACATAAGTTCGGTCTGATCCTGGATTATCCTTTGTCCTATAACCTGGCTTTAAAGAATTACTTCAAACCGGATTTTGTTTCCAAGACCGGTTTCCTGAAATTCAACAAGTTCGATTCCTATGCCGATGAACTGATCGATAAGTTTGATATCCGTTCCGGTCAGGGTCGTATTACGATGGCCCGTTCAATGTCCGGCGGTAATCAGCAGAAGGCGATCGTTGCCCGTGAGATCGATCAGAACAACGAAGTTCTCGTCGCCGTACAGCCGACCAGAGGTCTTGATGTCGGGGCGATCGAATTCATCCATAAGGAACTGGTCAAACAGCGTGATCAGGACAAGGCTGTCTTACTGATGTCGTTTGAACTTGATGAGGTCATGGATGTGGCTGATAGAATCCTGGTAATGTTTGAAGGTGAGATCATGGGTAATCTCGATCCGAAGAAGGTTACCGTTGAAGAAGTCGGTCTTTACATGGCCGGTGTCAAGAGAGAGGAGAATGTACAATGAGCGTAAAAGTTAAGAAGAAATTCAATATCGCTGACTATACAGGCCTCCTGTCATCTCTGGTAGCCATCGTCGGTGGCCTGCTTATCGCGTTTATCGTTTTAATGCTGACAAATCCGGATAAAGGTTTTGCGGCCTTTACTACGCTGATCACCGGTGGTTTCAAGCTCGGCGGTTTCAAGAATCTGGGTACACTGTTCTACTTTGCGACGCCGATCCTTTGTACAGGTGTTGCGATGTGTGTAGCATTCCAGGCCGGTATCTTCAACATCGGCGGTCCTGGTCAGTATTCTGTCGGTGCTTTAGCGGCGATCCTTACTTCACTTTATGTATCCAAGGACTTCCCTGGCCCTTTAGCCTGGATCGTTCCTTTGATCGTAGCTACTCTGGCTGGTGCGGCCTGGGCTTTCATACCTGGTATTTTAAAAGCTTATTTCAATGTCAATGTCGTCATTGGTACGATCATGTTCAACTACATAGAGATGTACTATATGATGCACTGGATCAATGAATACTGCTACGATGCTTTGAAAGGTCAGACTAAAGCCATACCGGCTACATGTAAGCTTCCGCAATGGTTCATGCCGGCCATAACCGGTGGTAACAAGACGGCAGATATCGGTATCCTTATCGCTATATTGGTTGCCATCTTGTGTTGGGTATTGATGGAAAAGACCAAGATCGGTTATGAATTAAAAGCCTGTGGTAAGAACCCTGAAGCATCCCGCTATGCCGGTATCAAATCAAAACAGAATATCATGATCTCTATTCTGCTTTCCGGTGCTTTATGCGGACTGGGTGGTGGACTTACGCACTTATCCGTTTCCGGTACCTATATCACGATGAAAGAAGCACTGGCAGCTGAAGGTTTCAATGGTATTGCGGTATGCTGTCTGGCCAACAATTCGCCATTAGGAGCTATCCTTGGTGCTTTGTTCCTGGCCTTCTTGACTGTTGGTGGCAACTACATGCAGATCTTCGGTTTCCAAAGAGAGATCGTCTCTGTCATTACTTCCGTTATTATTTACTTCGCTGCATTCTCACTGTTCCTTAAGATGATTCTGGAAAGAATGCTGAATAAACAGAAAAAAGAGATCAATAAAGTTACAGGGGAGGAATTAAGTTAGTATGGAAATGATTTATTTTATTGCCAGATACTTCATGTATTTCTTCATTCCGCTTCTTGTCGTATCGGTCTCCGGTATGTTCTCGGAGCGTTCCGGTATTATCCATATGGGTCTAGATTCCGTTATGGTCTGGAGCTGTATGTGGGGTGTACTTTGCTTACAATGGCTTGATGGCGTTGTTGAAGGGCAGATGAGACTGATCATAGCCTTACTGTTCTCCGGTATCATGGGTGTGCTTCTTACCCTGTTACTGGCGGTAGCTTCGATCAACCTTAACGCCGACCAGACGATCGTCGGTATGGCGATGAATACTTTCGCGCCTGCCTTCTGTATCTTCTTTGCCCGTGTCTTACAGGATGGTTCTGAACACCTTTCCATCAGAAATGATTTCCTGATCGAAAAGATCCCGGTATTGGGCGATATTCCAATTCTGGGGGAAATGTTCTTTACCAGAACTTATATTACCAACTTCATCGGTATCGCGATCTTCATCATTTCCGCGATCGTCATAAACAAGACAAGATTCGGATTAAGAATGTGTGCCTGTGGTGAGAATCCTCAGGCTGCCGAATCACTTGGTGTCAATGTTCAGAAGTACCGTTATGCCGCTTTGATCATCGCCGGTTTCATCGGCGGTATGGGTGGTCTGATGTATATCCTGCCGGTTGCGACTCACTACTCACAGACTGTCGGTGGTTATGGTTATCTGGCCATGTCTGTTCTGATCTTTGGTCAGTGGAGATCGATACCGTTACTTGGTGCGGCTGCGTTCTTTGCTTTCTGTAAGACGATCGCCAACGCTTATTCAGGAATCCCATTCCTGGCAAATCTGGGCTTACCGTCAGCTTTCTTCAAGAGTTTGCCATTTATCATCACACTGGTAGCTTTGGCCATTACGTCGAAACACGACCGTGCACCGAAAGCATCCGGACAGCCTTACGATAAGTCGATGCGTTAGTTTAAAGTAAAAATTTTGTTATAAAGAGCTGGTTCTGTATTGAATCAGCTTTTTATATGCAATTAATTATAATAATCACTAAAAATGATATTATTTTTGTGAAATATGTATAAAATTTGTAAAAAATGCAAAAATAATTGACAATAATAGCATTATATTTTAGGATTAATGTACATATAGTGGGGAAAAGATAATGTTACTAAAATTTAAAGTAAGTAATTTTGCTTCATTTAACGTTAACTTCCTGAATATTTGACACTCAAAATAGATAATTGTTTTCAGACAAGCGTTTAAACCCTTTAAACAGTGATGTTTTGAAGGATTGGACGCTTGTTTTTGTATGGGGA
>JAFRJA010000153.1 GCA_017432545.1 Erysipelotrichaceae bacterium
AATAAACCTTTTCATGACTTAATTGTTTCATAGAAATAACACCTGGAATTCTCATATTTCTCTCAATTTTCTATACGAATTTTCAACAATTGTGGAAATGTATTATGGCAACAAAAGGAATATTTTTTGCACAAGCGAACCAATACAATGATAAAGAATAAAGGGGTTACGATGTATGGACAAGAAGATATACATTACAATCAATCATCTTGATGAATTTATGGGACCATGTAATTTGCGGATAGGCGATGAATTGATTTTGAAAAAAGACGTTGACAACTATTACGATGATGAAGCAATCGTTGTATGCCGGAAAGACGGCAGTAAGTGCGGCTATGTTGCTAATTCGGTACATTCTGTTGCCAGGGGAACATACAGTGCCGGCAGAGTGTATGATCATATTAAGGACGAGACGAAATGCTGTGTCAAGTTTATTTTCTTTGAAGAGGGTGTTCTGATCGCAGAGATATACTAACGGCAGAACGACTCATGAATATGAAAAAGCGTAATATATTATCAGATTCGATGTGGCTGATGTTAAATCGGACATTATTGAAGACAATGCACACAATAATTTAAGGATTTTTGATATTTTTTGTGAATAATGATATAGGAAGACGTCTCGACGGTTAAGCATCTGATACCGATGCCGAGTTAGTTTGCGGTTCCAAGAGCTCGTTAAAATGGTTGAACACGCATAAGGGCCACCAAAGAGGTGGTTTTTATCTATGAAACTGATCACAATAAGGAGGTATCATTGGAAATTTGCTGTGTTAAAATTTGGTTATGATCATCTATTCCTGCAACCCGGAATTACGAGATTATGAATATGGAGTATATTTTCACGGCTCAACATTCAATGTTTTTTCGATACCGCTTTTTTACTCTTTCAGAATAAAGAACGACCCTATTCGATTTGATAGCAAAAGGACCATCGGGATTAGATGCAGCACAGACGATTATCAGAAATGTCTGCGGAAAGCTGCTGAATTTGCTACAAAAGAAGGGATATCAGCAATTGCTGTTCCCTGCCCCCAGTCATTGGCTTTAAAGGATGTTTCCTCTTTGAATGAGTCTTTGGGTGATATAGGCGACAAGATCAATATCCGCATAATTCTCAACAAGAAATACTTAGGCCAAATCAATGCAGAAAACGACAACAAGATCTTTGACTATGTCAAAAGCAACTATCAGCAAAGACCATCGATCCAATTCTCTTATCATAAATCCGATATAAGATACTCCTATGATATCGATGATGGCGTGCAGTTTTCTCTTGGAGAAACCACCGATGATGAATTAGAGAAGAACAGACGCGAAAGAGAAGAAAGATACCGTAAGGCAAACGATTATTCTGACCATGTCAAGGTGTCCTTTGAGGAACTGAAACAGGATCTTGAGGAAAAGGATCCTAAACTGGAAAAAACTTTTTCTGATACGTTGTTTGATATGATCGATGAAAGGCACGCGGACGAAGTCGAAATCTATAAGAAAGCGAATATCGACAAGCGCCTGTTCTCAAAGATCAGAAGCAATCCGGACTACAATCCAAGCAAGTCTACGGTGCTGTCCTTGTGCATGGCGCTGAATCTCAGCATGGAAGAAACCGAAATCCTTCTTAACACAATCGGTGCATCTCTCAGCATGTCCAGTATGAGCGACGTCATCGTCAAGGCATTCATTCTGAACGGGATATACGATCTGAATCAGCTGAATCTCGTTCTTTTGGAAAGAAACCTTAAGCCACTAACCTATTACTAAACAATCGATTCATGGATTGATCAAAGTCGCCTGTCCGGCGACCTTTTTCATTTTTGAAATGTATAAACTTAAATCAGATATATAGATTATCCAGAACGATTGCATATCAACAGAAAACGTTCAGTATGATCTGTATTCGCTTCTGTCGCATTTTTTGCCTATATTGAATACTAGAATCAAAACTGAAAGAGCAACCAAGGACGGTATAAACATGAATGAAGCAATCTATGTAAAAGACGGCAATGCATTAGAAAAACTATTTGATCTTGAGGGAAAGGACCGATTTACAGATTTCACGTTTTCCAAAGACGAATGGTCGGCAAAACGCTTTTATTCAAAGGAAGACATTGATGCCATCATCTCTTCCTTTCATCTGGAGAGAAGAGTAATCAAATCGATCGAAGTCATCGGATACGGTTATGACAAGAATGTGGACAGCATTGAAGATCATGCGTATGATGTCCTAAAAAAGAGAGGCCTTGTTGAGGAGGAATGTCAAAAGCATTCAGAGTATCTGGATATTGATGACGAGATTACGTTCTACAGATGCCTGGAGACAGACGAACCGATCATGATCCGGTTTGAGGACAATGATGTTTTTGAGATCCTGGTTCCTGAAGAGAATGCATTCATGATGAGTATGAACAGGATACCGCGATGGACCAAAGCGGGGATCAATCCGAACCACGTTGATGGCGACGTCCTGTTCTCCAATTGTATAGGGAAAAAGATCGTTTCTGTAGAAACGGAAACAGTCAAAAGCGATTGCGACATGTACGGGAATTCATACACGGAAGACAGAAAAGAGATTGAAGTGGCATCCAGAATTGTTCTCAAATTGGAAGGCGGGTTTGGCATTCAATTTGATGGATTCGCAGATTTCTTCGATATCGCTGTTGTTGATCAGAACGGCGAATGCTGCCCAATATCTTTTAGAGAGCTAAAACCGGCATTGTTCAACTGGGAAGATCTCCACATTGACTTGATCACGAGGTATAAAGCCGAAAGCAGCACTGTATTTTTCAATGATAAGGGTGCTGAAAAAGTCGGCAATCCATATATGACGCTGAATCCTGAAGGATCAGATTCCTTTCTTTGCATAAGCTCGGAAGATGATGACGACTATGATCTTCTGGGAATTAGTTCCGCTATCAGCACGGGCATTACTTTTGATATATATGATGACTATGAATACTCATATGCCGAATGGAAGGAAATTCTATCTACAGCTGAAAGGATCCTGAACTTAGATACATTTGATGAATTCTTCGCTCTTCTCAGGAATCTCAATACCTGGGATCAGGAACACTGGAATGAAACGAATTATCTGTTCTGGGCAAACAGCGCCGGACCGAAGTTCTGGAATGAACGTGATAAGTTCAGAAAACAGCTTGAAGACGTCAAGAAATGGACGGATCTTGTTCTTCAAGAAAACAAGAAGATGTTCGTTGCGGGTTTTTAGGAGGTAATAATATGTCAAATTATGCCACTAACGATTACAGAGATCTGGCTGAACGGCTGGCCAAGGGTTTTACCGAAGACAGTGCCGAAGATCTGAAGAACATCCTGGATGAAGATTGTGAATATATATCGGAGTATAACGAAAACTCCCCGCATTTTCATAATCGTCAGGAAATAATAGATCACATGAGCTATGTTGATTCGAATGTCGATGACAGCACCAGGTATCATTATCAGATCATCGATTTGAGAGAATATCCGGAAGAAGAGTTTGACATCAGTTCTGTAGCCGGTTTCCCGAATGTAGCTCCTTATGGAATCAGGCTATTTCAGTTCAAGGAGAAAGCTCTTGTCGCAATAGTTGTTTTTTCTGTTACTGAAGAAGGAAAGATCGATCATATTATTCTTTCCCGCAGCGAGGAGTTTAATGAGGAAATCTATCATAGAGTTGAGGAAAAGGATCTTCCGGACGATCTCCCGACTACTGCGGAAGGCTGGGATGAAGAGGACCTTTCGACGGATTATTACATATGGAGAAACGCAGACAGTTTCTTTAGAAAATGGCTGGGGGAAAACGGATACCATTATTTCAAGAGAGAGTTTTATGAGGACTGCATCGGTTACCGCTGCAGGAAAGGGAACGATTTCTATACGATCTATATGTTTGCCTACGGTCAAAAAAAGACAAGTCTGCTGGATGGGGATTACTGCGAGAAATTCCTGAAATACGATCTCTCTTCCGGCAGCAAGTCCCTGGTCGTTTATCTTCAGGTGAAAAGATACAGGGAAAGAGGGAGATCGATTGTCAGGGTTGCTGATTATTCTGGCAACGAACATAGAAGAATCGAACTCTGGGAGATAGGATACATCAACGGCGAACCGAACCTTCTCTTTTATCCCGCAAAGGAAACGATCGATGCCATCTATAAACTGATGTATGCCTATAACAGATTTGATGACGATGTTCTTCATTACATAGTCACTAAACATAACCCATATTTTAAGGATTACGGTGCCAACGGTACAGCATTCAATAGCGGATTCTTCAATCATTTGAAAAGAATCCGTGAAAAAAACGGAGATATGAGAATCGGATATCTCAGCAAGAACGATGTGATATACAGCAGAGTACCTTATATCGAAGGCTACGGTTTCTTTTCGATCGAGGTTGCAACTGCAGACGGAAAGATCCTGGGTCTGACGAGTTATCCGATGGACGGCGGGGAAATAAATATAAGAGATTTCATTCTCACGGATGAAAAAGAATCGGAGGACCTGTTTTCGTATGTCCCAGAGCTAGCAACTGTAATCCCGGTTAAGGGAAATGAAAAGGAAAGGTTTTCGTTGATTCTCGGTTTCGATAACGGAGAGCAGAAAAAATATGTATTGGCAATCGACGATGACCGGATCAATGATGAAGTCATATCTTATGAGAGCCATGCATTTACAGACAGGATCTGGTCAACTGCTTCGGTTGGTCAGAACGTTCTTCCTAACAGAGGAATCGCTGTAAGATTCATCAACGATTTCTTCATTTCCGGATTCAAACTATATCATGATGGAAAGTTTTACTGTGAGGAGGGGAAAAAAGGAAAGCTTGGAGTAAATGACAATGTTTGGATCGGTGACATGAACGATGATGTTGGATGCGGTCATATCAACGGCGATGGGAATCTTTATTTCATTGACAAAATAAAGGGTGAAGCATTGCACATTCCCGAAAGATACAAGAACACTCCTATGGCTGTCTATCCTGTATATGGCGGGTATGATGAGGGCTTGATTATGGTTAGCCTCTTTGGTGAACTGGATCTGCAGTATCATCATAACTTCCATGGCTGTGCCGGGATGTGGGGCTGGCTTGATACAGAAGGAAACGAGGTCATTGCTCCGCAATATGTCTATGCCCTTCAGTTCTGCAATGGAAGAGCAACCGTCTGCAAAGGAGACTGGTCGATCGATGAAAAAGGAAGGTACTGGTGCTACAACGAAGCCTGGGGAATCATTGATAAGACTGGAAAAGAAATCGTACCTTGCCAGTTTGATGAACTCTACGAAATAGATGAGACCGAGAAGTATATTCTCTGCCATACCGGCGGTTGGGATGACGGATATCAATGCATCTACGATATGGAATCGAACAGGATCGTAACAGAACTGGACTTCGATTTTGATCCGGGCTATATGTTCAACGAGCGATTCTATCAGGATGGACTAATCATTTTTGATGAACATGAACCTGGAGAAGAGAAAGACTACATATATGTTTATTCGATAACTGAAAACGAATGGATCGTTCATCACCAGCTGATTGAAGGAAGAACATATAACGGTGAAACAAAAATGGTTGTCAACAAAGACGGAGAAGACATAATTGTCTTCTGAAACAACCGAAAGACTAAAAGGATTAGCAAAGGAAATAGATATGATTGGAAACGATAAAGGAGTCTCCTGTGATAACGAGATCACAAAAGAAGAGATTGACAGAATCTACAGAATCGAATATATGGCCACCAGCAACTGGTCTATGGGCTATAACAGAACGATCTGGGTAGTTGAATTTGATGACATTACCGAGGATGAATATCCGAAGAGAAGCCTATATATAGGAAAACCCCTTGTGCCGGCATACAGAGAATATAAAAAGAATCCTGAACAATACGACATGCAAATACCGTCAGAAGATACGATTTTCAGCAACCATTATCCGTCGTATTACTACTCAGAAACCCTGGACAAGCTTGAAGTATGGAACTGGATGAATCTTGAACCGGAATGCCGAATAATGGATGGAGGCATTATGGACATCGCTTTCTTTACAAAGGATTCAGAAGGCAAAGACAAGATATGCAGGTATCAATTGGCGGAGAACGAAAAAGCAGAAGAAATGATCGAAGTGTTTGACCGTTTCTTCGATACGATGAACATAAACGATGCGGAGAGGGTCATTCCAAACAAGGAAATGATGGATAGATCAGATGATCTTCTGCCCGGTGGGTATATAAACGGAAACAGCGGAGAGAATTAACGATGGATGAACTGACGAACAACAGGATCGCTCTTAACACAAAGGACGCGTGCGCATACCTGGGAATAAACAGAAACCTTCTTGATTCCTTCAGGAGATGCGGCCTGATAAAGGCGATCAAAACAGGGAGATTCTACATATATCCCGTTTCGGAATTAAAAGCCTTTGTTGAAAATAACACCGGAAAAGAAATAACCAAAGACGGTATCGTATTCGATTGTTATTGATAAAGAATAGGGGGAGAAGAAAAAATGAAAGCTACGATAGAATTCAGCGGAATGATTCATAAGGTACAAGAATATGAAGGCAGCAGCGCAGGAGAAATAGTGAGGCAGATGTATCGCTTCCAGGACTTCGACTGTCTTGTGAGGATGGGGCCGCAATTTGGAGACGACGTATCCGAACTGGAAGCATTCCTAGACAAGTTCCATTCGGGAAAACTGACTTTCGAAGATCTTAAGAACATGAATATCGAATTAAGCGTCGGGACAATCAGATGCATTGGTGCAGAAGAATAATAAATGAAAATCAAAATATCGTAGAATGAATATATTATGATATGGTACAAAACCGGAAATACAATATAAGTATCAGATACACAAAACCGTGAGTTGTTTAGAATAACAGGAAGGGAAGGGCCTTAAATGAGAGAACTAGAGGTATATGTATGGTGGTCCGCTGGTCGGGGTGACGGAGATGGATACGACGAAACCATTGAAGTGACAGAGGAACAGTATGAAATTCTGAAAGAATTAGGCGCTGATGGCGAAGAATTGAACGACATCGAGGATCCAAGAATCATGAGCGAATGCCAGAAGTGGTACAAAAGACTGACTGAGGAACTCTATGAAGCGAGTATGGAATATTTCGAAGAAGATGTGTACCGCGATGAATGCTTGATCGACCCGGACGACGAAGAATACGATCCGGAAGGTGAAGAAGAGCAATTCTCTATGACCAGAGACGAGTGGTGGAATGAGCAATACACTGTTGGAGTGAGTATCGCTCATGATTTTGACGAAGATGACGACGAAGAGTAAATAGATAGGAGAACTGGTCATGGCAATATTTGGTCGGAAAACAAATAATCAAAACTCCGTTGTTTGGAGAGATGCTTCAGGGAAAATAACCTGCCCAGGAGATAATTGCCCAAAAGATTGTGACAATACCTGTCCGATCTTCTTGAATACTTCTGCAAGCATGATGCTGACGATCGGACAACAAGATGCCGCTTTGTCTGTTTATGAGGAAATTATAGAAATGGCACCTGATTTCTATGATGCCTGGAATAATATGGCTGCGGTTTACGGCGGTCAAAGGCAATATCAGAAAGCAAACGAATGCTATGCCAAGGCACACGAACTGTCACCAGAGCGCCCAATGCCGATATACGGACTGGCATTGACAACCAAGGATCTTGAGCGGTATGAAGAATGTCTGAAGTGGTGTGATGAATACGACAGGATCGCAAAAGACCATCGGCTCGATGGTGTAAGGGAAACCGCGTTATCTGCACTGGGGCATCCGGTCCAGAAACGAAACACCCCGGAGTATTAGCGAGGAAGCTTACAATGACTGACAAAAAACCAGAATACAGAATAATAAGAAGAACCCGAGATGGCCAATGGGAGATGCTTGAAGTTGAAGGGCATTATGTCTTTGTACGCTATGAGAATGATGAGCCAAGTATTGTGAATACACCGGCTGAGAATATGGTCCAGACAATATATCCTGATCTTGCAGAGAGAATTCTGAATGATCTGGACCGGTTCGGATATGATTTCCATTCCCCGGAATCTATTCTGGCGTGGCATTTCACCATGATAGATAATTTTTCCGCGATGGATCACGCCAGGGTTGAAGCTGTTTTGGATCAGAGTTTTTTGCAGCGCACGGATTGGACATTAGATGAAAATCAGGATATCGATAAGTGGAAATATCTATTCGGCGAAGAGAATGAACGAAAAGAAAAAATCAGGGCGTGGCTTTCAAAGTGCACACACATGCAAATGACTGCGGCATGTTGCATAGGAAACGCATACCACAGCATTAATATGTCATACGTTCTTGCGTGGCTGATGGAAAACTTCAAAGGCAAAAAACTGAAGCAGAAATTTGCTAAGCTTGCGGAATTGATTGCCGAAAACTCTCCTTATGGTCCAGAAGAAGATATCGTTGGGGACTTCGTAACGTTTGAACTGTATTATGGTATCCACCTTTACGAAAAGGGTTTTCTCATCAATGAAAATATGATGGATGAAAACGAAACCGATGCCTATATCGGAAAAGAAATCTCAACAGAAGCGTTAGTAGGAAGGAACTTTTATCTATACACCGGCTGGAAAAAAGACGATAGTCAGCCCGCACAATTGGATCTGGTTGATTTGGATCTCGATCTGGATGATGAAGAAGAGAGTGAAGACGAAGAATACGGCGACGATTATGAAAACAGCAACGATGAGCTTCGGGATTATATTCCTGAAAACTGCTGGATAAAAAGATTCAGCGCATTAGAAGACGGATGCGAAGCTTATCATATACTAGCGATATCAACAGACAACTCAGGAAAAATAGAGGCCATCAGCGTTGTTCAGGAAACGGTTCAGAGAATGGGCGGCGGATTCTTTATGATCCCTGGCCAGGAGCTTCAGGGATACAGCTCTTATGAAGAATTGGATTATGCTCCGGAAAACATACTAAAAGAACTCGATTTACTGTTGAAGGGAAGATATCTTAAGAAGAGTTCCTCTTTCATTGGAAAGAAACTGCCTCAGAAAATGATTGATAGAGGTGGAAACGGTGGAAGCGACACAGAATACGTATATGCTTTGCAGTCGGCTTATCGACTGGCGTATATGCACATGACCGTCGATACCGAAGAAGACGGGACCATAGAAGATTTTAACTACTCAACCTATCAGTCAAGCGGAAGCAGTTATGGCGATATGTTCTCTCGTCCTGTGCTGTATAGCGATCGCACTGATGAGGCTACAGACATGCTTCTCTATATTGTAGATTTGTATACAGATGATGAGTACCGGGATTTTCTATAGTAGATAATCCGAACGGTAATAATATGAATTATCAAGGCGCAAAAACAGGAGGATCTACAATGCCAAGACCAAAATTCGATATTACTGATGGAGATTTTATCTTTGGAGATGACAATTTAGGATTCGATTCAGACGGCCACATGATGATGGGAGTGGGCAGAAATATGATGATGGACCTGGAAACCGGCAATATCCATTTCACGATCGGCGACGATCTTGATCAACTTGATAAAGAAGACGATTGAGCATTAAACATAAGGTTTGTGTTTATTCTGAATTCAATACCAGGTGGAATTACATGAAATAAGTACTCAATCGTCGGAGAATAAAGAAAAATGGATTTGTTTAACGACTACCTTCAGCTAAAGGAGATTGCTGATTACTTTGAGGATAAATTGACGGGCTGCTATTCAAATCGTGCTGAATTGATCGAATTTGTGAAAGATTATCTGAAATCATTCGATGTAGCAGTTATCGGAGCAACCGGAGCTAACAGCAATCAGGTTATGGATTTTATTAAAGAGATGGATGCTGATCCGGACAGCGTGTATTATATCTGTTACCTGATCATAAACACCTTGCGAGTTGCAAGCCTTAAAGCATTAAGAGAATGTGCTATCGAAAAATCAGAGCAATTCAGCTAGAAGACAATTGAATTTGGTAGAGTTAAAACTGTGAAACAACGAAAAATATCGCTTCAATAATAGGAAATTAACCTTTATAAACGTTCTTTAGGCTACTGAAAGCATAGAAAATAGTGTATAAGTCATGCTTTAGAGCAGTCAACACTAATAATAACACCTCATATAGTCCAAAATTTTCAAATGACACAGATATGTGTCATTTCTTGCTTATTTGACCCTATTGGCATATAATATAAGTATGTCATACGGGTATAGCCTATTGAAACGGAGGGAATCGTCGTTTTATGAGCTTAGATAATAATTCAAAAACAATAGTAATAGACAGGATGTATGCCGGATCGTATCTTGATGACAATATCGGCCATGAGATCATAAACACTTACCAGACAGATGCCGGAGAAAACTATATTTATATAAATCCTTGGGGCATCATCAATCAGAAAGCAAAGAATACAGAATATGTTCTGCTTGTTAGACTGATCAATCAGCATTGCATGGAGGTTCTTGCATATGCGGGGGACTTGCAGCTACTGCTTAGTGATAAGGCTTTGGAAGGGAAACAAAAGGACGCTGGCGAAATCGATTCAAAAAGACAATTGGATCTTGTTGCCGATAACAAAATCATGTACGGTGGAGTATATTTGAACAATCTACTGTCCGAACAAAGAAATACTGTTTTTGTAACTTTTAGATCAAATCGCTATCGCATGGCACGAAAGCAGTTTTATATTGTCGATACAAAAGAAGAGATAAAGAACGAAAACCACTTCTATATCCCAGGGATAAATTTTTCAAAGCAATCTCTACGGATGTACTTTTATGAGAATGAACACGAACGTGCCTATAAGGAACTGAAAAGAATCATCGAAGAAATGGACCTGTGGCAAAACAAAAACAATTCTAGAGCTGTAGATCTGAACAAGCCTACAGACGATACAAGCAATATCCTGGACATAATTAAGAAAACGGATGATGAGCTCTCCTATTCAAATTGGATCTCGTATTATCTGGACAACGATCCAAAACTGTTTTGCTCGTTTGCTGAAGAGGTTCTTGGCGTTTCCATGAATACGTCTCCAATTATCCGAAGAGAATACTTTAATATTGATATCTGGCTTGAAGACAAAGACAATGTCGTTGTCATTGAGAACAAGCTCAAGTCGGGAATAAACGGTGTCGATTCAGACAGACATGATATAAAAAGTGACAGTATTCAGTCGCAGCTATCTAAATATGTAGAAATTGCCGAGAAGGAAGCAGATGGCAGGACACCTCATTACTATATCTTTCTGCCCGATTACAGTTATCCGGATGAGGAACTGAAAAAATATACTCAAGGAGAAAAATATCAGATCATACGATATAGTTCTCTCTACAACTTCTTTGGAAATATCTCTTGTGAACTTCCGTATTATTCGGACTTTATAAAAGCTTTGAAAAAGCACACGTCTCCTTACAGGAAAGATTTGTTTGAAATCATGGATGATAAACTGATCCAGACAATCATTAGAAAGAGGTAAAAGATAATGAACGAAATTAAGAAGGAATGGCTGATTGACAGAGCGGAGTATATGCTTGCGGAGATTGAAGATGAGATAACTCGACTCCAGGCGCAGATCGAGAAAGACACAATAGCCGTCAACAGAATGGAAGATAATTTCGCCGCTTCCGAAGAGGATTTCTACATTGCAGCTATTGATGCAGGTCTTGATGAAAAGGAAGCCGCAATGCAGCGGGACGATCTGTATGCAGCTCATATCAATGATCAAACGCTTGTGAATCTGAAACAGTGTATCGAATACAACAAGCGGAGAGCTGTCGCTTTGAAGCAGGACAGAGAGATCTATCTGTTCTATCTCCGGCAGAACGAGGAGGAACAGTAATGTCCAATATTGCATACATCAGAGTATCTACCGAAGATCAAAACACTTCCAGACAGGAAGAACTGTTCAGGGATCATAAGATAGATAAGTTCTATAAAGAGAAAGTATCTGGCAAGAACATTAAGGACCGTCCTGAATTGCAGAAGATGATG
>JAFRJA010000020.1 GCA_017432545.1 Erysipelotrichaceae bacterium
AATCCATAATTCAGCAAAGATATATCGATTATCTTCTTTTCTTCATGAATGAAACATAAGAAAACCGCAGTCATCATCGTAAACAATGAAACTGCGGTCATAAGCCCACTGAAGTCACTGGATTAAGTTAGTGACATTACTTAATCAGACACTTTTGAATACTCTGGCTGCGGATGAAGGAGAATTAGATTGAGATTATTGGCATAAAGAGTTTTTGATTATTGCAACGCATTGATACTAGGACTGCAGGCAAGAGGATACCAGTTATCCATTTGAAACGATACCATCAAAGCGATTATCAGTACCGATATGAAAATTATTATTCTTGGGATCTGGAGCTGTTCTAACGATTGAAAAACAGGTTAGAACAGCTCCAGGATATTGACACGGAGCTTAAATACATAAGCTTCGTTCCTTAAAGATTTAAACCGGTATCATTGATCGCACAAGTGGTATCATGTACCGCACTGATGGTACTCTAACGAAGGAATAATCAGAGTTTTAACTTTAAAAGAAAATGTTTTCTTAGAAAGTCCTTTAAAATAAGGCTTTTTTTGATTATTTGCGTTGATTAGCGTTTATAAAGAAAAAGTTATGAAAACATAAAAAATGGTCAAAATCTGTCTCATCTTCCATAAAATCTTCCATAAAACGAAAGGAAAAATGATGAAGGATATTTGTAGAAAACATTATCTCGGAGGCGAATATGTCTTCGGATAAAAGAAACAGATCCGGATCCAGGAAGTATTACTGGATGCATCTGAAAATAGATTTCTTTGATCAGCCGGAGATCAAGAAGCTCAGAAAGCTTGCCGGCGGTGATACCTATACGATCATCTATCTTAAGATGATGCTAAAGACAGTATCCAATGATGGACTGATTATCTACCAGGGAATTGAAGATTCATTTGAAAAGGAAGTTGCCCTGATCATTGATGAGGACGAAAACAATATCATGATGACAATCAATTATCTCAGGGCTCACAATCTTCTGGAAGAAGGCTATTCTGAGAACGTATATCTTCTTAATGCCGTTAAGGAACTGATCGGATCAGAAACGATGGATGCACAAAGAAAAAGAATCGCACGCTCTGAGGATTCCAAAGTTATTGCTGAAATCAGGCATGAAGATGGTCTGACGGACAATGTCCGTCACCTGTCTGCTGATGTCCACATTTGTCCTACAGAGATAGAACAGAGTACAGAAGAACAAGAGAAGAAGATAGAGAAAGAACAAAGTAAGGACATACAGAGTTTCGATCTTCTTTCTTTCTTTATCAGGAACGATCCTTACAATGCAATTTCAGAACATAGCGAAAAAGTCAGCCGGAAAATGGATTTTAAACTTATGCTTCTGTTTTGCTATATTCTGTCAGATGGTTTTTGAATAATATTTTTCATTGAATAACAGCCAAACATATATAATTAAGTGATTATAAAAACAGAGGATCGATGCTTCAGCCATTCTTTACTGGTGAGGGCTCCATGCCCCATATTTTCTGAATAATGATGTGAGGTGATTGAAAGATGAGAGACAGCAAGATCAATGATCAGGATCTTAGCAATGTGAGCGGTGCCGGCGGATTCATGGGCAGAAAGGCTAAAGTCTATGCCATAAGCGGAACGCAGTTCGGATTCTACCACAACGACAATTTTAATGAAGATCCTTTCATGATGATCGCCAGCGGCAGCGAAATGGAAATCGATCCGGATATCCACCGCGGTTTTGAATTCGGCGAAGCAAAATTCGTTGATGTATATGCTGCCCGTTATGCCGGCCGGACTTCATTTATCCGTGTCAGCGAAGTTAGAGTTGAGTGGCAGTAGACACAGTATTTAAAAAGCTTTAAAGGCTTTTTATAGTTGGCCAGATTTCAATTCTAAGAACAGCATTAACATAGTGCATTTTTATTAGGCATATGTATTTTTGTTCTTATGAATGATGTTGGCGAATAAAAAGCAGCTATTCTAAAAACACTGCACATATTACATATTTTTCGAATGTTTCATATAATATATTTGTAATCGAAATTTACTGCACATGTTACATTTTTTTCGGAGGCAACGGTCATCAGAATACAAGGCCATCTTCCCAGCATAAACCGAATTCCGGTAATTCTGGCGGACCGGGCGGAAGAAGAAAATAAAGACTTTTAACTGATAAGAAAGGCGGAATTCATATGAAAGAAAATTCTTCTTTGAAAGACGAAACACTGGAAAAAGTCTCAGGCGCCGGACCTTCGCCAGAATTTCTTGCAGCATGGAAAGCAGAATATGAAATGTATAAAAGCGAACTCATTCCCGGCACCATTGTCGGCGGTCATGTCTTATATATCGAAGACATAGGAACGTCTGTTGAATTGATACCGGGGACAAGACTGATCGGATTGTCTTATGAAAATCCGGGTGCGAAACCGGGTGATTATGTCAGTGTCTACATAAAATCCGTCCTTCCGGAGAAAGCGAAGATAAAGATCAGAATCGATGACTATTATCCCGGATACAAGTGATCAGCCGATCTGAGCTTCATATAGTTCAAACAGAAAACCTGATGGTCTTCAGATTCTGGAAGTCATCAGGTTTTATCTTTATTTCAACAGATCATTGAATCGTTAGTTAAAGTTGAAAAAGGAACTATACACAGTAAAGCCTTTTTTCTATTCTGCTTCCTCATTGTTATTCAGATAATACAGATAGATATCGCGATCCAGTTTCAGATTGCCAAGACGCCATTCCTCTTCTTTGAGCAGCTGCTTAGATCTAACGTAAGCTTCACTGTTCTGATTTTTCTGATGAAGAGTATCCGCCTGTTTTCTTGCTTCTTCCTCGCTCATTCCGTAATCGACAGCCGCAAGGTAGGAATCTTCTTCCGCTGCAGCGAACTCAGCTTCCATCTTTGTGATGGCTTCCCTGTTTCTTTTGATCTGATTGTTAAGTGAGTTAATCTCTGATTCCAGAATTGCAACGACCTTATTGGCTTCATAATTGATCTTCTTTACTTCATCAGCACCGTTATGGAATCTGTGATCGATCATCTGTTTTCATTATAAAAGAAATAGCAGGCATAATGCCTGCTGCATAATATGACGACACATGAAGATAAGCTCAGACTGAGGCTGATCCGCAACACTGATCAACGTGAGCGAATGCGAACTTTTTTATGCAAAACCCCTTCCGATCGAAGAATTATAAAAACCTATCTCGATCATGGCAGATAAAAACCAAACTTATCAGCAAAAACAAAAAGAAAAACCATCCGTTTGCGCATATTGTTCATCGTTGCCAGGATGGTTTATTTCTCTTACTTATTTTTCAGAAGGCTGATCGTTTACGACTTCTTCTTTGACGTCCTCTATCTTGATCTCTTCCGGCTTTTTCTCGTTTTCAATGACTCTTTCAAGCTCCTTTTGAGGAATTTCACTGATCTCTTTGATATATTTTTTGACATCTTTGAGATAGCTCTTGATCATCAGCATATCCACGATCCTGATAATGCCATTGACGATCATTTCGATACCGCAGAATAAAGCGATCGAGATCGAAGACGCTGCCGGATTGACAAGCATATAGATACCGGCAATGATGTTGAGGATATTGAGGATCAGGATCAGAACAAATGGAATCCCGGTGTCCTTCAAGATGAAGGCTGTCCGGATGTCCTCGACACTGGAAATAATTACCCACATGCCAAGAGTAAAGGCCAGTATGAAGAAGATGTTTTCCGGATGCATAAGCATTGTGAAGCCGATGACCAGGCATAAGGCACCCAGAAGCATGGCATGAAACGGCAGATAGTAGTGTCTGGCTCTGATATCAAGAACGATCAGTGAGATACCCGATGCGATAAAGAAACAGGCCAGAACGTTAGAGAAGATCACCAGTGATTCGGTCGGCATCATGATCATCACGATACCCAGGATGATTGAAGCGATCGAAGAGATGATCACCGCAAAAACGATATTTTTAAATCTTTTGTTTTCCATAATTTTCAATACTCCTATAGTCACTATCATAACACTTCATTACTGATCGGTCATTTCCAAACTCGATACTTGATAAGACAGACAACAAGTCACTGGGCAATGCTGTCAGAAAGGAATTTGTACCAAAGTATGATGTCGGTATCGAGACACTGGAGTTTGAACAGCAGCTGGATGGCCTTGACAATCATGATCTGGTCGTATTCGAGACTCTGTATCACATTGTGGATGGTGAAGAGATCAAAGTCGCTGAGCATAAGGATCTCGAGGATGAAGATCAGACCATCTATGTTGATGAACTATACCGTGCGGACTTTGAAGTCTTAAAGGTGAATGCCGATGATACAGCGGAAGTCCTTGAGGGAGTTACTTTCCATTTCACATCTCACAGAGTTAAAAGAGATGGAACTGTTGAAGACTATGATCTAGGAGAATTTACCACGGATGACAACGGCAGGATCTTTATTGAGAAGCTCAAGGAAGATACTGTTCTGACGATCACGGAAACCAGGGAAAAGGATCCAACGTGGTACAGATGGGAAGAACCGTTTATCTTTGATATCGGCCACGATCCATCCGTAACGCTTCACAGTGACACAATCGAGAATCATCAGATTCAGATCGGCACATCTGCGAAGTTTGAGGAATCCGGTTCCAAGAACTATGTCGCAGACGGAGTTGCCCATATCATCGATTCTGTAAATTATGAATGGCTCTATAAAGGAGATTCCTATAAGCTTGTTGCGACTTTAATCAACAAGGGTACCAAAGAAGAACCTCTGGAAGAAGAAGTGACAAGAGTTGAACATGAATTTACGGCTTCGGGTCTCAACGGAACAGAAGATGTGATCATTGAATTCAACTTCGACGGTTATGACAACCATGACTTTGTCGTCTTTGAAGAGCTCTACAGGATCATCGAAAAGCAAGATGGTTCAAAGGAAGAAGTCAAGGTTGCCGAACACAAGGATATTGATGACGATGATCAGACGGTCCACATTGATGAACTCTATCGTGCAGCAATGGTCTTGTACAAGATCGGAAACGGAAACAAAGACATCAAACTGAACGGTGCCTACTTCAATATCACGACAAAAAGGACTAAAAGAGATGGAAGTCTTGTCGAGAAGGACCTTGGCACCTATGTGACCGGTGGAATCCTGATCGAAAGGGATGCAGCATTTAGGGCAACGGTATATTCCGATGAAGCGCTCACCACCAGCATCCGGTACGTTGAATCCTCCTATGACTCCAATCTTAAGAAACAGGCAGTTACACTGCTTAGCCTTCCTGAAGGGGAATACTGGGTGAAGGTGGAAGGCGAAGAAGATGCAAAGAAATATGAAGTATCCAAAGGAACGATCGTGCTGTTTGATCAGCCGGAAGATACTGAAGTGACTTTTACCGAACTTGTTGCGCCGGCAGGATACTACATCGACAGAAAACAGTTCATCGTTAATGTCGGTCATAACTATGAACTGGAACGTGTTGAGAATTACCGTTCCAATTCATTGATCATCATTACCAACCGTATTCCGGAAACTGGAATTTGATTTAAGTGTATATGAAAACTCCGAGATTTATATGAAGAATATAAAATCTCGGAGTATATTCCGAGAATATATTGAATAAATAAAAATCTCGGAATATAATATGGTCGTGAGGAGAAGCACTATGATCATAAGGGAAAAATATCTGAAACAGATCAGACCGTTCTATGACAGTGACCTGATCAAAATCATCACCGGTATCAGACGATGTGGTAAATCTATCGTTTTATCCCAGATCAGAGATGAACTGGCTTCAAAGACCGACAATATTATCTATCTGAATTTCGAAGATAAGGAGATTGAAACGGCGTTTTCAACTTGGAAAGAATTGCTGGACTATGTTGAAGAAAACCGTAAAGAAGGACTTTGCTACGTTTTTCTTGACGAGATACAGGCACTTGAAGAGTGGGCTGAGGCAGTTAAAACTTTAAGGCTTAGAAACTGTTCGGTCTTTATCACCGGATCAAATTCCAGGCTTCTTTCAAGTGAGTTTACCGATCACCTTTCAGGGAGGTATGTTTCGTTCAGAATCTACCCGTTTGTTTTTAAAGAGCTAGCAGAATATGGGAAACAGCTCAATAAAGAAATTACTGTGACCGACTACCTCAGCTGGGGTGGCTTTCCCAAAAGGATCGAATTTGATGGTGAAGAAGCGCAGAGAAGATATCTTAACGATCTCGAGGAAACAATCGTTTTCAGAGATCTGATCCTGCGTAAAAGAATCAACAAGCCGGATGAATTCAGAAAACTGACGAATTATGTATTGTGCATAAACTCACGGACTTTTTCTGTAAAAGGTATTACCGATTATATGACGAAAAACGGTTCCAGGATCACAGACAAGACGGTTAAGAAATGGATGGCCTATCTTGAAGAAGCCTATGTGATATCTCACCTTAGCCTTTATTCGACCAAGGTAAAACGCGAGCTGGATTATTATTACAAGGTCTATGACGCTGATGTTGCGTTCAATTCGCTGCGTGTCTTCAACAACAGATATGATTTTTCACATAATCTGGAAAACATCGTCTACAATGAGCTGATCTACAGGGACTACCATGTCTCTGTGTTCATCAATCAAGGTAAAGAGATCGACTTTGTTGCCGAAAAAGACGGAAGGAAATATTACATCCAGGTTGCGATGAGCGTTGTAGAAGACAAAGCCTATAACAGAGAAATGGATGCATTCAAGGGCCTCAGCCAGTTAGACAGGAAAATCCTTATTACGACCGATCCGACAGATTATTCCACAAGCAATGTGACTCACGTTTCATTTGAAAGATTTCTGTCATTAGAAACGCTTGCGGAAATCTGACATTTTATAAACAATTCTTGAAGAAAAGCGTCGTTATAATGCGGCGTTTTTTAGTAATGGAAAAGAATAATTTAACTTCAATCATAAATGATTTAACTATGCTTGTTTGTCAGATTGAAAATGGTGGATTGAATGAGCTTTATTATGCTGAAGATTATATTAATAACGCCATAAAAATCGAAAGCTTAGATTCGAAAACTAAAGATTTTATAAGCGATCTTAATAAAGCTGTTGCAAAACTGGAAATATCCGATGCTAAAAAAGAAGAAATTGCATATTACGATAATCAAAGTAAGGAAGAATATTTCAATTTTGCGCAAACAAATCGGATCGCTGACCTGATCAAGGAAAAATATGGAATCGAACCGGAAAGAAACAAGGATGGCTTTGGCACCAATGGCGTGTTCTGCAATCCGGAAACGAAAAAATGGATCGGCTTGGTCATGTATAAAAAGAGGCTTAATGTAACGGGTGACTCAGAAGAGAAGGTGGAATATCTGAATCTCAATCTCAAGAAGGATGCAGATCTGTACCAGGGGGAAGGAATCTATCATCCATATAAGAAGCAGAACAAACATTGGATTGTCGTGATCATGGATGATTCGCTGAGCGATCAGGAGATAATGGATCTGGTAGATATCAGCTACGAAAAATCCAAACAGCAAAACAGACATAAGCTTGAAAGGTTGGTTCATGAAAGCGTAGATTGATGAACGGAATTCAGCAATGATTCCGTTTTCTTATTTGACCTGTCAAGAAAACAGCGGCTTATCTCAAACTAATAAAGTATGATTTTATTTGAAAGAGCAATCATGAAAAACGAAATTGTAGTATTCAGCGATAATGGATTAAGCGTCGAGGTCCAGGTATCTCCCGATCAGGAAACTGTTTGGTTAAGTCAAAAACAGATGGAGGAACTTTTTGAAGTTTCTCATGCAACAATCAGTGAGCACATTAACAATATCCTTAAAGCCGGAGAATTGGATGAGACTTCTGTCGGTTTTTCCGACAAAAGTTCCGGAGGACGAAAACCGAGATTATATAATCTGGACATGATCATTTCCGTAGGATACAGGGTCAATTCAAAAAGAGGCATAGCTTTCAGAAAGTGGGCCAGTGGAATTCTTAAGGATTATATGCTCAACACCAAGACAGGAATACAGAAAACAAAACAGCAAAAGAAGTAATATAGTACATATCGTTACAAAGACAAAAATAACGGAAACCCT
>JAFRJA010000154.1 GCA_017432545.1 Erysipelotrichaceae bacterium
AAAAACAGTTATCATACGCAAAGACAGAACTGACGAAAGCATTATTATCACTACTTGGGAGGAAGAGATTGAGCGAGATCACCATCAGTGAACTATGTAACGAAGCGGGACTCAGCAGATTATCCTTCTACCGCAATTATGGTTCGATGGAAGAAATCATCAGGGAACATCTTTCCGGCATTACTGACTCTTTTCTGGCTTCATCCTCCGCAAACTTCCGTATTACGCCAAGAGACGAGTTCATTACTCTGCTGTTTGAGCATATGTACAGTATTAAAGATCTGGTTTCTCTCCTTATCGACAACAATCTTTCCTATCTTTTGAAAGAAGAATTTGATGCTGCCTTCATGAGAAGTGTCAATACCTACAATGACTCTTACAGGTGCTATGTGGCATCAGGAACTTACTTCAATCTATTCTATTACTGGTTTTCTAACGGCTGCAAAGAAAAACCGTCCGAAGTATCTAAAATGCTGGACGAGTTTCTTGTATGAGAATTCAATCATATTGATTTAGTCAACATTTCTATTCCCCCAAAATCGCTCATCCGTCATCTTTGGGGAATAGAAAAACTTTTCAATCACGAATACAACTATTCTGAATTATCTATATACTTCTCTTCGATGTCCTACAGATAACACAAGGATGACGACCTCATTATCATGGATCTCGCAGACGATCCTGTAGTCGCCTACCCGGTAGCGCCAGGCTCCGGCCTTGTCTGCCGTCAGAGCCTTTCCCAGACTTCTGGGATTCTCGCAGCCTTCAAGGTTCTTTCTTATCCAGCCAAGGATGAGTGAAGAGACATGCCTGTCCAACTTCTTCAGCTGCTTTCTTGCCTGGTCGGACAATATGACATGGAACATCTACAGACTCAGCTCCTTTTCAACTTCATCAAGGGTATAGGTCTTTGGATTCTTTTTGTATGCTTCGACTGCTTTATTGTATGCTGCCAGGTCGATCTCGTCTTCGATCTTTTCAATGACAGCCTGGCGGATCAGATCCGATACACTCATATTATTGACCTTTGCATAGTCTTTGATCAGCTTGGTATCTTCTTCAGAGAGTCTTAATGATATGGTCATAAATAAAACCTCCTTGTGTATTACATTGTATTACAAAAGGAGGCTTATGTCAATTTGGTGCCATAGGGGGGACAAAAACGAACCCCAGCCTGTTTTATACGACTCAAAAAGAAGAATCGCTTGTTCAACCTCATAATATCATAAATGTTTGTATTTGCAATATCCCAATATTGCTCTTTTCACCCCTTTATAAGCGTTCGTAAATGTAACTACAAACTTTTTTTGTAAGCCCCCGAAGGGTCCTTACAGAGATATGAAGAAAAGAAATCCATTCAGATGATATGTATGCGTCTTTTAACAATTACATTTGTTGTGTAAAGAATCTGCTATGTACCGATATCGCGTTTTATCAACAGCCCTCGGGTTTTGCATAATACTGTGCTTGCGCATTCCAAAGTTCATGATACTTTCCATTTTGTTCACGGACAAGTTCCTCGTGCTTGCCGCTTTGAATCACATGTCCATGATCGAATACAAGGATTTCATCACAGAAACGGCAGGAAGAAAGCCTGTGGCTGATGTAAATGGCTGTTCTGTCATTGACGATCTGATCAAGCTGCGAATAGATTTCTGCTTCCGCGATCGGGTCAAGCGCAGCCGTAGGTTCATCAAGAATGAGAAACGGCGCGTCTTTATACAGCGCTCTGGCAATCGCTATCATCTGGGCTTCTCCTCCCGATACTTCAATGCCATGATCGCCATATTCTTTATAAAGGCAGGTATTCAATCCTTCCGGCAATGATTTCAGTCTTTCTGTAAAACCGGCATCATTAAGAGCTTTTACAACCCGTTCCTTATCATAGTTCCTGCTTCCCGCCACGTTGTCCGCCAAAGGCTGTGAAAGGAGTTTGTAATCCTGAAAGACAACGGAAAAGAGATCCATGTATTCATGATAATTGTATTTCCTGATATCGATTCCATTCAGCAGAATCTCTCCTTCCTGCGGATCATAGAGACGACAAAGGAGTTTGATAAAAGTGGTCTTCCCTGATCCGTTTTCTCCGACGACGGCGATACGGCTGCCGATTTTAAAACTGACACTCACATGTCTCAAAGCCCACACATCTGTTTCGGGATATCTGAAAGAAACGTCTCTGAATTCGATCTGATACTCCCGATCCTCTCTTTTTTCCGTTGTCAGAGAACCCTGATACATCGTATTGGGAATATTGAGAAATTCATAGATTCTTTCAAGGTACGCAGCATTCAGTTTTGTATAAGCGAAGAGATCAAAAAGCCTTTTCAAATTGCCTGATAGAGTTGTCGCAGCTCCAACATACTGAGTAACGGAGCCGACACCGAACGCTCCTGAAAGTGCCTTCAGGCAGGTAAACACATAGATCGATCCGGTAAAGATCACAGGAAAGCTGTCAGATAGTCCATTAAGAATTCCTGCTTTTCCTTTTGTGAGTCTGGCGAAGGGCCCGCGGATTCCGTAACTGTCGGTCAATCCCTGTTTAAAGTAATGTTTGACGATGCTTTCCTGCTCATACATGCGAACGTCCATTTCATGTCCATCAAGACCGAAAGTACTGAAATACGTCCACATGAGATTTGATAGCTTATTGAGCTTTGAGCGTTCCATCATAAGTGTTCTTGCTTGAGCTGTCAGCTTTCCACTTAAAACGCTGATCAATGCCATGATCGCCATCAGCGCGATCGGAAACAGAGGGCTGGTCAGAATTCTGAACTGTTCTGCTGATTCGGGTATAGGTGCGCTAAACAGTCCAGTAGTAAGGGCGATTGCGCTGATGATACCGATGATGGATTTCAGACAACTTGAAAAGTCATATACCACGAATTCAAATCCCAATCCGTTCCAATCTTCATCCTGTCTGATCTGAGTACGAAGATCATGGACCGACTGCTTATCCATGTCCTGAAAATCCATATTGTAGAACTTCTCCATGAAAAGAGTCTCGCGATTCAGTTCTGCGGTTTCACTGCGCGCATCAGCAAGCCTCTTGAGACAGAATTGCAGCAATGCCGACAGTCCGGTGACGATCAGTGTCAGCGTGACCCACATCCATATCGTATCAGTTCGTCTTTCTCCCGCAAGTTCATCAAGCAGTCTGGCTGAAAACCAGATCGGAACAAATGGCACGATAGCCGAAACAGCATCGGAGCATATAATGGCTATCATATACAGCTTGTCACACTGCCAGATATCTTTCATGGCCCGCAATTGCAGTTTCAATGCCGCCGGGAATCGAACTGTATTCTTTTCCATTAGAAATCCTTCCCCTCCTTGTAGTATCTGCTTTGCACTTCAAAAAGTTCTGCGTATTTCCCGCGTTTTGACAACAGCTGTTCATGCGTTCCGGTTTCAGCGATTCTTCCATCGGAAATGAAAATGATCCTGTCACAGAACCGCGTAGTCGCTAGTCTGTGAGACACGAAAACGGCCGTCTTACCTTTCGTCATTTCACTGTATTTCTGATACAAGTCGCTTTCCGCAATCGGATCAAGCGCAGCCGTGGGCTCGTCAAGGATCAGCATTGGCGCATCTCTGTACAGAGCTCTTGCAAGTAAAAGTCTTTGAACCTGCCCTCCGGAAAGTTCAACGCCTCCTTCCCAGACTTCCTTTCCAAGCTTGGTGTCCATGCCATCAGGAAGTTCTTCGACCTTTTCAGACAGTCCCGCCAAGGAAAGGCACTTGAAGACCCTGTCTCTGTCGATCCCTTCGATCCTCTGAGCCACATTCTCCGCAATCGAAACATCCAATATGGCGGAACTCTGAAACAGAGTCGAAAAAAGTTTATAGTATTCACGGCGATTCAGATCGCGGATATCCGTGCCGTTCAATGATACGCTCCCGTTTGTGGGATCCAGAAGTCCGCAGATCAGTTTGACAAGCGTTGTCTTTCCGGCTCCGTTGAGACCCACCACCGCAAGCTTTTCTCCGGGCGCTATCTCCAGATCAAGTTCCCTTATCGTATCCTGATCGGCTTCGGGATATCGGAAACTGACGTTTTTAAGTTCAATTTTACATCCGTTGGATAAATCCGGAATATCCTTCCCCCCTTCAAAAAGAAACACTTCGTCCATTTCAAGATATTCTCTGATCTTGCTGATGCCTAGCCCTTCTTTGTGCAAGACAGATAAGTCCGAAAGAAAACCGGTGATCCAGGTCGAAAACCCGCTTACGGCTGTGAAATGTAAAACAAAATCAGATGCTGACAATCCGTTGTTTATCACCATGCTTATCAGATAGACATAGGCGATGCCGTTTCTTAAGATGCTTAATGCAACATTGGCGATATTTCCTATCAGTTTCTGTTTTTCCGCTTTTGCTGCAAAATTCTCCCTGGTCCTTAGAAGATCAGTCCATATTTCATTGAACCAGTCTGACAGCCCGAAGATACGGATATCTTTGCCGATGGGAATGGATTCCGCAGTCTCAATAATATACCAGGTTTTCTTCTTGTAATCCGCCTCTTTTTCCCGATGCTCATACCGCCAGTTATCGGTTCTTATGGAGATCAGAAAACCGATACAGGTAGTTATGATGACCGCGATCATGATGATTGGATCGAGATTCTTTAAAAGCACCAGATACGTAATGAAACCTAAAATATCAGAAAGCAATGTCGTTATCGTCGTCCAGATATGTTCCGATGAGCAACGGTTATCCCTTGTTTCTTCCTTTGCTTCTCTCATCAGCTTCTGACAGCTCGGATCCAGAAGATTCTGATAGGAGGTCGTATTGGTTTTTTCCGTCGTCATGACCGATAAAACGGAACGAAGTTCGATTCGGCCATATTTTGCATTATCTGTCAGATACCTCTTCAATCCCGTAAGAAAAAAGAGTATCCCCGAAAAGATCAGTATCGTGGCAATTAACGCATGCACCGAATCTCTGTTTTCTACCCTTTCCAGTATCTTTGGAACGATCAGCAGCTGACTGAGATTATGCGCAACCGTTATCACCGCAATTGCGACACAGAAGAAAATGACACTTTTGGCGTTCTTCCATGATGTTTCTATCATCCAGCCCACGTTGCTGATCGCATTGTATCCGGGCTTTGTCTTTATTTCCTGCAATTCCGATATCCTCCTCATCGCCTTGATCATAACAAAGCGATCATCCTTCTTCGTTTCCGAGGGATGAACTGTATCGATCGGGGGATGAAATGCATGTTTTACTTCTGAGGAAGCAGTATCTCCGTAGTATAAGCCCCGCTTTCCGAATTTCGGCTTAAATAACCGCCGAGACGATCCACGATTGCATCGATCCTGACAAGCCCCAGACCATGGCCTTCTCCTTTGCTGCTCTTAAAAACACGCCCTTGCTTTTCCATCTTAACCGTCGCGGTAAAGTTTGTAAACGAAATATACAGCTGCGTATTTTTCATAGCCATATAGATTCGGATCATGCGCTGTTCAGGCGGAAGCTTGAGGCTGGCCTCGATTGCGTTGTCAAAAAGATTGCCGATGATCACACAAAGATCGATATCCGACGTGGTTAACGCAAGAGGAATATGGGCATCCGCCTTGACCTGAATCTCCTTGGAACGCGCAAGACTGATCTTGCTGTTAAGAATGGCATCCGCCATGGCATTCCCGGTTTTGATCACGGTATCGACGGTCTGAAGATCCGTATCCAGCTCATCAAGGTATTGCTTGATCGCTTCCATATCTTCTGATGCGGCATAGGCCTTCAATACCTGGATGTGATTTCTGTAATCATGTCTCCATCCGCGGATCTGCTGATACATATTATCCACTTCGGCATAATGGGTTTCGATGAGTTCACGCTGATATGCAGCGATTCTCTGATCTTCTTTTTTACTGAATAAGTGCATCATCCTGTTTCCTTTACATTCTGGCAATGATTGCCTGGTTCAGTGCGTCATACTGTCCTCTGGGAAGCGGAATGACGCTGCCATCCAACAGATAGACATCCGTCTTTGTGATCTTTCTTATGTGAGACAGATTGATAATATAGGACCGTCCAAGACGATAGAATCTATCATCAAGCTCTTTTTCGAATTCTCCGAGAGTTCGTTTGATCGTGACATCCGTCTTGCCATGAACTGTCACGTAATTGGAACGCACTTCAAGAAAGCGGATCTCTCTGATCGGCATGACTACCGTTTCTTCAGGCGTTTTCAAAAGAAACTCTTTTTCATTCTTCTTAAGGTTCATAATTGCCCTATCCAGAACAGAAAAGAGTTGTGACTCTTTCACCGGTTTTATCAGATAATGAAGTGCCTGGACGTCATATCCGTCAGCGATATAATCGGAATATCCCGTGATGAAAACGATCTGTACGGCCTCATTATTCTGACGGATCTTTTTTGCCATTGTGACACCATCCATATCTCCCATTTCAATGTCAAGAAGGAGGATATCGTAGTCTTTCTTATCTTCATAGTCGAAAAGAAAAGCTTCTGCGGAGGCGAACGTCTCAATTTCTGTTTCTTGATACTGTGCCCACTTCTTCACAAGAGATGCAATATAATCTGTATCGGTTTTGCTGTCATCGCAGATGCCGATCTTTATGAGATCAGAGTTCATATTTCTGCCTTCCCTATTTTCATCGAACAAATCTGTCAATTCTTACTATATAATCAATCTCTGCTGTTATCACACAAAACAGATCTTTGCAGATCTTAGACAGTATCGTCAAACTGTTTATGATGCAAGGGTTTCAGATAGTTCTTTCGTAGTGTTCTCTCATCTTGAAAAAAGAACAGTTCTGATTTGGATAACGTATGATTCTTCATTTTCAGCTCAGCAAGTTCAAGAGTGCAGACCATGTCCGCAAGCTGAAAGAGAGTATAATCCTTTGGAAGCACTCTTCTGAACTCGACATTATCAAGCAAAGCATTGAAAACGGAGGAGAGGATCTTGTTCAGTTCGATCTGACCGTTGAAATCCAAAAATTTGGATTTTACCGGTTATCCAAACTTTATCAAAATCCAAACTTTTAATCAAACGAACGATATTGCGGTATCATTTGCCTGATAAAGTTTGGATTTTGTTTATGATGTTGTCAAGGAGGCAACATCATGGATATATCTTTTTTAATCTGCAATCATGAATATTTGTATCAGGAGATGAAGAAAACTGATTATAGCGATGCATACATCAACAGATTTCGTACTCTTATCCGATACATAATCAAAAACAACGACAGCGAAGACTGGCATAATTACGACGATATTTATGATTCGTTTAAGAAAACAACGGATTCAGATTGTGTACTGGCTCAGGCCAGATCAATTTTTAAAGGCATTGAGCTATTTCATCTGTCCGGGATAATTCCCGGTACAATTCCCCGAAAGAAGCCATTTAACAGAGATTCCTATTCTTTCTTGCCTGATGATTTCAAAGAAATACTTGATCGTTTTATTGAATATGAAGAAAACAGAGGACACAAACCGGATGATTTGCGTTCCGATATCTGTCTCGGTGTTAAATTCTTTTCATTCATGTATGAAAAAGGATATGAATATGTGAAAGATATCAGCGAGGAAGATGTTCTTAGACAATATGTAAGTACCCACCAGTAGACATGTAGAGTTCGCGGATTTACCGGCGATATACTGTTTATTGGAAGACAAACGATATGTATGCCGGGTTTACCGCATACATGAACAGGAGGGATACTTACATATGTCAACT
>JAFRJA010000155.1 GCA_017432545.1 Erysipelotrichaceae bacterium
ATCCTTTATTTATTTGAGGTCTCCTGAAAGTATATTATTAAGTTACCAGGAGGAAAATAATATGAAGAATAATACCGACGATGGTCGGCGGAGCTTTAATAACCATCAAAAGCCTTACGTCAGATCGTTATTCAGCCCTATCGCATCAGAATACGAAAGCTATCTTTATAGAAGAAGCGATAAGAAAGATAAAGAGATCCGGACAAGGCTTCATAATGTCTGCAGATTTCTGAAAGAAGTTGAAAAACGAGGAATTACTGATCTTAACGGCATAACTTCTGCACTGATTTTAAAGCTTTATGAAGAGGACGGGTATCGCGACTGGTTCACCATCTCTATCAGAGCATTTTTGAAATATGCCTTTTTTAATTCTTTAATTGACAAAGACCTTTCTGAAGCAATTCCGAAAACAAAGCATTATGAACCGGCTCCTGTGATTTATGAACCGGAAGAAATTGAAATGATGGCCAGTTCGATAAATCGCCACAGTGAAAGCGGAATAAGAGATTACGCTATATTTACCCTGATAAGAACCTACGCTTTAAGAGCAAGCGATATCGTAAATCTCAGAGTGAGCGATATCGACTTTAAACGCAAAAGGATTTCTTTGATTCAGGATAAGACCAACGAATTTGTCCAGTTCAAACTAACCGATGATGTATCACAAGCCCTTGACGATTATATACATAATGTCAGATACGGCTCGGATGATCATCTTTTTTTATCCGTTTATAAGCCTATAAAGCCCTTACTGGCAGATTCTGTAAATTCAATAATCTCGGATATCATTACTGCTTCAGGCGTTGACATCAAAGGAAGAAAACACGGCCCGCACTCGATCAGGGCATCAAGAGCCACGGAATTATTGGAGCTTGGCGCTTCATTTCCGGAAATATCGGCATATTTGGGCCATAGAAGTAGCGTCAGTGCCGTTCATTATCTTAAGATGAGCCCGGATATCTTGAGAAAATGCGCTTTACCTGTACCGGAAATTGCAACTGCATCAATGAAATCCTTTCTTAACGGAGGCGCTGTATGAAAAAACAGTATGTTTTCAAAAGCATTCTCAGAAGCAAGATGAAAAACTATCTCGCTTTCAGAAGAAAACAGGGATATAAAACAGAGGAACTGAACAGAGTTCTGTTCAACCTCGATGAATATCTCGTTTCTCAGAATATCGATTCCTTTCCGATCGGATATGAAACGATTGAAAACTGGGTCAATCAGAATGCGGAAAGAATCTCGAACAGATCTCTTTGCGCCTATATTTCGCACTATAAAGGCTTCAGAGATTATTTGTCCTTGTATAATATCGATCTCATTGATATCGAAGCACCGCTGTTTAAAAACAATTACGAAGCTTATGTGTTTTCCGAAGAAGAAATCAATTCACTGATCGACACAGCCGAAGCTCTTTACTGCGAGACAAAGAAGGATTATTGGGCAATCTTCGCGATTCTGATCAGGCTTTTGTACAGTACAGGACTCCGGATTTCCGAAGCACTGAATCTGACCGTAAATGATGTGGATCTACAGAAAAACGTCATCACGGTTCAGTCTTCCAAAGATGATAAAGGAAGGATCGTTCCTTTTGAAAGCAGTCTGGGAGAGATTCTTCGGCTTTACATTTCAAATTGCCTGAAATCCGAATGGCTTTTTTCCGTAAGAAAAAACAAGCCATATACGCCCAGACGTGCACAGCAGATATTTGAGCAGCTTTTAATAGCATCCGGGATTAAAGAACATATGCCTGAAAGCAACTCTCCGAAAGGGTACAGTGTGCATTGTCTGAGGCATACATTTGCGGTCCATTCATTCCGAAAAATGACCAACAGTGGAATGGATATGTACGATCAGATGCCTGTTTTATCGGTTTATATGGGCCATAAAAATATATTAGGTACAGAGCTTTATATTCACAGTGCTCAGGCAAGCGATGACGACATTATGAAGCTCATGGAAGATTTCAATAAGGGATTATTCCCGGAGGTCGGTTTAACAGATGAAAACAACACAATTCAATAATCAGCTAAGCAAATATTTTACAGAGTTTCTGCCTCAGATCAGGCAATGTTCGCCAAAAACAATTGAAAGCTACAGTGATTCCTTTATCTCTTTATTCTCGTTTTTTCATGAAAAGAAGGGCATCAAATTCAACAACGTCGATTTCAAGGACATTAATCCCAAAAACATGGACGATTATATTCTGTATCTCAGAAAAGAAAAAGGAAACAGTAATTCAACAATTGGCGTTCGGATCAGCGCTTTGGCATCGTTTCTGAAATACTCATCTAAAAGAGATATGCGGGCTTTATCCGCCTTGAATTCAGTGATTAACATGAAACTTCCGGCACGGACAAATAAAGAAATCGCATATTTTACAAAAGAAGAGATGTCGCTGCTGTTAAGAATTCCAGATATCCGGAAAGATGTCGGATACAGAAACAGGGTCTTACTCAGTTTCTTATATGATTCCGGTGCAAGAGCACAGGAAATCTGTGATATCTGCATCAAAGATATCATCTCGATTAACGGAAGAAACCCGAAAGCAAGGCTCAAAGGAAAAGGCAATAAATTCAGAGAGGTTCCGATCAGCCTTGAAGTAGCCAATCTGCTTCGTCACTATCTTAAGGATCGAAACGCAGCCACTAGCGATGAACCTCTGTTTTTATCTACAAGCAAGGATAAAATGACGACCAAACTGATTTCTCATTTAGTGGATAAAACCGTTAAGGAAGCAAAAGAAGAAAGACCGGATCTATTTGCGTGTGATAAATATTCACCACACAGTTTCAGACATTCGAAAGCAGTACATCTTCTTGAAGCAGGGGTACCATTGATCTATATCAGAAACTTCCTTGGACACGAATCAATTCAGACAACAGAAATTTACGCAAAAGTAACTCAAGGAAACCTTAACCGTATTCTATCTGAGAAAAAAGCGAACGTTTCAATTCCAGCCGAAGACAAACCGCAAACGGATAATAAATTTCCGGATTTTTTATCCGATTTTTAATAATATAATCAGACATATATTAGGGGAATATATCGATAAATAAAGGCTTTTAAAGAGCTAATTTTAAAAATATAAAAATGTCGCATAACATACAGAATTTCTCTTGTCCGATTATCTATCATATGACATTTCAATCCTTGTTGAATAAGCTGGAAGATTTCTGAGCAGCGATCCTTTTGTGATCCTTGCTCATGGAGGCATAGTGTTTTCTTGTTGTCTCTACAGAAGAATGGTGTAACGCATCTGCAACCAGATAAATATCCGATGTCTCTTCATAGAGGTTGGTACCGAACGTTCTTCTTAAGGCATGCGGAGTGATCTTCATATTCAACCCGGCTTTCTGTGCATAGCCTTTGATCATCAGCTGAACACTGCGTACGGTCATGCGCTTGTGCTGCATTGAGATGAAAAGAGCAGGATCATCCTTGCCGGCAAGAAGAACATCACGATCGCTTGATGCATAGTCTTCTAAAGCCTGTTGTACTTCAGATCCGAAATACACCTCGTCTTCATCGCCGCCTTTTCTGGTAATCAGTAAAGATGCATTATAGAAATCAATATCTGAGATATCGATACCTACAAGTTCCGAGACGCGGATTCCGGTTCCAAAAAACAGCATCAATATTGCAAAATCTCTTTTGATGATCTTGCTGTGTCTGATGATCTCACTATCTGACATACCAGAAGTATCACTTACGGCAGCCAGTATCCTTTGAACCTGATCTTTATCCATGGTAACGATGTTTTTATCAGGAATCTTTGGCAGATCCATCAGGTCTGAGAGATTATTTTTTATTTCACTGGTCCGGAAATAGAATCTGTAAAAGCTTCTGAGTGAGGAGATCTTTCTGGCCCTTGATGAGGGAGAACTGATCGCTTCTTTTTCGTTACCGAATCTGTCGATGATTGTATGGGTATTTAATGTATCCAGATATTCCTGAACATCATCAAAAGTTAAAACATCCAGAATATCGGACGCTTTTAAGCCGTTTATAGAAACGTTTTTAAACCCTGACTGATTGCTTATGAAATCAAAGAATCGTTTCATATCATAGGCATATTCAAGCCTGGTACGCTCTGACATGCCTTTGCTCTTAAGATCCCTGAAAAACTTGCCGCAGAAATCCGGAAGCTGTTTTACGATTTCGTTGACTTTCTTATCTATTGATAACTGAAGATCATTCTGATATTGCTGGGCCATTTCACTTATCCTGCAAGTTTACATTAACGGCCCATTCGCCGTATCTCTTTCCGTTGATCCTGGTCAGATATCCTCTGGATTGCAGGGAAGCGGTCATGTTCTTGACGGTCCTTAAAGATACTCCCAATTTTTCCGAGAGTTCTTTCTGTGTTATCTTTTTGTTTTTGTTCACCAGTTCCAGCAGCTTTTTTTCTTTCAAAGTGCAATCACTGCACTTTGGGTTTGCACTTTGGACATAATCGATGTGCAGATACCTGTTTCTCAGTTCATAATCGCTTCCAAGGACAATATTGCCGAAAAACCGTTCAAGAAATTCTGCGGTCTCATAAACGTTTTTATCAAAGTTATTGTAATTTGCGCGCACCAGGGCATTTCTGAAATACCAGGAATTTTCTTCAAACGGCGTATTGTTTATATCTATTCCAAAGGTCTTCAGATACTTGATGATGAATACGGCTGTCGTTCTGGTGTTTCCTTCAGGAAAAGGGTGAATCTGCCAGATACCGGAAGTAAATCTGGAAATGTGTTCAATAAAATCCTTCTTGTCAAGGCCGTTGTATTTAAAGGCTTTTTCCTGTTCAAAATCATAATTCAGCGTTGGCACGATATCTCTGTAATCACTGTAAATTACGGTATCGTTATTGAGCACCCATTCTTTTTTCGTAATATTGTATGTTCTAAATTTTCCGGCTTTACTGACGATGCCCTTAAACAGATGCTCGTGGATCTTCTGAAGGGAGGCGGGGGAGAAGGTGAATGTTTTATTGCTCAGTAGTTGGGCGATTCTGGCGGAAACAATGTCGGCTTCTTTTTCTTCCGCCAGTTCGTTCCTTTCTTCCTTTTCTTCGTAATATCTGCTGATCCTGGCGTTTGCCGAATCGAAATCTATTTTTCCTTCAATGTTATCTCTGGCTGTATCCAGAAGATATTCCGATGTTTTCAGTCCATCCACGTCCTGCAGGCCGATGGCCACTTTCCAGGCGTTGGCTTTTTCAACTCTGCCTGGATCGTTCTGTTTTATATATTCATTCAGCGTTGATTTCCATTTCGATTTATCTGGCATACTGTTGTCTCTTTTCTAAGATTATACCATTATTATCTATTTATTTTCGTAAAAATGTTATTTTACGAAATTACATTTCATCTTATAAAAGGATATCCCATTAACAGATATCCTCTTTTCTACATCTTTTCTATCGGGCAGTTATTCAGTCTTGCCCACCTCAATACCTTGTTGAGTCTAGGCTGATAACCTTTTCCGGCATTTTTCAGCCACTCAAGATTGTCGTTATCGATCATGAGATGAATACCGGTCTTTGGCATCTTGAGTGAATCAGCATAATAAAGATGTCCTGAAGCAAGCATTTCCTGAGTTGCTTCAGGAATATCAGAAGTATCGATTTCATCATCGCTCATTGCTTTGAGGGTTTCAATCTCCTTGAGCTGTTCTTCGCTTAATGAAGGAAGATTAATATTCTTGTAACTTTTTGATGTTTTCATAATATTTGTTCCTTTCTGACTTGGTCGCCTTTCTGGCAGAAATGATTCTGGTTTTATCATCTCTCTCCGTTGTTACTACAAACAGTATTATCTGTCCCATTATAGATACGATATATACAAATCTATCTTCTTTTTCTGAATGAATTTCATCATAAATCTCGTAAAGATACGGATCCTGAAAAATATGAATTGCTGTTCTGAAACTTACGCCGTGCTTCTGTATATTTAATTTTTCTTTGTTTTCATCCCAGATATAACCAAAAAAATCAATATCGCTCATACATATTTATAGTACATAATTTATGTACATATTTCAAGTACATATAAATTAATGCTTGTCCCAAAAAGCCCTTTTGTTCTACCGTGCATAGGACTGATGATTTTGACCAACAGGTCAGCGATAAATTGACTGCCAGTATCAGATGCTGTTAAGACGCGGACAATGGGTCTTACCAGCATCTGCTTGCTCATAAAGTGTCATAAATACTACTTCTATGGTTATCCTATCGTATATAAACTGCCCGGCCGAAAATATACTCGTTTTTTGCTGGTCTTTTATTGAACAATTGTTTAATTTCACCCACCTTAATACGCGGAGTGACATAGTATAGATGTCATGAAGCAAATAGTTCAATAGCTACTATGATGTCTTAAAGATCGATGAAGGATATCTTCCGGAATATACAAGAAACGATATCACCGATCTTTTACACGAGGTCTTTGGCTTTCGCACCGACTATCAGATCACTACTCCTTCAAAGATGCGCAACATCATAAAGAACACCAAGACAGGAATACAGAAAACAAAACAGCAAAAGAAGTAATATAGTACATATCGTTACAAAGACAAAAATAACGGAAACCCTTATAAATAAAGGCTTTCCGTTATTTTTCATTGTCTTGAACTGTCAAAGATGGGATTATAAGACTGATAATATTATCTTATTCATTGTTTTATACGATAGAGATTTGGGAGAAGGCAGATTAATGATGAATGCCTTAAGTGTTATGAATTAGCGAAATAATGCTTATAAAACTTATAATAAATATAAGCACAAAGCTACTGAATTGATTTGACAGACATATGACAGATCAGAATAAATTAATCAGACAGGAAGTTTCTTTTATTGTTTGATTTAACTTGCAGTAGTATATGATAGCCAAACTATCGTAAGATACCGTATAAATTTATATTGATTACAGAAAAGCGTTTTGGAGGGGATAATGATTATGAGAAACGGAGTAATAAAAGTATTGTTGATGATCATGATCACGATCAGCATACTGCCGATTTTGAGCAGGACGACGTATGCGGCAGATTGGGGAGGAGATGGCACAGAAGATTCCCCTTGGCTGATTGGAAGCCCGCATCCAGGCTATGTAAGGGCATGGCTGACCACAGAAAATAATAGTAAAACCTTGCATATAAGCGGTGATGGCAATATGCAGGATTTTCAGGGTGAGACTCCCTGGTATGGTTCTGCAGGCAGTATTACCGGCATTGTTATAGGAGATAAAATTACAAATATAGGCCATGACGCATTCCTCAATTGTACAGCACTGAAGGAGATCGTTATTCCATCAAGTGTAACAAGCATTGGAAATAGTGTATTTATGAATTGCAACAATCTGACTACGGTTACTTTTAAACCGGGAGCTGAAAATCAGACACTGACAATTGGTAATGTTGCGTTTGATGAATTTAAAACAACAGCAATCGATTATATCGATGCATGCACTATGAAACTGTATAATGGAGAAACAGCTTTTGAAGCAGGCGATTTGTTTGTTAACCTTAATGGCAAGACACTCGTTTGGAAAACATACTTCTATCCGCTCTGGGTCAACAATACACAGGTAACCAGAGACAACATGAACGATGTACTTGGTGCTGCCGATGCTGGCGCGACTGTTAGCTATACACCTAAGAATGGTGAAACCGCAGCCACATTGACTTTGAACGGTGCAAACATAACGACTGGAAAAAGTGATACTAAAGCCGGAATATATTACAGCGGATCAGATGCACTGAATATAATACTGGCAGAAAACACGGCCAACACTATAACTGGTAATAATATTGAATACGGAATTTTTTCAACCAATTCCAACGCAAAGCTTACTGTTTCAGGTAAAGGACAACTGAATGTTACCACAGAGTATAGCTCGTTTAATGCAGGCATTGATGTAGTTGGTGATCTACAAATAGAAGAAAGTACAGTGACATCAGATGCTTCTGGAGCTAACAGTTCCGGTATTTATTCCGGAAATAATATAACGATCAAAAGCGGCACAGTGACTTCGAGCGCTTATGGATATGCTTGTTATGGCATCAATTCAGCTAAAAACCTTACAATCGAAGGCGGTATAGTTGTTTCTTCCGGTAATAATCATGGTGTTACATACGTATCAACATATGGTGTTAAAGTTGGTGGAGCGCAATCAGTCACCATCAGTTCAGGTGCCGAATTGACTGCCGGCGGAGATGTAGCAGCAATCAGTGGCAAAGTTAAAAACGCCGTTCTTGGAAAAGGCTGGGATAATGTAGAACATACAGGCGATCATACGCCGATCAATATCAGTTCGGAAGGTCAAACACTTGGATTCAAGTATGTTGAATTCAAAAAGCATTTACACAGTTTTACATATTCAGCAAGCGGTAATACCATCACGGCAACATGCTCGGAATTAAACTGTAATTTGCCAAACAATACAGCTACACTCACTATTTCTGCTCCATTACATATGGCATTTGATGACGGCAAAGATCCGAATGCGGTGATAACTGATGACAACAGCATTAAGGGCGATGCAAAGGTCATGTATCATGAAAAGTCTGGCGATACTTATGGAGAAGCAACAGAAACTGCTCCTGAAGAGGCAGGAGACTATAAGGCTTGCATCACACTAGGAACAGGTGAAGGCGCAAAGACAGCTTATGTAGAATACACGATTTTACAGCCTGCAAATTCCGTTATTGACTTGATCAATCTGCTTCCTGAACCACAGGATGTAACTGTTGGGCATAAGGATACCATTGAATCAGCCAGGGCAGTCTATGAAGCTCTTACAGATGCTCAGAAAGGCGTAATTCCTGATGAAACATTAAAGAAATTGATCGATGATGAAGAAGCCCTGGAAGCTAAGATCGGTGTAGTATATGCACCTGTTGGTGGAAACACAAGTACCTGGACAAAGGGAAGTTCTTCGGATCAGAGAATTGTCTTCGAACGTAACGTAAACGATTATAAGACATTCAGTTTATTCTATCAGCTTAATGTAGATGGAAAGAAACTCACAAAAGATGAAGACTATACAGCTGCAGCCGGATCGGTAGAGATCACACTGAAGGCTTCATATCTTCAGACTCTATCAGTAGGTGAGCATACACTTACAGCCATGTTCAATGATGTGCGTGCTCCTGCTGTAGATGTAACCTTGGTAATAAACAGACCTGCTCCAGCTGATCCGGATTATAGAATACCTGTAACAGGTATTGAATAAACACTGAGAAAACTAAAAAGAAACATCAAACAACATAAGGGACAAACAGATGGAATCGTTTGTCCTTTTTCGATGTATCGTCAGTTCTGAAGACTGTTATAGGTAAACAAACGGTCCTATAAATATTATTGTTATGGACAGATAATAGATCTGGTAGATACGGATCTTGCTGTAAGTTCACTGCGGGTCTATACACTGGTCAATCTGTTGGAAACATGTACGACCAGGCGCGTTCATACTCTTTCGGTCAGTTATAATCGTACGGTTTTAGAAGTA
>JAFRJA010000156.1 GCA_017432545.1 Erysipelotrichaceae bacterium
GGCTATTCTACCAGCACTATGGCTTTGATCCGGGATTCCGTAATCAGGGATCTTTGTGTGCCTATCAGACATATCAGAATCTGAAAGAGAAAGGATGGGCCTATTCAAGATCGCCATCGCCTGGTGCAGTGTTCTCTACAACAAACTTTGAGCATACCGGTATTGTTGTGGCTGTGTGCAACGAAAATACTATGATTATCGTTGAGGGAAACTTCAACCACAGGAATGACAGCTTTGAACAGTTCATAAAAATACCTGACTGGTCGATGCGTACAGTATCAACTAGATACTACAAAGAAGGGGTGGGTTTTGTATTCTGCAATCCACCAAGGAATTAAGAAAAGAAAGGAACAATAGCTTATGGCTAGAATTGCATATATCAGAGTTAGCAGTATTGATCAGAATACTGCTAGGCAGGAAGAAATGTTTAAAGATCTTCTAATTGACAAATTCTATATTGAAAAAGTGTCTGGCAGAAACGTTAAAGATCGCACTGAATTGTTGAAAATGATGGATTACGTCAGAGAAGGAGATACGGTCATCGTTGAGAGTATTTCCCGTTTTGGACGTTCACTTGCCGATTTGCTGAACTTGATCGATCAGCTGAATGAAAAAGGAGTTCAGTTCAAATCTTTGAAAGAAGGAGATATTGACACAACAACACCGACAGGCAAACTCGTATATTCGATCTTTTCTTCTCTTTCAGAATTTGAAAAAGATACGATCCGGCAAAGACAGGCAGAGGGGATTGCTTTGGCTAAAGAAAGAGGTGCCTACAAGGGAAGGAAACGAATCGATTTTGATTATGACAGATTTGAACTGCTATATCAGCGATGGAAAAACGGAGAGATCAAAAAAGGATTCATGGCGAAAAAACTCGGAATGTCTTTGGGCACTTTAAGACGGCGAATCAAAGAATACGAAGCTGAGGGAAGAAATAAAGATGATGCACTGTCGTAATCGATAGCGATCCTTACTTAAGCAAGATAAAGGATTTGTTAACAAAACTGTTAACAAATCCACTCGAACAATCAGGCTCTGCCTGATTTTTTGCTTATTTTAAAGGCTAATTGGCGTTAGTTTAGAAACTTGTTTTTGTTAACAGACCTGTTAACAAAAAACTTATATGAATTACTGAAACATGGAAAGAAAGGACGAAAATGGCAAACAGCGAAAAGGTGCTGGGTTTCAGATTTGATGAAGATGTTCTTCAGAAACTGGACTATTTAATGAGAGAAAACGCAAAGGAAGCAAGTCGTCTAGGCGTAAAAGCCAAGACCAGGAAAGACTTCTTTGAGGATGGCATCAGAGAACTCTACATGAAGGAGATGAAGAAAGGACAGGATGCAGATGTTGTTGATCGGATCTCCGAATTTGTAAATGAGGAAGTTGAATCCTCAATAATCAATCTGCAGAAAAAGATCGACGAGATCCTGTTTCTAACAATCAAAAACGATTATGGTAACAGAGTCTTATATCGCAGCCCCAGTATTCTGCCGCCGCCGAAAAGCGTTGAGCAGGCAATTCGGATCATTGTGAATGAAGAATCCGGATGGGATAAAGCTCTGGAGAGTTATCTGAGAAAAGAGTGGAAGAAAATGGATGATCAGATCAGTGAAGGAGGTGATGTATTTTGATTCAGTTCATCAATAAAGCAAGATATTTCAAGATCGGCCAGCAGGCTCCAAAAAACAGCTGCTTCAAGGGAACCGTTACGCCACAGTCGATCTTTGGCGGATCCGGCAGCTACTTTGAATATACTGAACGATATGTTGGCAAGGCATGCGATTCTTTAATGAATTATACAGGAAGGTATGGAGCTACAGTGTCGTCTTTGGGTAATTTGGATTCTAAAGAAAAGATTGATGAATTTAAAAGAAAAGGCGTTGAAGCCTTAAGCAAGGAAGGAGCTGTTTGTTATGAATTTGTTTTAAGCATGAAGGACTATGAAACAGCTGCAAACTACAATATCGTTAATCAGGAACAGTTTTCTGCAGTCATCAAAAGAATTGCACCGGTCTATTTTAAGTCAATTGGGCTGGATCCGGAAAACGTGTCATGGTGGGAAGATTTTCATCCGGAGAATAGGACTAGTACGATTCCGCATCCGCATATTCATTTTCTGTTTTTTGAAAATAAACCATCCGGAGCATTTGATAAAACGTATGGAAAGCTGCCAAAGAAAGCGTTGGATGATTTTAAAAGATTGTTTGCAAATCAGTTACTGAAAAGAGAAGACAAAGGCGTTTACAGGGATTTGTTCAACAGCATCAATATCTCCAGAAAAAATGTACTGGATCATCTTAAGCACGCAGATCTGAAAAGCGTAAAATCTCTAAAGGATCTGTATGCCGTACTGCCAAAAACCGGAAGGCTGCAGATCAATTCTGCCAATATGGCTCCTTATAGAGAAACGGTATTCAAAGTTGTTGATGATCTTCTTGATTCTAAAGAATGTAAAAATACCTGGTAAAAGTATCTGTCCAGTCTTGACAAATATGAGCGGCAAATCAATCAGAAAGTAGGAAACACTGTTTCCTCTAGAAAGGAAATTGAAATCTCAAAGCTGAAGGACCAGATTGCAA
>JAFRJA010000157.1 GCA_017432545.1 Erysipelotrichaceae bacterium
AAAACTGCTGGAGAATCACTTTGAGGGCATTGTAGCCTACTCCAGATACCGCATTTCTACCAGCAAGCTTGAGGGAATCAACAATATGATAAAAACAGAAAGACGTTTAGGCTATGGCTATCCTGATGATGAATACTTCTTCCTAAGGATCATCGACAGATCACATAGGAAAGATTCGGATTCTTAGGGCCTATACACAGAAAAAAGGAAAGGACCAAAGTTAATCAGAAAAAAGAAAATGGTGAATGGCTCGATACCTGGGGAATGATCGTCAATCCGGATAATGTTGATGAAGGGCTGGCTTTTACACTGGTAGGTTGTCCCTTAGCGGAATATGCCAAGAAAAACGGCTACTCTCATCTTATGCCGCATCTCTGTTCGCTGGATCATGTCTATGCGAAGCTCATGCATACAAAACTGATCAGGAATCATACAGTCGCGCAAGGTGCAGATTCATGTGATTACTGGTATGTACCAGATAAAGGTGAAACAATAGGATAAATGAAATTCTGGGATAAGGTTGCAGGTGTTTACGATCTTTTCGGCTATATCTTGAATGGTAAAGTCAACATGGAAATGTGCAAAGTCATTGAAGAAAACATCAATAATGATGATTGTGTTTTGGAATGTGCCTGTGGTACCGGTATGATCACTAAACAGATTGCACCAAAGTGTCATAAGCTTGTTGCGACTGATTTCTCTGAAGGAATGTTGAAACAGACCGAAAAGAAGTGTAGATCGTTTTCCAATGTTGAAGTGAAGTTCGGGGATATCCTTAATATTGAATATCCTGATGAAAGCTTTGATGTCGTTGTTGCGGCCAATGTCATACATCTGCTTGATCATCCTTATAAGGCTTTAAAAGAAATGGATCGTGTTTGTAAAAGAAACGGAAGATTAATCATTCCGACTTATGTCAATAATGAGAACAGCGGCAAGACCAGTTTGTTTGCCAAGAGTGTAGGCAAGGCTGGAGCTGATTTCAAAAGACAGTTCACTTTCTCCAACTACAAAGATTTCTTCAAGGAGTATGGTTTTGAAGATATAGAAACGATCGATATACCCGGCAGGATACCTTGTGCCATTGCGGTCATAAGAAAATAAGAAAATGGAAGCATACGAATTCGGAAAAGAAAACGAAAAAAAGATCCTTCTGATCCCCGGAAATATGATGAGCTGGCGGCAGTTTGAAAATGTCATCCCGCTTTTACAGAAGGACTATCATGTGATCGCGATTAGCACGGACGGCTATGATGAAAAGGGAACGGTTTTTACGACAGCTGAAGCCATGGCCGAAAAGCTGGAAGGGTATATCAGAGATAATCTTGATTCAAAGATCGATCTGCTGTTTGGTGAATCCTTTGGCTCGGCTACGGCAGCTGTACTGTTTCATCGTCAGAAGGTTGAAGTCGGTTCACTGATCATGAGTGGACCGCAATACATGAATTTAGGTGTTTTTAGCAAAATTCTTTCTTATATCATCCCCCGAAATCAGTACAAATTGCTGGGAAAGATGAAAAATACCAGGAAATTGCCTATATTGCTCAAACTATATACAAGAGGTGATGATAAAAAGTTGCTTAAACAATTTGAATACACACCAGAAAAAATATCATTTAAAACATTGCAGAATACTACTGATGAAGCATTGCGATTGTATGGGCAAATTGACAGGTTTAATCCTGATCCTGAAGCAAAAGTCTCGATCTGGTATGGAGAAAGGGAACCAAATATGAAAAAAGCGATCAAAAAACTCAAAAAAGCCTTCCCAAATGCCCAGATTCATCCTTTTAATGACTATGGCCATGGTCAGATCATAAGCGATCCTGAAAGGATGGCAGATAATATAGTTCGTTTTATAGAACAATAAATATGAATTTCCAAGAATTTCGTTGTGTTTAGTTTAAAACTGACACACTTTTTTATCATTTATATTAGACAGGGCCATAGAAAATAAGGATAATAAATATATAAATACATTTTTATGTACAATTTTTATAATATAAACCCGCTATTTTTATAGCATAGAGGAGGGCTTATGGGGGATCAGAATAATCAACGCAGACTAAAGGTAGCTCTTGGAGCAATTATCGTACTTATCCTTTTACTTTTGGGATCATGTGGATTAAGAAAGCTGTTTGATTCCGGTAAACTGGATAATTCGATGACGGTTACGGAAGTACAGGAGAACAATCCTTCTTCTTATCTGCCATATTCGGATAAGGAACAGTTTGTGGATTTCATCGGCGCGGAAAACGGCGAAGGTGAGATAACTTATGAAATTGTTAAAGCAGTTGACGAAAACAATAAGAAAGTTTCTTATTTCACATTGAAAGATGACAAGACTACCCAGATAAGGGTTGCCCCGAATACTCCGGCCGGAACTTATCTTGTTACAATCAAAGCTAAGGCGTCTGGTGATGAAACTCATAAGGCGGCAGAGCTTGAATTTACCGTTAAGATCAGGATAGGTGGTAAAAAAGATGGTTCTTTTGATGTCCTTCCTACTGCAAAAGATGGTCTCCTCTATACCGGAAACAGTATGGATTTAATTAATCCGGGCCCTTCATCAAGCGGAACTATATATTATAAGGTTAATGACGGCGAATGGAGCACTTCCATTCCACAAGGAAAAGAAGCTGGTATCTATACAGTTTATTACAAGCTCGTAGGTGACAGCAGTCACAACGATGTTCCTGAAAGATCTTTTACTGTCGAGATAAAATCTCCATCTTCTTCAGGAAGTAATAAAAACACTAAGCCTTCAGGAAGCGGTTCTTCAAGCCAAGGCGGATCCGGTTCTGGTGGTGACACACCTTCCGGTGGCGGTGGCGGCGGACAGGTAGATTATAATGTCGGCAGCAAACCAACTAGTAAGACGGTAACCTATAACGGAAAGAAACAGAGTATTGATTACAGTACACCGGCTCATGTAAATGTAAGCGGTGAAGCAGCCGGTACCAATGCCGGTACCTATACTGCTACCTACACTCCTGAATCAGGCTATTACTGGTCTGATGGAAGCACTTCTCCGGTAACTGTAACCTTAACGATAAACAGAGAATCAGTCGGTGAAAAACCTTCTGATAAGACAGTGACATATGATGGTAAGTACCATTGTCTTGATTATGCCAAACCATCAACTGTAGATGTCAGCGGTGCTGCTGAAGGTACCAATGTTGGCAAATATTCTGCAACCTATACACCAAAAGAAAACTACTGCTGGTCAGATGGATCAACAGCTCCTGTAACAGCAACTTTAACGATCAACAGAGCTTCGGTCGGTGAAAAACCTCAAAGCAAGAGCGTTGAATATAATGGCGGTACTCAGAGTATCGATTATAAGGCTCCAAGTACTGTTAATGTAAAAGGAAAAGCTTCCGGCAAGAACGTCGGAAAGTATTCCGCTACATATACTCCAAAAGAAAACTACTGCTGGTCAGATGGCACAACTTCATCTGTTAAGGCGACCTTAACAATCAAGAAACTTTCAGTCGGAGACAAACCGGTTGATAAAACTGTTGATTTCAACGGACAGACCCAAAGCATTGATTACGATAAGCCTGATACAGTAGATGTCAGAGGCAATGCTTCGGGTATCGAAGTTGGTACTTATTCTGCGTACTATACACCAAAGAAGAATTACTGCTGGTCAGACGGCACATCTTCTACTGTTAAAGCTACCCTTACTATCAAGGCTTCCGGTATTGAAAGACCGACAAATACTTCTGTTACAACTACCTTCAACGGCAGAACTCAGACTAACGGTTATGACAAGCCTGATGGCATTAACATGTCCGGTAAAGATCGAGGCAGGAATGCCGGTACCTATACCGCAGAATATACTCCTGATGAGAACCATACCTGGTCTGATGGCAAGAGAGATACCGTAACTGTTACCTTAACGATCGAGAAAAAGCAATTGGATTCTCCGTATATCGATGGTGTTGATACCTTCGTCTATGACGGAAATTATCATAAAGTCGATGTTGATGGTTACAATCCATTGTTTGTAGATCTGGATGGTAACACCGGCAGAAAGAAAGATGTTGGTAATTACAAGATAACTGCCAGCATAAGAGATAAAGTCAATTACGAATGGAAAGAAGATCCTAAGGATGAGGATAGAGTTTTAGAGTGGTCAATTACCGCTAAGAAACTCGCTGTTCCTGAGGTTGCGACTGAGTTTGTTTATAATGGCAAATTACAGAGAGCGAAAGAAAAGGATCTTGATGATAACTATGATAGAAATCTGATGGACGTTGTCAGACATGGTGGCGGTATTAATGCCGGCGAATATGAAATGGTCATCAGATTAAGAAATACTAAAGATTACGTATGGGAAGATGGAACAACAGATAATCAGACGATTGTTTGGGAAATCAAGAAAGCTGAAAATCCGATCTACGTAATTGATGATCAGACTATAGATACGATTTACTATGCTTCGGATCACAGCGTGCTCTTTGCACCTGCGACGAGAGCTAAAGGTGAAGTAAGTTATTCATTAGTCAGTGCAGAAAAACGCAATTCCAGATCTTTGGCACTGGGTGAAAAATTTATAGTATCCGGAAACGAGATCACTATCAAAGGCGGCACTGAAGAAGGCATTTATGATTTAGTTGTTAAAGCTACAGCTGCCGGTGATAAGAACTATGAAGCAGGTGAAAAAGAAATAAAAATCACTCTGACTATAACAGCTTCCGGTATCGATAAACCGACAGATCTTGCTGTTTCAACTACGTACAACGGAAAGGAACAGACTAACGGTTACGAAAAGCCTGATGGCGTTACCATGACCGGAAGTGACAGAGGTACCAATGCCGGCAAATATGAGGCGACATATACGCCTGATAAGAATCATGCTTGGTCTGATGGCACGACCGATCCGGTTACTGTAGTATTGACGATCGATAGACAGAAACTTAATACACCGTATATTGATGGTGAAAGTACTTTCGTTTATGACGGCAATTATCACAAAGTTGATGTTGACGGCTATAATCCACTCCTTGTAAACCTGAGTGGTGATATCTTAATCAAGAAGCATGTTGGTGATTATACGATAACTGCCAGCATCAGAGATAAGGTCAATTATGAATGGGAAAAGGATCCGGATGAGAATAAGATTTTGAAGTGGTCTATAACCACTAAGAAACTTACCGTTCCTAAAGTTGAGACGGAGTTTGTTTATGACGGCTCATTCCAGATGGCAAAAGAAAAAGACCTTGATGATAATTATGATCGAAATCTGATGGATGTTTTCGTCCATAGTGGCGGAACAGAAGCTGGCAAATACGCTATGTTCATCAAGTTAAAGAATACCGGTGATTGCGTCTGGGATGATGGAACAGCAGATGGAACAACTAAGGATCAGATGATCGTTTGGGAGATCAAGAAGGCTGAAAATCCGATGCATGTAGTCGATCCGCAGGCAAATGCTACGATCTATAATCCTCTGGATCACGACGTACTCTTTGCGCCTGCTACAAAAGCTGTAGGTGATGTGACCTATACGCTTAGCGAACATACAGGACCGGATGAAGATTCATTTAAGTTGTCCGAAAACAACAGCATCACTATCAAAGGTGATACTGCAAACGGCGCTTATGATCTTGTCATAAATGTCAAAGCTTCAGGCAATAATAACTATGAAGCAGTTGATAAAGACATCCATCTCAAGCTGACTATTGCTGGTATCCGTTATGTTGTCAGATTCGATGGCAATGGCGCTACAAGCGGTGAAATGGATGTTCAGGACTTCTACGGAACTATTATAAAGAAGCACCTAAATAGCAATGAATATGAAAGAGAAGGCTATTATTTCGCCGGATGGAACACTAAGAGTGATGGAACGGGTGATTACTTCAGTGATCGTGTATTCATTGATTACCGTGATATAGCTCCATACGCAGAGAGCGGAATTACTACTCTGTATGCGCAGTGGTCTGCTAAGACTTTGAAGATCACTTATGATCTTGATGGCGGCGAATTCGCAGATGACATTGAAGTTCCATATGAGTTTACAGCTGAAACAGAATCGTTCACTCTGCCTCAACCGACGAAACATGGATATTCATTCGCAGGTTGGACCGGAACCGATTTGACTGAGGAAACACTGAGAGTTGTTGTTTCTAAGGGCACTACTACTGACAGAGCTTATAAAGCTAACTGGACAGCAAACTCATATTATGTTCTGTATATTGATGAAAAGTCATTACTGCCTGATCTTAAAGGTGGCTTTACTTATGGAGAACCATTTGGCAGCAACTTAAAGAGCCTGAATTACGAAGGCTATGAATCATACTGGTACACGATACCTGATACAGGTTTTGATGTTTTGGATTATCTTGGAACGAAGGTAACTTCAGATACAATCGTTGATGATACGTGGACTGGATTGATTATGGATCAGCTCACCGAATATCTGTCTGAGAAAGGATTCGGCTGGATTATAGATATTCTTCCTGATAACACTATTATCCTGTTTGCTAGACATACGCCTTATACCAATACGCCGTTTACGGTTAAGCATTATGTCCAGAAACTTTATTCAACAGATTATGAACTGCTTAATGGCAAAGAGGCAGAAACCAGATTTGGTACGACTGATGAACCTATTGAGTACGAAGATCAAGCGCTCAATATTTACGGTTTCCACTTTGCTAAAGGAACATTTGAGAACGGAAGAGATAACGAACCGACTGTCAAAGCTGATGGCAGCACTGTAATCAATATTTACTACGACAGAAATGAATACAAAGTGACCTTTGATTCCAAGGGTGGAAATGATATCGCAACCCAGATAGTACCTTATGAAGGATTTGCGGAGGAGCCTGAAGATCCTACTCGCAGCGATGGCCATGTATTCAGAGAATGGTACTACATGGGCTTGCCATATGAATTTGATACCAGAGTCGTTGAAGACATTGCTTTGGTTGCACAATGGGATGAATGCGTTGAAATCAATGCCTTTACTGAGGACTACGATTTGGGCGATACTTCTGGAAGCGGCAAATACAGACTGGGTGAAACAGTTGTGCTGACTGCTAAACCTAATGAAGACTGCCGATTCGTTGAATGGCGCAAGGACGGCCAGGTCGTTTCTAAATACAGCATTCTGAGCTTTGATGTTACAGAAGAAATGATCACTGAAGGTGAAATCGAGTATGTGGCTGTATTTGAAAAGATCGATTCAAGTTCTTTGGTCAATTACGAAGAATACATCTATAAAGTTTATGCCGGTGAAGAAATCAATATTACTGAACTGTTCAAGACAGCTCTGATCAGAAGCTATGATGCTGAAACTGGAAAAGACAGTCCTCTGACATTTGACAGAGACGGACTGATCTTTGAGAAAGTCAGTATCAAGGTTGATGATGAAGCGAAATCCGGAGCTTATAAGATGACAGTTACAGTTAAACCGCATGTAGTTGATCATTATCATGAGATCTCGACTGTTGATATTACAGTTATAGTCCTTGATCACACTTGTACGGTAACCTTTGATTCCAATGGCGGATCTGATGTAAGCAACCAAGAAGTTGTAATCGGTGAAACAATTGATGTAGTTAAAGCAAAAACGAACCGTGAAGGATATACATTCTTATACTGGTGTGATCTGGAAAATGGCGAAGTATTTGATATGAATACACCGATTAATGAACCGGTCAATCTGATTGCCAAGTGGGCTCACGAGGTAACATTTGATCTTAACGGCGGAAGCAGTGAGGAAGCTCTTGTTCAGTATGTTGAAGATGGAACAACGGCGACCAGACCTGCTGATCCGAAGCGCGATGGATTCATGTTTGAAGGTTGGTATCTAAATGATGAACTGTTCAGCTTCAATACACCAATCACTGATAACATTACTCTGACCGCTAGTTGGATCGATAAAGACTACCGAAAGATCAGAACCAGTGTTAATGATGAAACAATGGGTGTCGTCACAGGTGGCGGAATTTACGAAATCGGTTATTCTGCAACCTTGCGCGCTATACCAAATGATGGATATAAATTCATTGGATGGTCTGACGGCAATACCGATAACCCACGTTATATCGAAATCACAGAAGATGTACAGTGTGATTATGAAGCAGAATTCGCAAGACTCTCTGAGGCTTTGTTCAGTACGGCATATATAGAATACAAGAATGTTAAGCCTAAAGATTCAAAAACTATTACTAGTGACATATTTGAAAATGGTGGAGTAAATGTTGCTAATGTTAAGAGCTACAAAGTTGAATATGAGACTCCGAATAGTCCGGTAACTTATTCAATGAGCCAGTTCATTGTTTACTTAGGCGCAAAGATCAGTGTAAACAAAAATACTCAACCTGGAATTTACAGGATGAAAGTAACCGCAACTTCATTACTCGGTGGAGAAACTGAAAGCATTACGATCGTTGTTCATGTTGTAGAAAATGTCTATGATGTAACATTCGATTCGAAAGGTGGTTCTTCAGTACCTAAACAGAGCGTTGGAAAGGGTGAATTTGCAACTGAACCTGCTGCTCCTAAGTATCCAGGACATACATTCGTTGGCTGGTATGACAAAGCAACAAATGAGCCATTTGACTTTGAACACACACCGATTAACGGAAAGACTCAACTGTATGCAGTATGGAAAGAGGCCAATTCAGTAATCTTCCATTCTGAAGGCGGTTCAGATGTTGAAACACAATATGTCGAAACAGGTAAATTTGCAACAAGACCAACTGATCCAAAACGCAAAGGATATGCGTTAATTGGCTGGTATCTTGAAGACGCAACGGAACCGTTCGACTTTGCAAGCACACCGATTAGCGGTGAAACCAACCTCTATGCAAGATGGGCAGAAGTACATACTGTTACCTTCTACAGCAGTTATGGAAACGTTTATGATGAGCAGCTCGTTCCGGATGGTTCATTGATGAATAGACCTGCCGATCCACGCAGTACAGGTTATGATTTCACTGGATGGATCCAGGTAATTGGTGAAGAAGGCGTCGAATTCGATGACTTTGATAAACCAGTCACTTCTGATATGGAACTGTATGCGGATTGGGATGAGATGCATCAGTTTATGGTTTACTACGAATTAAGCGGTAAAGAGATCGAGCCTAAATCTGATGTTTATTGGGACCAGAATGGTCTGATACCAGAAGGCACACCAACACGTCTGGGCTTCAGATTCGCCGGCTGGTATCTTGATAGTGAACATACTGTTTCTTACAACAACCAGACTTACGGTGAGGTTGCCGGTTATGATGATCGACTCCAGTCTGTAACGCTGTATGGTGCTTGGTATCGAATCGATATAACGGACTACAAGACTTCATTCACTAGTATTGCGGGTGAAGAAGCATCATTCGAGATCAAGAATTCTGATCACTGGTACATGCTGTACTTCGAATACGAGATCATCAGTGGTAATGATTCAGGCATGTTCAGAATGAGCGCTGATAAGAACCATGTCATAATCAGCCCGTTAGCTGAACCTGGCACTTATTACATCACTGTAAGTTCACAGTCGCTGATTCCGATCGAACAGCTCGATGGCATTCAGACATTGCTGATTGAATGGACTGTTGAACCTGAACCAGAGCCAACGCCGGTTGAACCTGAATCTGGAGAAACCGAACAGCCAGATGGCTTACCAGTTGATGGTCAATCTGGAATCGACGGTACTGATGGTCAAGAAGTAGAAGGTGGCAACAGAGATGCTGAAACACCTGCTCCTGAAGCTGTAAACCCTGAAGTTGCTGCTTTACCGGGCGAAACTCCGACAATCAAACCTGAAGGTGAAGAAGATAATATTCCACAGGTTGAAAAAGAGCCGGAAGAAACAGATACAACAGGAACAGTTATCGATGGTCAGAAACCTGAAGAGGAAAAGTCTGAATCTTCTGAAGGCGAATAATCGGTTTCGAAGTTCTTAAACAAAACTAAAGCGATATTTCCATAAAGGAGTATCGCTTTTCTTTATGCGTGATATCATTACGATAGATAAAAAAGGGAGACAAAATGGCACAGTTAAAACTGAATTATCTGAGCAGAGCTTTAGGCAGACAGGTCGATGTGAATGTTATTATTCCAACTTATACAAACTTATCAGAATCAAAAGGCAAAACCGTAAAAGAGATCTATGACCCTGATCAGAAATTTAAAGTTCTTATCCTGTTACATGGTTTTACCGGCGATTGCAACGATTATCTGCGTTTCACCAATGTTTTACGTTATGCAGAAGATAATGAGTTTGTTATACTGATGCCTTCGGGTGATAACAGTTTTTACTATGATTATGAACCAGGCCCAAAATATCGGACATTTATTGCTGAGGAATTATTGCAGGTCGCCAGATTCATGTTTCCGATCTCTGACAAATATGAAGACACATATATCGGTGGTTTAAGTATGGGTGCCCATGGCAGCGCGATGATCTCACTGGCTTATCCGGAAGTCTTTTCGAAGGTTTACTGCATGTCCGGCGCTCCCAGCAAGATCGACAAGAACGCAAGCAGCACCTCTTTAGACTGGTTTGGTAAAGACAAGAAGGTCTATCATCAGGATACCGCCAAGCTGGCTGCCGAAAGAAAAGACACGATCGAAGACGCTTATTACATGGCTGAGAAAAATGTCCAAGATGGAAAACCTAAAGCGAAATATACATTAACGATCGGCGACAAGGATTTCCTTTCGGAAAGAACTAAAGAGTTTTATGAACATCTTAAAAAGCTCGGCTATGATGTGACACTGGAAATTGTTCCTGGTTATGGCCATGAGTGGGATTTTTGGGATATGAAGGTCAAAGAAGCATTGGATAAAACGTTGAAATAACAGTATGTTATAGGAAAGGTTAGTAAAACAACCTATTTGGATTAAGATCCTTGAAGTCAAATAAAAATTGTTTCGGTTAATCTACAATCGTGTGGTTAGAAACATCAGTATTTACGGGTAAATCTTGTATCTGTAAGCACCAAATGGCGAAGAATCCTTTCCGTTTTTGGCCATTTCTCATTATCTCTTCTACATCTTTGAAGATATATGAACCAGTTGAGATAGGATTGAAGGTTATTGATATCCATGCCGATAAATCTCCATATGTATCTTTTAAGCCAGCCGTGCATGTTGTTGATAAGAGCCATGTACTTGAGATATTCAGGATCCTTGCTGTCCGCCTTGTAGACTTTGGATGCACAGTTTAGTTTCTTTATCAGACCATTGTGGGAGCGATCGCCATCATGGATGATGGTGGATCCTTCTGTGATATGGGACTCCAGAGCGTCTTTTATCCTTTTGGAAGAAGGCTTTCCATGCCCTGATATTATGGCCACCATGTTCTTATAGGAATCGATGGCCGTAACTATGCAGATGAGATCTTTAGATAAACCTCTTTTTCTTTTCTCAAACTGATTGTGGAGAATGGAATAATCACTAAGGTAGGTTTCGTCGATCCTGATTGTTCCATACAGTTTGAGATGATCCTGATAGCCGTTAACAGTTTCAAAGATCTTCTTTCTCCATAATTCGGAAGTATTTGAGCTTATATCCAATACTTCACATAACAGCTGTAAAGGCACATTGAAACTCATAAGCTGAATATAGCTCATCAGCTTATGTAAAGATATCTTGGCACTATTGAATATCGAATCGGACAGAAGAGTATAGGAACAGCTGCAGTCTTCACACCGGTAGCGTTTGTGACCACCAGGCGTATATCCGTCTTCATGGTTTGAAAGACTTCCGCACTTGGGACAAACCGGTTTTCTTTCATATCTGAGTGCCGCTTCTTCAAAGGAAGTAACACCATAGAGCTTTGAATCAATTCTCTTATCGACTGCTTGAACAAGATAGGAAAACTGTTCATCACTTAAAGAAAAGACATAGTCTTCATAGGGATTAATCTCAGACATAATAAAACATCCTCATAATGTCTGAGCAGTTATCCAGTGAGGATGTCGCCAAACATAGAACCGAATAACTGCTCAGACACTTTCTATATTTGGCTATCTAAATTATATCCCTGAAGATAACTGTAAAACTGATATTTCTATGTCAAAGAACTGTATATGTCAACCACACGATTGTAGATTAACCGAA
>JAFRJA010000158.1 GCA_017432545.1 Erysipelotrichaceae bacterium
ATACTGATCAGCTGAGATCACGTCGTGACGATCAGTGAACGGTTCTTCAATGATATTGCACTTACGGGCAACGGCGATCGCATCAAAGATCTTCGGAGGTTTTAATTCATCCGAGAACGGCTTGATATTATCACAGAGGTCAGCGATTTTGTTTGTATTGGCTATGACCAGATCATAAACAAGTTTTTCATCATTCAGCCAGCTGAAAGCTTCCAGCATCTCTTTCGTATTGAGATAGCGCTGATCAGGGGTGACCTGTTTAGCACGTTTTTCTTTATCAAAGATATACAGCGGATGATGAGCTCCGCCGATCGCCTGGGCATTGATGTAGACATCTCTTAAGATCTTCTCATCTTTTCTGACATAATGGACATCACCCGTCGCTACTACGATCTTGTTCTGTTTAAGTCCTTCAAAAATGATATCTCTGAGGTACTGTTTCAGCCTCTCTTTATCGAATAACTGTCGATCTTCATAAAGGAAACGATAGTTTTCCAACGGCTGTACCTCGATATAGTCATAGAAAGAAATCACATCGGCGAGTTCTTTTTTGGATCTTGTTGAGGCGATCTCAAAGACTTCACCATTTAAACAGGCAGAACCGATCAGAAGGTTCTTCCGGTATTTATTTAAAGTCTCTTTAAAGATACGCGGTTCCGCGATGAATTCCGAATTTGTATCCTTAGTGTTGGCCTTTCCGAAAACGGCCAAGGTGTCCGTATTGGAAATGGATATGAGTTTAAACAGATCTTTCAGACCGCCTTTATTCTTACAGAGGACGGTAGTATGAAAAGCTCTGTTTTTGACGAAAGCTTCATCATCCTGGAAGTTCTTCAGATCATTTAAAGTAATGACATTCTCTTTCGCCAGATCCTTCAACATGAAGTTAAACACCTGGGAAAGCACATCCGCATCATAATCGGCTCGGTGCGCTACTTCTTCATCATAAGGAATGTTGTAGGCACGGCACATGTTGCCTAATCGGTAGGAACGCCTGTTCTTTAATAACGAACGGGAAAGATCAAGCGTATCGATGACCGGATTCATTAAAGGAGGTAAACCAATACGTTCTAACTCAGAATTAAGGAAACCATAGTCAAAAGAAGCGTTATGCGCAACTAAGACTCTGTCTTTGATGAAATCAAGGATCTCATCCTTGGCTTCTTTAAACGCTTTGGCATCTCTTAAAAGATCATCAGTGATATGTGTGAGATTCTTGATATTGTTGGAAAGCTCGATCGGCGGTTTGATTAAGACATCTTTTTTCTCAACGACCGTGCCCTTTCTCATCAAAACGGCACCGAATTCGATGATGTGATCATATTCGGTGGAAAGACCGGTCGTTTCAAGGTCAAAAACGATATATTCACAATCACTCAGTTTATTATCATTGCTGTTATAGACGATCTGTAACTCCGGAGAGACCATATTCATCTCACAGCCATAAAGGACTTTGAAATCAGGCTTGTTATCACCTGCCGCCTTCATTATGCCTTTATAGGCAGTCTGCGCTTCATGGAAGCCCTGTAAGCACAGATGATCGGTGATCGCCAAAGCTCTGTGGCCCATTTCATAGGCGGCTTTAACTACTTCAGTTGGTGAAGAGACACCATCCATTTCCGAAAGTTTGGTATGGATATGCAGTTCAACACGTTTCTCTTGCGCATCATCGATCAGCTTATCCGGCTTATCGATGAATTCGATCTGATCAGGTTCAAACAGATAATCATTGGTGAAAGTATCAAAACGGTAATTGCCATAGAAAATGGCACTCTTGCCTTCTTTGTTTTCTTTTAAGGCTTCTTTGGTGAACCTTTTGTTTTCAACGAATTTGACGATGACCGCATTGGATTCATCTTTAACATAGACCGTCTGGATCGTAAAACCGTTCTTGGTGGTCCTTTCATCGACTTTGAAGATCTCGCCGGTGAATTTGATGTTCTGCATGTTATCCATCATTTCATCGATCTTTACCTGCGTATATTCTTTATTGTTTTTACGATAATAAGGTTTATCGTTATTCGGTTTATACTCTTCTTTTCTGACTGGCTTGTGGACCTGAGGCAGAGCCTCTTTTTCTTCAACGACTGAAGAAGAATTATCAGCCTGTTTATAAATTAAAGAGATATCTTTACGATAACCCAGATCATAGAAAAACAGTTTCAGTTCATCAAGAAGATCGAGGTCATTTTCATAGGCATCCTTATCATCATAGGATAATTCAAAACCCTTATCACTTATGACGGGGACGCAATTGTGAAAACCGGGATTGTTTTTGCGATACTCATCAAGATAGAGATTGATCTCTCTGATCGGCAGATCTTGATCTGCCGCTTTGATATATAGTTTCAGATTGGCGAAACCCAGTGAGTGGAAATAATCCATGATGTCGTTATAGATCGAATAAGGAAGCACACAGTTGTTTTCGGCTTTGATGATGACAAAATCAGCCTGTTTGCGATATAGGACGTCTCTGATCCTGAAGTCACTTAAAACAGCGGCCTTATCCGCATTATAGTTATAACTGTCGATCAGATTCTGTATTTGAAAGTTCATATTTGAGCTAATTTCTGTAAAGCATCTTTAGCCGCATTCTTCTGAGCCTGTTTCTTGGAAGAAGCTCTTCCATAGCCATAAGTCAGACCATCGATCTTGACGGCGACTAAAAACATCGGGTTATTGTTCGGGCCTTCAACGGAAAGCGTCTCATAGACGATCGATTTCCTTGAGTCAGCCTGCACATATTCCTGCAGTTTGGTCTTATAGTCAAAAGTATGTTCATCGATCTGGGCAATATGTTCATCCATCAGTTCATCAAGCAGCTTATATGCTGTTTTCTGTCCCTGATCGAGATAGATGGCCCCGATAAAAGCTTCAAACATATCGGAAATGACCGAATCACGATTCCTTCCCCCGGTCTTTTCTTCACCGATTCCGAGTTTCAGATAATCATTCAGATGATTTTCCCTGACGATCTGTGCCAAAGCCTTCTCGGAAACAAGATTTGAACGTCTTGTCGACATGAGACCTTCCGGAAGCGGCGGATCGATGGCGTATAATCTTTCCGCCGAAAAGATCTGTAAGACTGCATCGCCCACAAACTCCAGACGTTCATTATCACCACAGCCCTCTTTGTGTTCATTCACAAAGGAAGAATGCGTAAAAGCCTGTTCGATCAGGGCTTTGTTTTTATAGGGGATTTCGTGTTCATCCAGGAAATCAAAAATATCCATAACAGTATCATTATACCTCTAGCCGATCACATTTTCTGAAGAGAGTTTCATCACATAATCAAGGTATCGTTTATATTCCGGATTATCACTTTCAGAAGTAATGATCTTCACATCCTGTCGGGCAGCATCAATGAATTTTGTGTCCTCGATCAGATTGCCCAAGACAAAAGCCGGTAAGCCGCTTTGTCTGGTTCCCAAAATATCACCAGGCCCTCTGATCTTGAGATCTTCATAGGAAATCGCAAAGCCATCATTACTTTTGCAGAGTATATCCAGACGCTTCAGGACATTCTCATCATTTGAATCAGTCAGAAGATAACACGTACCTTCTTCAGATGATCTCTGTACTCTTCCTCTTAACTGGTGAAGCTGTGATAAACCGAAACGATCCGCATCATATATGATCATCATCGTCGCATTCTTCACATTGACACCGACTTCAACGACTGTTGTGGAGATAAGGACCTGGACTTTATTTTTATTGAAATCTTCCATGATCGCCTGTTTTTCTTCCGTATCGAGTTTTCCATGTAACAAGGCGACCTCATATGGCTGTAAACGCTCTTTTAAGGCCTTGTAGAGGCCGGAAACATCTTTCGCCTTATAATTATCGGATTTCTCGATCGCCGCCGCTATGACGTAGATCTGCCTTCCTTCTTCAAGCTTTTTAAAGATATCAGGTAATATATCAACGATCGAATTCTTTCGGATCAGATAGGTCTTACAACCCTTCCTGCCCGCTGGCAGACTGGCGATACTTGAAACATCCATATCTCCATACAAAGAAGAAGCCAAAGTTCTTGGGATCGGGGTAGCTGACATCAGAACGAAATCACAGGATTCCCCTTTACTTCTTAAAGCCTGACGCTGTCTGACCCCGAAACGATGCTGTTCATCTGCAATGACCAGACCCAGTTTTTCATATTCTGCATCTTCTGAAAACAAGGCATGAGTTCCAACTATCACATCAGCTTCCCCATTCTTGATCAACTGTTTAGCGGCCTTTTCATTATCCATCGCGCTGTACAAAACACTTACTCTTACCCCAAAAGGTTCAAGCTGTTTTTTCAATGATTCATAGTGCTGTCTGGCTAAGATCTCAGTCGGCGCCATCAGAGCACCCTGATAACCGGAAAGATAATTGGCATACAAAGCGATCATCGCTACCGCCGTCTTACCAGAACCTACTTCACCTTGCACAAGTCGATACATGATCTTGGAAGAATGCAAATCCTTAAGTATCTCATCAACAGCTTGTTTCTGATCAACAGTAAGATCGAATTCAAACGAGTTTATAAATTCTTTTACCTTGTCATCATTAAAGGTTTTAGACTCTTTACTCTGCAGCTGATTCTCACCTTTTAAGATATCCATAGCAGTATAGAATCTTAAAAACTCATCATATTTCAGCCGGCTTAAAGCTTTGGATAAATTCTTCTTGGAATCTGGATTATGGATCTGGTATATAGCTGTCTTATAATCGATCAGCTGATGTTTCTCTTTGAGATCCGAAGGCAAAATATCAGTGATCTGAGACTCACATTTTTCATAAGTATATGCGATGATCTTACGTATATCATTCTGGGATATTCCTTCCTTTAAAGGATAGATAGGAATGATCGTACCGCTGATATCTTTGAGATAGTAATTAGAAGCCGTAACTTTATTATTCCCATCATAGCGGCCGATGATCGTCACAATTTCATTCATCTTCAGATTCTTGATCCAGGGACGATTAAAGATGGTTACAGATAGAATTTCATCATCATAAAGGATCTTGAATTTGGTTGAAGAAAACCTTCCTTTTCGAAAGGTACTGGGATAACTGACCAGTTCACCGACAAAACAGACCTGGCCACCAGCTCTGAAATCGGCATATGGTGTTTTTTCATTCAGTTCATAACGGAAAGGATAATATGAAAGGATATAATCAGAATTTTTCAGCTCAAGTCTTTCACATATCTCTTTTCTTCGGGGAGTAAGTTTGAGTTCACTCAAGTCCATCAAAATATAGTTTATCAAAGAAAAGAATTTATGTTAAAATAAGTGAGCATCCCCGGATGGCGGAATTGGCAGACGCGCACGACTCAAAATCGTGTGGAGCAATCCATGTCGGTTCGACCCCGACTCTGGGGACCAGAGCATATGAAAAGTACGGGTAAGACCGTACTTTTTTATGTTTTATCAGTAGATAAACTGGAGATTATTATTCTTCCTCATCAGATCCAGAGTCATCTGAATTATCCTCGTTACTAAAAGCAGTACCTAAGGCAACTCCAAGACACAAACCAACAGGTAACCACAAACCTATATTGTTTGTTGCTGCTCCAATTGCGGTACCTATGCATAAGCCAATGGCTAATCCAGTTCCGCTGTTCTTTCCAATTTTCATATCTGCAACCCTCCGGCTTGTCATTCTCGTTAAATTATATCCTGCTGCTATACTCAGATGCTATCTCTTCAACTGACAGGATACGTGAAAACCATGCTTTTTAATTAAGTTTCAATATGATCGATTTTTCCTTGAATCCGTATTTCTTATACAGATCGATCACATCATTTCCATATACAACCTTTACTTCAATATCATCTATCTTTAGTTCTTTAAATCTGTTTAATGCCCAATCCATCAAGGATTTGCCATAGCCTTTTCCTCTCTCCTGTTCCAATACGGAAAGAAAATCGAGATTTCCTTTGGTACCATCGATGCTGATCTTGCAGAAACCTATGACTTTTCCATCGTTTTCAACTACGGCAATAAACGCCTTGCCTTCATTCATTTCTTTCTGAAACTCTTTAATTAGATGTTCAGAGGATCTGGTTGGATAAAGACCTTTAAAATAGACTGAAACTTCATTATGATGTTCAGCTAAAGATTCCAGACATTCATATAGTTTATTGACTTCTTCAGATCTGATTTCTCTCATTTAGAAACTTTAACTCCCGCATTATTCATGATTTTTGAAAGTGATGATAAAACCACCTTTGATCTGGCTGCTTGTAGCCATATAATCATAAGTCACCAGTTCCCAGCCTTCTTCAGCTCTCTGGTTCAATAATTCGTCAAGCTTTAAAGCGTCATCCTGATTAGCTTTATCAGACCAGAACTTAGTTCCGACTTTTAGTATCTCAGTTTTATACATATATTATTTTCCTTTCGTTGACCATTAATTCTAGAAGTAGAATATTTCCTCAAATTTCTTATCTAAAGCGATGGAGAGGATATAAGCCAGCTTCGCACTTGGTTCATATTGCCCGGTCTCCAGAGAACTGATCGTATTGCGGGATACGCCTACCATATCAGCGAGCTCCTGTTGCGAGATATTCTTCTCTTTCCTGATCTCTTTAAGATTGTTTTTCAGAACAAGTTTCTGATTCATCTAAAGAACTCCGAAATAAGATAATATAAGCATTAAAGTCAACAGTCCCCAGATAACAGATGTGAAAATAGAAAGTTTTCTTCTCTCCTCAAGTTTTATGGCTTTATAGCCAAACATCACACAGTTGAATAAGGTGATCAGTGAATAGAAAGCCGGATTTATTCCTTTGCCGGTCATGATCTCAAAAGTGTAATAAACAAAAGCCAGAATAACCATTGCCAGGGCTGCGATCTTGCAGGCATTGGCTTCAACCTGGATCGCATACATGTCTTTTCCTTTATTCTCAAGGCGACTGTTTTCCAAAATCTTTTCTTTTTCCATGTTGTTCTCCTTTGCCAAGTATACTTGTCATAAATAATATATCATTGCCAAGTTTACTTGTCAACGGTTCTTTTATAAATTTTGCTCTGTCGCCTTTATAGCCCCCACGCAATGGATCTTTACGACAGGATTACTATCAGTTTCTGCTATCAGTTTAAGTTGTTCTATATATGGTTTTACAAATTGAGGCCTGCGCTTTCCTAAAACACGGAAGATCTCCGGTGCTTCCATCCTGACCTTGTCATCTTGGTCATAAAGTAGTTTTTCAAACACCGGCATATGATCCTCATAGATATCCGGATTATTCGTTGCGATGTTTTCTGAGGACCAGATAAAACTCAAACGGACTTTTGGATCTTCATCTGAAGCAAAGCGGAACAGATCATTCCAGTATGGTTCGATCAGTTTATAATCCGCTCTGCCTATCCTCCCTAAGGCATTCAACGCACGTTCTCTTAACAAAGGTTCCTTACTATCAATAAACAAAGCAATTTTAGAAACTTTATCTTTTACTTCCAAAGGATAAACTAAGCCCATCTCTCCAAGCAACCATAAGGCCTTGGCCTGTATCTTAATCGATCCATGATCAAGAAGAGAAGAAGCGAAAGGAATATTATCTTTCCATTTCTTCTTGTCTTTTGTCAGTATTCCGAGATCTTTATAAAGTTCTTTTTCATTTAAAAATATATTAGTCATATTTCATCAGAAGAGATCACTGTTTGCGGATCGTCCAGTAACCGTTGTAAGCATAATGGTCGTGGGTACCGATCAGAAAATGATCAGATTTAATAAACCCATATTTCTCAGCAGCAGCGATTCTCTCGATCGCATAATTTGGGATCTTGCTTATTATTTCCTCACAGTCAAACAGATCAAATGCCGGATAAACAAACAGATCAAATAAGGTAAGAATAACTTCTTTTTTCTCATAATCACTTCTTAAATCAATCCTGAGAACACCCTTGTTGTTAAAAGCGTCATCTGCTTGACGATGAAACATTTCGATTGTACCTACAGCATAATCAGATGATTTATCAATAATGGTCCATCTTACAAACTGCTTCTTATCATAAGAATAGAGCCAGAAATCAATAGCCTTCTTCATTTTTGTTTCATCAGGATAATAGAAATTGTCTCCGTTACAGTTATCACTGTTAAAGAATGGAAGTGCATTTTTATCACTGTAGACTTTCAGCAGATCCTTTACATCCATCTCTTTTACAAAGCGAATAATGAAGTTTCCGTTTTCAAACTTCGGACAGCAATCATATACATCGATCATTTTATTTGACCCCCATATTACAATTCTGTTTCCATATACTCCTATATATTTTTCGCTTTTCTCCCTGATAATCACCTATTCCTTCAAAAAGCATTTCAAAGCCACAATTATCAAGCACCTTTTTTGAAGTCATATTATCACTCAAACATATTCCATAGACTTCCTTTATACCTAAAGTATTGGCTATTACCGGCAAAAAAGCTTTAACCGCTTCTGTCGCATAGCCATTACCGGTACAATCCTTGGCGATATGATAACCGATCTCCCACTTTCTATAACCGATAGGCACGATCTGAACATAACCGATGTTTGAACCATCTTGTTTTCTTATGATGGGATAAACCAGAGGTCCGTCAGTTCTTTCATATTGTGAAATAAGAAAAGCGAGCGTTTGCCTGGCTTCATCAACATTCTCATAGACTTCATCCGGAACAAATCTTCGATTATCTTCATCAAGTGAATTCTCGAAAACAGCTTGAGCCATATCAGGTGTGAAATCTGTAATCAGTAATCTTTCTGTTTCTATTTTCATCTTTTTATTCCAGTTATATTATTTAACAAATATCTCAATATTTGAACACATAAGACAGGATATAATTGAAACAGATAAATGTCCGATGATGACTGAAACGCATTTTTGGAAGGAAAGGAAAAAGATAATGACTCTATATGACCAGCTGATGAAAGTAAAAGATGATTCGTATCGGGAATTTCAGACAAAACTGGTCCCGAATATAGCACCTGACAATATTCTCGGTGTCAGAACACCTGACATGAGAAAGATCGCCAAAGAAGTCTTCAAGAGCCCTGAGAGGGATGAGTTCCTGAGTGATCTGCCACATAAATACTACGAAGAAAATCTGATCCATTTCTTTGTGATATCGATGATCAAGGATTTTGATGAATGTGTAGAAGAGGTGGAAAAATTTCTGCCTTATGTCGACTGTTGGCCGGCATCAGATCAATCGACCCCGAAAGTATTTACGAAAAATCACAAGAAGATATTGCCTCACATAAGAAGATGGATCGCTTCTGATCACGTTTATACAGCCAGATTCGGGATCCGCATGCTGATGAATGAATTTTTGGGTGATGATTTCAAGGAAGAATATCTCAAACTTGTCGCCAATAAAAAAGGTGAAGATTATTATCTCAAGATGATGATAGCCTGGTATTTTGCCACAGCTCTAGCAAAGAGATATGATGAAACGGTTCCTTACTTTGAGAAACACAAACTTGATGAATGGGTACATAAGAAAGCTATTCAGAAGGCTTTAGAAAGCTATCGGGTCAGCGATGAACATAAAGAATACCTGAAGAGTCTGAAATAATAATTCAATTCTTAAATGAAATAACTGCAAAGTACGGTTCAGTCGTACTTTTCTTTTTGGTCCTCAGAGTCGGGGTCGAACCATCACTTTTTCTGAATATATTAAAAGCATTATTGTTTATTAATCATTATTCGATAATATATGATGAATTAAGAAAAAAGAGGTATACGAATGGATGCAGAAAAAGCCATACTGACTAGACGCAGTACCAGAAGATTTTTAAACAAGCCTATTGAAAAACAGATAATAGACAAGATCGTTGAAGCGGGCCGTTACGCCCCAAGCGGCGGCAACAATCAGACTAATCATTTTTTCGTGATCACTGATCAGAAAGTACTTGAAAAACTGGCTGATATCGCACAGAATGCTTTCTCGCAAATGGAAACATACGAAGGCATGTATCGATCATTGATGACTTCCATTACTCTTTCAAAACAAGGTAATTACCTCTTTCATTACGGCGCACCGTGTCTGATCGTTGTGGCTAATAAAAAGGATTATGGAAACAACATGGCAGATACAGCCTGTGCTTTAGAAAATATGATGGTCATGACCAACGCCTGTGATCTGGGATCGTGCTATATCAATCAGCTGAAATGGCTTAACGAAGATGAACAGATACTGAAACTGTTTCGATCCTTCGGTCTTAAGGAAGATGAAAGGATCTATGGAGCTGTTTCCTTAGGCTATCCTGATAGTGAAGATGGCCTGCCAAACAGAAAACAGGCCGAAATCAAAGGTAACCAAGTTACCTATATCTGATCAGATCGTGATCTCGATCTGATTGTTTTCTATCGCAACGATACAGCTTTCGTAATAACCATCCCCGGTAGTCCTAGGACCGCTTATTACTTTATAGCCGTCATCCGAAAGTCTTTGTGTCAGCTCATCGACTTTTTCTTTACTTCCGACTGAAAACGCAATATGGACATAACCGGTACGATTTAAAGTCTTGTCAGGATCTTCCATCACCAGCTTATGCATGATCTCCAGCCTGGTTCACTCATCAAAACTGATGAAGTAGGAACGGGAAATCGGTATTCTTGTTGTGATAACCATCATCTGAAATACCCTGAAGATATCTGATAAAGAAGTTTCTGGCTCCTTTTAGATCATTAACGTACATGGCGATATGTTCTATTTTCATTTTTTTCCTTTATTTCTTCATCACTGTAGTGTTTGGATCTGAGGATCAGATGCTTATCCGCGAATACCTCTTTCAGGATCTTAAGTTCAAGACCCTGACGATGTTTGAAGTGTTTGATAAGTTCCTCTTCACCTGATATTCCTCTTTTCAAGGCATATGGTGAATTATCGAAATACTCCAGCATGATCTGATACCAGATCTCATTTCCTTTATCGTCAAGACGCTGTTTTCTGATCATATCAAAGTTGCCTTCTATATCATCTGAATAAAGATAATATATGTAATATTCTTTACCACCTAACGCCTCTTTAACCTGTTTATAGAAAGTGATTATTTCTTCATCAGAGGCGTTCTTGAATAGGATCATATCTTCAACGATGTTCTGAAACAGTGAACATTCAAAGATCATATTGTTATCATTAAAACGTCTGTAACGGTCTAAAACAATCTTTCGGAAATCTTTATCATATATTCTGCCATTATAGATCTCGTACTGTTCAAGATCGGAATAGAACTTTCTGTTATCCGTTCTGACTTTTGTATAACAGATCACATATCTGTCATCTTCTTTAAATGTCTTTTCTTTTATCTGCTCAGACAGTTCGGGATAGCTGTTTAAAATATCCTGACAGGTCTTTTCGTCAATACTGGCACACCAGGCCAGTTCGACTGGTGAATAGTCGCCTTCTTTGATAAGAACACAATCAGGATAGATTTTAATAAGCTTTTCGGTTAAGGTAGTTTTGCCTGAACCCTGTAGCCCTTCAACAAAATAATTCATTATAATTCTTTCAGATTAGCCAAAACCTGAGGATTATTGTCAGTTATCGTTTTAAGTGTCGGACAGTCAGGAAACTGTTCACAATAGCCACAGTTTTCAAGATCTTTTTTTGAGGCGCATTGTCTTATCTGACATAAGAAACCGCAGAAATATGTTTTGGCTCCATCGCCCTTGCAACCTTCGCAGTTGATCTGATCAGCAGTGATCGGCGTATTGTTTAATTGTGCCCATAACTTTGCGGTTTTCTCTTTAAGATCCTGATCATTGTTGATGGTTGCGATATAGGCATCACATTCTGAACAGTTTAAACCGCAGTAACCGAATTTTTTATTCATGTTTCCACCTTTTCTATTGATTCATTAAAGAAGTGTCGTAAGTATTAGGAAAGACCTCGCCGTTCAAGACCCAAACATCACTCAGATCCGGCTCACCATTCTCATCGATCGCACAGACCAGATAATCACCATTGCCGTGTGGGGCATTTTTCAGATTGGTATGAAGTTCATCTCCCCAGGAAGTCATGACCGTAACTGAGGTATCATTAGGCACAAACATCGCATAATTCGTATTGGCTGATGGGATCGTTGTAATATCGATATAAACATCCTTTTTCGCAAAATCTTCTTCTGTTAACGGCGAACCATCAGGCTTGGTATAAGTCGACATGACTTTTTCAAGTTTTGAAGTCCACATCTCTCCCGCTGTTCCTTTAAGAATAACGGTTACACCGTCATCATTTACGGTATAGTCAGTAACTTCAAGATCATTATGAAAAGAAGTTTCCTTGGATACCATCATGGCCTGAATGGTATATTTCTTTTTTCCGGTCTTAAACCATTTTTCAGAAGTAGTATCCAGGTATTCTTCAAAACTTACGGTTTTGAGTTCGTCTGTATTATTCGGTCTGAACTTAAAAAAGAAAAGTCCAAACAATAATACTGCGATAGTGATAAGGATAAGTAATTTTCTTTTCATGTTCCTAGATGTTCTTAATGTATTTTCGATATAAAGGTAAAAAACCCTGACGGCTTGGATTCTGTGACGGCAGCTGCATGGAATCATAGCCCGGTAAGTGATTGCCTTCAATAAGTAACGGTCCGTCTTCCGCAATTGCGACATCCCAGCCGATATATCTTAGCTGACGTACGACATGTGCGGCTTCCTTGACCATTTCAACGGCTTCCTTCCAGCAAGGCAGCTGATAGCCGACGAATTCGGTTCCTGTCATCGGATGCTTATCAAACAGTTTTCCATCGATATCGATCGCCGGATATAAGATCTTGCCAGTATTGAGATCGATCGGGGTCGACATACCGCCGGAATGGTGATTATCGACAGAAGAACCGTTATTACCAACCCGGATATAGGAATAGATTAGATCAACTTTATCGTCAGTCTTAACGGTAAGAATTCTATAGGTATTGACGGAATAAGGATAGATCTTATTGATATCGGGATGCTGCTTTATACATTCCTCGACCAAAGGCATCTTGGCTTCCTGGATATAGTCATACATGGCTTTAACCGAATCAAAATCTTTAAGATAGATCTTCTTGACACCATGTCCTCCGGTACCATAGACTGATTTGATCATCATCTCTTCATGTTTGCCACAGAAATCTTCAAAATCGGAATATTCACATTCAGGAAGATATAACCAATCTCGGTGGATATAGTCTTTATATAGCTTAAGGAATTTAACTTTATTATCGACCAGGTCATAGTAGTTTGGATCGTTGAGTGTCTTTACGATCTGATTGTTTTTCATCCTGGTGATATATGTGCTTCTCGTCTTGTCATCTAGTTCATCAAAACGGAACCACTTGTAGTCAAGATAACCGGCACCATATCTGAAACCGCAGGAAATGATATCAAAAAACAACCATAATTTACTCTTGCCGCTCAAAGTATGAAGCTCATCAATGGTTTTAAAGAATGACTTGTAATCCAGATTCAGGATACGTTTAAAGACATATATAAGTTTTTTCATTTGTATATTTCCTAATCCTTAATAGATTTCAATAATTTATCAAAACTTCAATTTACGTAATAATGCATCTAATTTTTCACTGCCCAGCACTTCCTGAATAACCCCGTTTTTAAGACCAAGTAAGCCATAGACGATCACACCTGCCAAAGCATAGATCATCAGCTGGAACAGCAGCAATACTCTTGAATCAACAGGCGGCCAGATCATCCTTAAGATAACGATCGTTACCGTCATAGCCAGTAAAGGCAATATCGTTTTAATTAATACCTTTAAAGAATTGCGATAACTGATATGGACATCGTGGCTGATGAATCGCAACAGGAAGATGAACTTGAAGACTTCGGCAATAATACTTGAGGCACCACAACCCAGATATGCCGGAAGACCTATACGATCAAACAGATATATCAGCGGCAGATCCATCGCCGAATTCAGGATAATAGAAAGTAAAACGATGGAGATGACTTTCTTGCCTCGATCAAGGCTCTGTAAAGCCATACTTAAAACCATTGTAAAACAGGAAACCAGATTGAATAAAACGTTTATTCTCAATAACGGTGCACCATAACGGTTGAAACCGTAGAAAAGTCTGAAATAAGGTTCCGCAAAGACATAAATACCGACAGTCAAAGGAATACAGATCAGGATCAGAATAGAGATTCCTTTATTGATCTTGGCTGAGACACCGTCAATATCTCTGTTGGCGTAGCTGTCGGAGATATGCGGAGCGATCGAAGAAGTCATCGCAATCGCTAAAGCACCCATCGCTTCGGTCATCTTCGGGACCCAGGAAGATATCAATGAAGAGATCTCCTGATTCACGAGATCAGAATAACCGACATTCCTCAAGCCTTCCAGCATCAGTTTTGTATCGACGATGTTATAGACACTTGAAGCAATCGAAACCAAGGTGATCGTTGCACAGTAACCGCCGATCTTCTTGACGATCTTCAAAGTCTCATCGGTCTTTTCATCCTTTTCCCCTTTCGGGAAGGAGTCCTTGTTACGACGGATATTGATATCGACATAGATAAAGGCCAGTAAAGCACCCACAAAAGCACCGAATAAAGCGATATAGACACCGGCTTGTACTCTTGTATGTAAGACTCTGATCAGGATATAGGCCCCAACCAAAGCAAAAATGATCCTGACAAACTGTTCTATGACCTGAGATTTGGAAGAGAGTTCAAAGAAATGATGACCTTGTAAGTAGCCTCTGCGGATACTTAAGAAAGGAACGATCAGCACGCAGAAAGAAACGCTGCGGATCGCCATCGCCACATCATGGATACTTGCCCCTTCTTTCATAGAAGAAAGATAGAAACGGGCGATCAGTTCAGCTCCTGCCTGCATGAATACAAACGAAACTACAGATACGACCAGAATGACCTTTGTCCCGATCTTATAGGCTTTTTCCTTGTTCAGATACTGTTTCAAGGAATTATAATGACCGACCACGATAGAGATAGCTGTCGGAATACCAGAGGTTGAAATATCTAAAAATAACGCATAGATCTGATAAGCCAGAGAATAGATAAAACCGCCCTGATCACCAATCAAAGAATAGAACGGAATATTATATAGAATGCCTAAGACCTTCGAGGCAACGATAGCTATATATGATATGAACGTGCTTTCCGCAAATTCATTTTTCTTCATCTTTTTTGACATCAGTGTTCGCTCAGTTTATATCTCAGTTTAGGATTATTCATTTCATCCAGACGTTTATCGTAGGCAGCCATGATATCTTCTCCATAGGCAAGCTTGCCCTCATATCCGATTTCCTTCAGCAGTTTTTTCGTAAAAAAAGGATTTAAGACAAGTAAAGGTCCTAAAAGATAAGTTGCATAGAGATTATGATAATGAATTCCTTCATTCTTATCATCAACATTGTTTCCCAAGCCTTTGATGATCTCCATAAAAGGTCTTTCCTTCAGACCATAGATCTCTGAATATTGTGATTTATTGCCTAAAATGATGATATCATCATCTTCACCCATCACAAGATAATTAAGCCTTCTTTTGAAGTTGCGCTTACTGCTGAAATCAAAGATATTCAAAGCTTCGATCTTTCCTTCACCTTCAGTTTCGATATAAGATCCCAACACTTCAATCGCATTACCGGTGAACAAGAAGAAAACACCCTCTTCGATCTTTTCCTTTATTTCGTCTTTATAAGGCATAAGACGTGAGATAGCGATGGCTTCATTGTTTTCAGATAAAGAGCCCATATATACCAGATCGATCTTTTCACTTAAAAAACGCGGTTTATCAAGATTGTTTGTATAGATGAATTCGGCTTGCGGCAGGCACTTTGTCAAATAGACTATGTTTCCATAGTCGCCATAATAAATACCCATTTCCGAAAAAAGAATCTCGATCTTCATGAATGATTCTCCAGATATTCTTTGACAGCCTTTAAAACGTTCTTTGAACGGCTCAAAGCTTCAACATCATACAGAATATAAATCTTATCGATACCGGCTGTCTCAAGATGGGAAATGATCTCTTCATCATCTTCAAAGTGGACCATTTTATCTTTATCGATACCGGCTGTCAGCAATCGCACATTGTGGTCAAAATGGCGGCGTCCTGAGACGATGATCTTTGCGATCTTGTCATCCTTCAGATACTCAAAATCAGTATCCCAGATCCAGCAGATCGTTTCCAAAGTCGTTTCATCAGGCATCTCATCTTCCATCAGGATAACTTCCTTGATCCCATCTTCCGAAACTAAAGACTGTAAGACCGAACCGGCCGCTGAAGCATTCTGACCTTTCATAGCCCTTCTGATCACTTCGATGCCGTTTATGTTCAGCTGTTCCTCACGGATATCCGGAAGGTGAATATCTTTAAGCAGTTCTCTTATGGTTTCATGTTCATAACCCATCTCACGGAAATAGGCAATGATAGCTGTTTCGTTGTAGATGTTGTAGATCGTATCAGAAATAAGCGGATAGACATATGATCCCTCTTTTTCTTTTACCTTAATAGAGTCAGAAGTAACATCCGTACAAAGGTAATCTTTATCAGGCGATTTCAAACCGCACTCAAGACATTCAAAAGAACCGATATGACGGTAATTGCGGTATTTATAGACTGGCTGATGGCCACACTTGGGACAGATCGAAAAATCATCGGAGATCGACTTACGTAGTTTTAAGCCCAGATCATCGACTCCGTAAAATATTCTCTTATGAGTTTCGGAAATAAAACAGCTCAAAGGATCATCACCGTTTAAAAACAAAACGGTATCAGCTAACTGTTTCAGAGCTTTCTGCAATGATCTGTATGGAATTTCCGGATTGGCGTTTTTATACATCGAATCTCTGCCCAGATTGGAGATGATAAGATGTGTCGGTTCAAGTTGCGGAAAAGTCTCATCAGCATGAAGTTCATCAGCTTCCATGACGATGATATCGACTTTCGGTCTGTTGAAGATATTGTTACTCTTAAGCATTACCAGGGATTGTCCGGCAAAGGTGTTCATCCCCTGAGAGTTACAGGCGGTCTTTTTGCCGAGCTTTAGATACATGTCATTGATCATATTGGTGATCGAAGACTTGCCATTGGTCCCGGTTACAAGCAGCACCTGTTCGGGTTTGGCAGCATGAGCCATGAAATCGATATCGAACTTTCTGGCTAACAGACCAGGCCGATCATCCTTCTTTCCCAATAGAGCGGAAGCCAGTTTTCCTGACCACAATCCCAGATAAAACTTAAACAAATTCATATTTAAAATTATAACATTTCCATAATATATTAATCTAATCGCTAAAAGCTCAGAAAGTCTCTTCCTTTAAGGCCATTTGGTTTATAATTAATTCAGGAAAACAATATGATCAATAAATATACTTTAAGCAGAAACCAGAATGTCAATTACGTAAAAGTGAATCTGGAAGAACTGATCAGGAACAACCTGGCTCTTTCACGTTACGAAGAAGATGATCCGGAAAGACAGGTCGCCTATCGCAATTTTGCAGAGGCCTATGATTTCATTCTGAACAATCCGGAAGTCGAAAACGATTATAAGTGTCTGCTTAAACTGCATGGCATCCTTATGAGAGATCTTGATAACGGGATCAAGGCCGAACTGTCTCAGAAACAGATCGATGAACTCAACAAGATGATCAATCAGCCGACGAAGGCAAATCTTGAAGTGGCGATCGATGTCATGCTGTATATACTTGATAAAAGACTTTTTGTGGATGGCGATGTCAGAGCTGCTCTGATGTTTGCGAACAAGTTTATGGTCGATAACGGATGCGGTATCATCACGGTTCCTGAAAGCAAGAAAAAACTGTTCAGGGAAAAGCTTCAGGAATATAAGGATTTCAACGACAACAATCTTAAAGACTGGATCTATATGTATTGTGTCAAAGGACCTAAACTTGATTATTAGTGATGCCTAAGCGCATCACTTTTTTTATATTCTTAAAAAGACTATAATGGAGTCTATGAAAGTACGTAAGTTAACAACAATAGCACTGTTATCAGCAGTATATGTAGTTTTAAGCATATTGACCCCGATTAAGATCCAGAATTTCAAATTTACCTTTGAAGCTTTTCCTGTTTTAGTAGCCGGATTACTTTTCGGACCGCTTGACGGCTGTCTGGTCGGAGCCCTTGGTTCCTTTATCTATCAGCTGTTTTTCTCTGGTTATGGCATTACCCCTACTACTCCTTTGTGGGTTTTACCACACGCCTTCAGCGGCTTACTGGTAGGTTATTGCGCTTTAAAAAACAATTTTGATCTTGATTTCAGGAAGATCGTTTTCATTTCGATCGTTTCCGCCTTCTGTGTTACGGCTCTGAATATCCTGGCTTTATATGTAGATTCAAAACTCTATGGCTATTACTCACCGACACTGGTCTTCGGTAATATAATCTTTAAAGTAATCGTCGGCATCATCCTGGCCTTCCTGTATGCGAGTATCCTGCCGAAATTACTGTCTTATCTGAAAAAACAGATCAATCAATAATAACAGGAGGATTTTTCACATGTTGACTGATATCGAGATCGCTCAGCAGAGCAAGAAAGAAAAGATCACAGCTATCGCTGCCAAACTGTCCATTCCGGAAGATGATCTGGAATTATATGGCAACTACAAGGCCAAGATCGATAACGGATTGTTAAGAAAACTTGCTGACAAGCCTGATGGCAAGCTTGTTCTTGTTACAGCCATCAACCCTACGCCAGCCGGTGAAGGAAAGACGACCACGACGATCGGTCTGGCAGATGGCCTCAATAAGTTACATAAAAACGCTGTCGTAGCCTTAAGAGAACCTTCTTTAGGCCCTGTTTTCGGTGTCAAAGGCGGAGCGGCCGGTGGCGGCTATTCCCAAGTCGTGCCGATGGAAGACATCAACCTTCACTTTACCGGTGATTTCCATGCGATCGGTGCTGCCAACAACCTTTTAGCCGCAATGATCGATAATCATATCCAACAGGGAAATTCCCTTAATATCGATCCAAAGAGGATCACCTGGAGACGTGCTGTCGATATGAACGACCGTCAGTTAAGAAATATCGTTGACGGTTTAGGTAACCGAACAGATGGTACACCTCGACAGGATGGTTTTGATATTACCGTCGCTTCAGAAGTCATGGCAATCTTGTGTCTTGCTTCGGATATCAACGACCTCAAGAAACGCCTTGGCGATATCGTTATCGGTTATACCTATGAAAATAAACCGGTTACAGCCCGTGAATTAAAAGCACAGGGTGCGATGGCTGTGCTTCTTAAAGATGCGATCAAGCCAAATCTTGTTCAGACTCTGGAAGGTACACCTGCTCTTGTCCATGGCGGACCGTTCGCCAATATCGCTCATGGCTGCAACTCCCTTATCGCGACCAGAATGGCCATGAAGCTTGGCGACTACGCGATCACGGAAGCCGGATTCGGTGCTGATCTCGGTGCTGAAAAGTTCTTAGATATCAAATGCCGTATCGGTAATCTCAAACCTGATGCAGTTGTGGTCGTTGCGACGATCAGAGCCTTGAAACATCACGGTGGTGCTAAAAAAGAAGATCTCAATAAAGAAGATCTCGAGTGCCTGGCTAAGGGTATGCCTAACCTTTTAAGACATGTGGAAAATATCACCAAGGTCTATAAACTGCCTTGTGTGGTCGCTATAAACGCCTTCCCTACCGATACTGCTAAAGAATTACAGTATGTAGAAGATGAATGTAAGAAACTAGGAGCCAATGTCGCATTATCTGAAGTATGGGCCAAAGGCGGTGAAGGTGGTATCAGACTGGCCGAAGAAGTCATAAGACTTTGTGAAACTGAAAATGATTTCAGCTATTCATATACCGACGACATGTCGATCTATGACAAGCTTTGTGCAGTCGCTACAAAAGTCTATCACGCCGATGGCGTCGATCTGATCGGTAACGCACCAAAACAGCTGAAACAGTTAGAAGAACTCGGTTATTCAAGACTTCCTGTCTGCATGGCCAAGACCCAATATTCCTTCTCGGATGATCAGACAAAACTTGGTGCTCCGGATAATTTCCGGATCAGCGTAAGAAACTTAAAAGTATCAGCCGGTGCCGGCTTTATCGTAGCCTTGACCGGCGAGATCATGACCATGCCTGGTTTACCAAAAGTTCCGGCCGCTGAAAAGATCGATATCGACGAAAACGGCATCATCACAGGACTGTTCTAAGATGGAAGACAAGAGTTTAAAACAGTTCTCTGATCTGACAGCTTCCAAAGATCCTACTCCGGGTGGCGGTGGTGTCACGGCTTATGTCGGCTCGCTTGCCGCTTGCTTGTCCGAGATGGTCTGCAATCTCACTTTCGGCAAAAAGAATTATATGAAATACAGTTTTGAGATCAATGAGATCCGTAAGGAACTTGGGATCATCAGAAACAATCTGCTGGACTGTATAAAAAAAGATGAAGAAGCCTTTTTACCTCTTTCCGAATTATACAGATCAGACAAAAACGCACCTGATTATCAGGAAAAGATGGAAGAAGCTTTAAGAAATGCGGCTAATTCTCCTTTACTGATCTTTAGATACTGCTTGAGGATCATCGAGATCGATGAAAGACTGGCCGTGATCGGCTCCAAGATCTCCGTCTCTGATGCGGGTACCAGTGTGATGCTGGTACATGGCTGTCTGTATGCTGCCTACATCAACATCTTAGTCAATACCAGACTGATGAAAGACAGGGAATATGCCGAAAACCTGAATAAGGAAACGATGAAACAGCTTGATGAATATTCGATCAAGGCGCTGGATATATATGATGATATCTGTGAAAGGCTCACAAACTGATGGCACAGCTTTTAAAAGGAAAAGAAGTAGCGGAAGCACTTCAGGAAAAAGATCATAAACTTATTGATAAATTAAAAGAAAGAGGAATAACTCCAACGCTTATCGTTTTTAAAGTCGGAAACAAGGATTCCGATCTTTCCTATCTCAAAGGCATCAATAAGAAAAGTGAAGCGTTAGGGATTAATGTAATTCTTAAGAAATATGCTGAGGATGTCGATCCTGAGATATTATATGAAGATCTTGATGAAGCCAATGAGGATGTTGATATCCATGGCATCCTGATCTTCAGACCATTACCAAAACAGTTCAATGATGATGAACTTAGAAACAGGATCGCTGTTGATAAAGATGTCGATGGCTGCTCAGACCTTTCCTTAGGTTCGATCTTCATCAACAAGAATCAGGGTTACTTCCCCTGCACGGCACAGGCGGTTGTTGAAATACTTGATCATTACGGTATCGATATCAGCGGCAGAAACATAACTGTTATCGGAAGATCACTTGTTATAGGCAAACCACTATCGATGATCCTGTTGAACAGGAATGCGACAGTTACGACCTGTCACAGCCGCAGCAAGGATATCCCAAAGATATCTTCCAAAGCTGATATCCTGGTCTGTGCCAGCGGACAGATGGAATCAATAAGCAGAGATTATGTGAATGAGGACATGACGATCATTGATGTCGGGATCTCCTGGAACGAAGCAAAACAGAAACTTTGCGGTGATGTCTTGTTTGAAGATGTGGAACCAAATGTTAAAGCGATCACGCCGGTCCCGGGCGGAGTTGGTGCCGTTACAACGGCCGTCCTGTTGGATCATGTCGTGGAATCGGCTTATCGAAAAAGCAAATAAAGACCGCAAGGTCTTTTTCTAATGGATTGAGATATATCTTCTGCAGTTGATATACAGGCAACAAAGAATAATGATCAGTTCCGAAATACTGGTGACCATTCCAAAATAGATATACATGACTGCAACTATTCCTAACATCCCAAACAGGATGTTATGCAAGGTCTTGTCAGGATAGTTTTTGATATTGCTGAAGGTCAGAAGATAAAGACCTGCAAAAGAAACATAAGCCAGGATCAGATGGATATTACCTTGCAAATCATAGGGATAATGATGAGGAATGATAACTCCGATCATCATCGTGATAAACATCAGTATCCCTTCTCTTTTTGAATTGATTCTATAAGTTTCATAACCCAATAAGGATCCCGAACATAAGCCAAGAAACAGCAAATACAAATAACCCCTAGTATCAAAACTAAGGGTCGAATAGTTTTCTGAATGATAATCCAATCTGAATACCGGCAAAATGAATAATATGGCGGTAAGCAGATTAAATATCAGTATTGTCTTATTGCTTATCCTCATCCATCAGTATCTTCATGGCTTCGATCGCTACTTTGATAGCTCCATCGGTATCATGGACCTGTGGATTGTCCAGGCCGGCTTTGGCTCTTTCCTGGTTGGCTACAACCAAGAAGCAGGCGCCGACTCTTACGCGCAGATAGGAACCGACGATAAACAAAGCAGCTGATTCCATTTCCGAAACCTTACAATCAAGAGCAAGCCAGGCTTTCCATTTGCGGATCAGCTCATCCCCATTTGGTAGAGTTTCAGGACGATGTTGGCCATAGAACGAGTCCTTGGATTGAGAAACACCGACATGATACGGCTGATTCAGGCGCTTACAGGCTTCCACCAAGGCATTGATGACATCAAGATTTGCGACGGCCGGGAATTCGATCGGGGCATATTCTCTGGTCGTACCTTCCATTCTGATCGAAGCTGTTGAGACAGCTACATCACCAGACTTGACATCCAGCTGCATGCCTCCACAGGTACCGATCCTGATGAAAGTATGAGCACCGCAAGCCGCCAGCTCTTCCAAAGCGATAGAGGCACTAGGACCGCCAATACCGGTCGAACAGACAGATATCTTCGTACCGTTGAGATAGCCGGTATAAGTAACAAATTCTCTGTTGATTCCGGTCCTGACCGGGTTGTCAAAATACTGAGCGATCTTCTTGCATCTCCCCGGATCTCCAGGCAAAATGACATACTCTCCGATATCCTCTTTGCCGACACCGATATGGTACTGTTTAGCGCTTCCTTCCGTGTAATCTATCATATTATTTTGCTCCTTGATCTATGATTTAATTTTAGTTGAATTTGCAGTTTAGCACAACATCACTCATGAAATACAAAGACCCACAAATCAGGATATTATCATAATTATTTATGGCTTCTTCGATCGCCTGCCTGTAGTCAGAAAAAGTTATAAAATCGCCGAATTCCTTCAAATCGATCACTTCTTTATTTTCAAAACACGTTATGTATAATTCATCACAATGATTCTTCAAAACATTGATCATCTTTTTATATTCCTTGCGTTTCAAAGCCGAAAAGACGATACATTTTGAACCGGAAAACTGATCAAATGATTTGACCAGTGCTTCCACCCCATGGATATTATGAGCACCATCCAGAATCACACGCGGATTCTCTTTGACCATCTCAAAGCGGCAATGCCAGATTGAGTAATAAACCGCTTTTCTTGCTTGCTCATAATCAATCACAAAAGGATAATCGTGAGCGATGATCTCCAAGGCCTGGATGGCCAAAGAAGCGTTATGAAGCTGATAATCCGCATAAGTAGAAAGTTCATATTCTTTATCGTGATAGATGAAACTTCTATCCCCTGTACGAATAAAATCATCAAGTATAAAAAGTTCACTGTTATGCAGTTCACATTGCGTCTTTACGACCTCGACGCAACTTTCTTCAAGCTTACCGATCAGAACTTTAGAATCATCCTTGATGATGCCACACTTCTCGAAGCAGATCTCTTCAAGGGTATCTCCCAATAATTCCATATGATCATAGCCAATCGTCGTGATCACGGATAAAGCCGTATCTTTCAGGACATTTGTCGCATCAAAACGACCGCCGATTCCTGTTTCAATGATCGCAAAATCAACTTCTTCTTCATGGAAGTAATCACACATGATCATGAAATCCATCTGCATCATGGTCAACTTTTTTTCTGCAAACAAATCAGAATAGCTGTTAAAGATCTCCAGAAATTTATCAGCCGGGATATTGTTCTTGTTTACTCTGATCCGATCCAGATGAGTCACATAATGAGGTGAAGTAAAAGTACCGACTTTGTAGCCATGAGACATCAGAAGATCACAAAGATAAGACACAAAAGAGCCTTTTCCATTAGTGCCGGCAACATGGATCGTATAGAAACCATCCTGCTTATCGCCGTTGTTATGACAGATCTCTTTGAAATCTTCAAAAGGGAATTTCTTTTCTTTTTTAGTACATATCCAGTCTATTGCTTCATCGATATTCGTAAACATCATTATTTATTATAGTACAATGATTTTGTGAAGATTATCGGTAATGATTGGGATGATGTTTTAGGTGCAGAGTTTGATAAAGAGTACTATCAGAAACTCCGCCATTTTCTTGATGGGGAATATTCAAACAAGACTATCTACCCTCTTCCCCAATACATCTACACCGCTTTGAAACTGACAAGCTATTCAGATACAAAAGTTGTCATCCTTGGTCAGGATCCCTATCATGAACCTAATCAGGCCCACGGTCTGGCTTTTTCGGTGAATAAAGGAGTTCCTGTACCGCCGTCTTTACAAAATATCTATAAGGAGCTCCATGATGATCTGGGCTGTTCGATCCCCAATCACGGTTTTCTCATCTCCTGGGCCAGACAGGGAGTATTACTCCTCAACACTGTATTGACTGTTCAGGCTCACAGAGCCAATTCCCATCGAGGCAAAGGATGGGAAGAACTGACGGATACGATCATAAAAAAAGTAAATGAAAAAGATGAACCGGTCGTCTTTATCCTGTGGGGTTCTAATGCCCGCAGTAAGAAACAGTTCATCACCAATAATAAACATCTGATCTTAGAGTCTGTTCACCCTTCACCGTTAAGCGCTTTTAACGGCTTTTTCGGTTCCAGGCCTTTCTCTAAAACCAATCAGTTTCTGATCGATAATAATCTTAAACCGATCGACTGGCAGATCAGATGATCTGATCTTTGTTTAAATAGTAATCGTTTAATTCTTTACGGAATTCTTCAACGATACCGCACAGCTCATCATAAGAACGCATGCGGTTTATTTTTTCTTTATAGGATGTGGAATTATACATTCCGGCCAGATAATGCACGGCAATACCGCGCATCTCCGAAACGGCGATCTTTTCACCTTTGAGTTTCTTCAGTTTTTCAGCGTGCTTTAAACAATAATCCAGTTTATCGTTATAGCTTAATTCGGAATTCTCTTTTCCTTGAAGATGATCAGCTATCTTTTTTATCAGAAAAGGATTTCCGACTAAACCTCTGGCGATCATCACACCGTCACAACCCGTTTCCTGTCTCATGCGATCAAAATCTTCAACCGTCTTCACATCGCCGTTTCCGAAAACCGGGATCGATAGATTATCCTTCAGGATCTTGATATGCGACCAGTCAGCTTTGCCGGAATACATCTGAGTCCTGGTCCTGGCGTGTAAAGCGATCGCACTGACTCCGACATCTTCCAGTTTCTTGGAAAGTGAGAGATAGTTAAGATGTTGATTATCATAACCAAGGCGCATCTTGACGGTCACGGGTTTAGAAACTGATTCAACGATCTTTTTAACGATCCTTACCGTATTATCTTCATCTTTCATCATCGCTGATCCGGCTCCGGTCTTGACGACTTTATTTACCGGACAGCCCATATTGATATCTATAAAATCACAATCAGTCTTCTGGTCAATATACTTGGCCGCATAGGCCATCGTCGTTATATCTGATCCGAATAACTGTAAAGATAAAGGATGGTTTTCTTGTGAGAATTCCAGCATCTTCAAAGTTCGTACGTTTTTGTAAAAAATAGCTTTATCGGAAACCATTTCTCCATAGGCCAGTCCGGCTTCGAATTCAAAGCACAACTGAATAAAGGCATCATTACTGATGCCGGCCATCGGAGCTATAATAATTGGACTTTTAATCTCCTTGTTTCCTACCCACATAATCCAGCAGTACTTTCAGATCTTCACGATCAAAGTGATAATCCTTCTCACAGAACTCGCAATGAATATCCACATCGCCTTCTTCGATTAGTTCCAGGATATCTTTTTTTGGCAAGGTTAGAAGATTTCTTAAGAATCTTTCCCTGCTACAGTCACACTTGTATATGAGCTGCTTTTCTTCCCTTATCTGGGCCTTTGGGAACAGAGAACAAAGATATTTATGAAGATCTCTATCTTCGCTCAGAACGGTTGAAATTGGCCTTAAATTCAAATTCTCCAGGTATCTGATGTCCTCTTCTGTGTGGCCGGGCAGTAATTCGATGATCATCGCTCCGGCCGCTTTGATATGATCATCAACATCGACCAGCACACCTACGGAAACGATACTCGGGATCTGTTCGGAGATCGAAAAATAATAAGCAAAATCATCACCGATCTCACCACTTTGAAGTTTGACCTGTGAAGTATAATTCTGCTTCAGTTTCAGATTCTTGGTAACCTTAAGATAGCCATCTGTTCCTACCGCCAGGCCTACTGCAAGCTTATGAGAACCAGGATAGGTCTCATAGATGTGCGGCTCAGAACAGAAACCTTTTACTTCACCATTGGCTTTAGAGACACAAAGGATCGTTCCGATCGGACCGCCGCCGTTGATCGTTACCGTAACGGCTTCTTCTTCATTTTTCTGCATCAGTCCCATCAGTCCGGTAACCGATAAAGTTCTGCCCAAAGCAGCCGAAGAAGTCGGCCAGAGATCATGAAAATTCCTGGCTGTTTCCACGACCAAAGTTGAATTCAGCAGATAAATTCTGGCGTGATCATTTAATGCTGTCGCAATCAATACATTGTTTTTCATAATAATCCATAAAAGAAAACGACTATTTTGTCGTCTTCTTCTCCTGAGCTTTCTTGGCAGCAGTTTTTCGATCTGCAGACTTCTTTTCTGTTTCTTTCTTATCCGCAGCCTTCTTATCAGCAGCTTTCTTAACGGTCACCTTTTTTAGCACTTTCAAATTCTTTTCGAGTTTCTCGGCAGCATCCTTCTCATCAGCAGGAACACTCTCATCATCTTTGTCTGCTTTCTTGAGCAGTTCTTCGATCTCATCATTGGTAAGTGTTTCTTTAACCATCAGCATCTCAGCGATCTTGATGAGCTCTTCCTTGTGTTCATTAATTATATCTCTGGCCATCTTGTGACAGCTTTCAATGATCTTTCTTACTTCGGTATCGATCTCATAAGCGACTTGTGAAGAAGCATTTGATGGCGAATTATAGTCACGTCCCAGGAATACGGAATCATTGCCTGAATTGTATTGTATAGGACCAAGATCAGACATACCGTAAGTCGTGACCATATCCTTGGCGATTCTGGTCGCCTGCTGGATATCACTGGAAGCACCGGTCGTAATATCGTTGAAGAAGATCTCTTCGGCAGCACGGCCGCCCATATAGGAAGTGATCGTATCGAGCAGTTCCTTGCGGGAATTGAGAATCTTCTCCTTACGCGGTGTAAGCAGGTTATAGCCGCCGGCTGAACCACGCGGAATGATCGTGACTTTCTGAACGATCGCTCCATCCGGCAGATTGAGACCAACGACCGCATGACCCGCTTCATGATAAGCGACAAGTTTCTTGGTGTATTCATCATAGGTACGGGATTTCTTTGCCGGTCCCATCATGACACGGTCGATCGCTTCATCGATCTGTCTCATGCCTATTTCTTCTTTATTCTCACGCACAGCTAAAATAGCTGCTTCATTAAGCACATTCTCAAGATCAGCACCTGAGAAACCAGGTGTGCGTCTGGCCAGGGATTCCAGATCGACATCCGGAGCCATTTTCTTGTTTCTGGCATGAACTTTTAAAATTTCTTCACGTCCCTTGACATCAGGTAAGGATACCGTGATCTGACGGTCAAATCGGCCCGGTCTTAATAAAGCCGGATCCAGAACATCCGGACGGTTACTGGCGGCAATGACGATGACGCCGGAATTATCCGACATACCATCAAGTTCGACCAGAAGCTGGTTCAAAGTCTGTTCTCTTTCATCGTGGCCGCCACCCAAACCGGCTCCACGTTGTCTGCCTACCGCATCGATCTCATCGATGAAGATCATACAAGGAGCCGTCTTCTTCGCTTTGGCAAACATGTCTCTGACACGGCTGGCACCGACGCCGACAAACATTTCCACAAAATCAGAACCGGAGATCGAATAAAACGGTACATTGGCTTCACCGGCTACGGCTTTTGCCAATAAAGTCTTACCTGTACCAGGAGCACCGACCATCAGGATACCTTTCGGAATACGCGCGCCCATCTTGGAAAAGCGCTTTGGATTCTTCAGATATTCAATGATCTCCATCATTTCTTCTTTCTCTTCATCGCAACCTGCAACATCAGTGAATCTGACTTTTATGTTGTCTTCCAGACGCGCACGTGATTTGGAGAAATCAAAAGCCTGTTTATTGGAGTTCATCGCTCCCATACGGTTCATGATGAACAGTCCCGCTACCACAAATAAAACAAGTGGAATTATTGAAGATACGAGTTCAACCAGATAATTGGACGCATTCGCATCGACAAAGTTAACGTTTTTGACATCCTTGAGTTCAGCGATCAGTTCGTTGGTACCCTTTTCCGTATTCGGAATAATGGCGGAAAACTGACGCTTGTTCCCATTATCGTTAAAGACACCGGTAATAGTCAAAGTATTGTAGTCTACCGATACCTTGACTGATTCGATCTTGTCTGAAGCGAGCAGTTCAGAAAACTGCTTATAGTTGAGAGCAGTCGTCGCTGACCTGGTCGGGCTTGAAAAAGCCATGATGATCAGAAACAGCGATACAAAGATATAAGGCAGAAAACTTAAGATCGGTCTTCTATTATTGTTGTTTTTATTACTCATCGATTATTTATAACACTCCTCTTTCAGTACGCCGACATAAGGCAGATTGCGGTATTTCTGATCGAAATCCAGACCGAAACCGATCACGAATTCATTAGGGATCGTAAAACCGATATATTCGGCATTAATTTCCACCAGACGGCGATCCGGCTTATCAAGCAATGATACGACTTCCACTGAACGAGCTCCTTTGGAATAAAGCAGTTCCTTGACTTTCAGTAAAGTATTGCCTGTATCAACGATATCTTCTACGACCAAGACATCTCTGTCCTTGATCGAACGGTCGAGATCCTTCAAGATCCTGACATCGCCCATCGATTCCGTCCCGGAATAGCTGGAAACAGCCATGAATTCCATCTCACAATCGATCGTGATGTATTTCATAAGTTCAGCCATAAACGGAACCGAACCCTTCAAAAGTCCGATCATGATCGGAACAGTATCGTGATAATCCTTGGAAATCTCGTCACCGAGTTCCTTGCACCTAGCTGTGATCTCTTCTGAAGTTATAAGAACTTTTTCTACATCATCTGCCAACATCGTAAAGTCCTCCGTATATTTCATAATTTTATCACAAATATATTATGATTTTTGGAATAATGATCGATGTCACAACCTAATTCCGGTACCAGGATAACATCCCCGGATGAATTGACTAAAACCGGCCAGATCAGCCTGTCTTTATAGGCGATCTTGCGATCAATAAAGAAACGGTTCAACTTCTTGTGACCGAATTTCATCATAATCGAATCATCAGTTCTGGCATTTCTGATCGTCAAAGGAAAATCCCTTTTACCGACACTGGCCCCATCAAAACTGCTTCCCTTATCAGACAATTTAAAATATGGATTATTGATCTCATTTATCTTATCAAGATCATCTATTACATATTCATACCCTTTTCTTACCGGAAAGATATCGATGTAATTATATTCCTTGACGATATAAAGATCTTCGCCCTTAAACAGACACTGTTCAGCATCGTGAAGCTGTCTGATCATCTCTTGAAGATGTGCGGCAGATTTATGCGGGAAATAGTGCCAAAAAAACGGTTTGAGATCTTTGCATTCATCAAGTTCTTCAACACTAATCCTTTTATCATAGAACTTTTGATAAGCTCTGTTAAAAGAATCTTCATTTTCTTTATTCATTTTTTCTGTTTCATCAGATAGTTTGACCTTTTCTTCATACGAAAGACCGTCTACCACATGGTGACGGATGCGGTTTCTCTCATAGTCGTCAGACAGATTGGATTCATCGATCCCATAGGGAATATTGTTTGCTTCACAGTATTCAACTAACTGTTTTTTCTCATAATCAAGCAAAGGTCTGATAACTCTGGCCCCATAGATCACATTGCTTGGCTTTAGGCCATAGTAAGCTACACCCAATTTCTTTTCCTTCTGCATCAGATAGGTCTCCAGCAGATCATCGAGCTGATGGGCGATCAGAACATAATCCAATTTTCGGATAAGGCACAGTTCATTAAAAAAGCTGTAGCGGGCTTTGCGCGCTTCAGCCTGAAAGTTTCCTTCATGTCTGTCGATATAATCCAGACGATGAAAAACAATATCATAAGAATAACAATAGTTTTTTACGATCAGTTCATCACGATCGGCACTGTCTCTTTTATGGTAATTGACATGAGCAACTTCGATATAAATGCCTGCTTTAGTGCACATATCCAAAAGGGCCATGGAATCCGGCCCTCCTGATACTGCGATTAAATATCTTCTGTTTTTATCTAATTCATAAATTGAATACATCAGTTATTGAAACGGAAGAACATGATATCACCGTCTTTCGGATGATAATCTTTGCCTTCCAGACGGATCTTACCGGCTTCCTTGAGCTTGGCCTCGGAACGGTATTCCATCATATCGTCATAGCTGTAGACTTCAGCCTTGATAAAGCCTTTTTCAAAATCGGTATGAATAATACCGGCACATTGCGGCGCGGTATAACCGCTCTTGAAGGTCCAGCCACGGCACTCATCCTTGCCGACCGTAAAGAAAGTCTCAAGACCAAGTGTCTTATATGATTTAAGGATCAGTTCATCCAGACCGCTTCGGTCAATACCTAGTTCTTCCAGGAATTCTTTCTTTTCCTCTTTAGATAAATCGGAAAGTTCTTCTTCGATCTTGGCTGAGATGGCTACGACTTGCGAGCCTTCCTTTTCCGCAAATTCCTTGACCTGGGCATAGAATTTATTACTGTCGGGATCATTGATCTCGTCTTCCTTGATGTTGCAGACATAGATGACCGGTTTAGCCGTCAGGAAATTGAACTGTTTAAGATATTCCGCTTCTTCTTTACTGAAAGATAAAGAACGGATATTCTGGTTCCTGTCCAAAGCATCCTTGACCTTCTTCAGAAGATTATATTCAAAGACCGCTTCCTTCTCCTTGGAGTTCTGCGCTTTCTTTTCAACTTTAGCGATCCTGTTTTCGCAGGTTGCGATATCTGCCATCTGTAATTCATAGTTAATGATCTCGATATCATCGAGCGGATCGATACGGTCATAGACATGCGTGATATTCGGATCCTCAAAACAGCGTACCACATGACATATCGCATCAACTTCTCTGATGTTGGCCAAAAACTTGTTACCCAGACCTTCACCTGTTGAAGCGCCCTTAACTAAACCTGCGATATCAGTGAATTCAAAGGTCGTAAAGATCGTCCTCTCCGGTTCAAAAAGCTCAGAGAGATTGATCAGTCTTTCGTCTTTGACCTCAACGACACCGACATTGGGTTCGATCGTTGCAAAAGGATAATTGGCAGCTTCTACTCTTGAATTGGTTATCGCATTAAACAGTGTCGATTTGCCGACATTTGGTAAACCGACGATACCGGCTCTTAAACTCATATTGTCACCTCGATACTAGTTTAGCACTATTAAATGTTAAAATATAGCCATGAAACTGATCAGTGCGTCATACAATGATATACCCGGACTATCTGCTTTTGCGAAAGACATTTTTATCAAATATTACACCAGAATAAACGGTATAGAATCAGCCAGCTACATGGCCGAAAAGTTTCTCAGTGAAGCCGCGATTTCTGATCTGATGGATAAAGGGGCGATCTTTAAGATCGCTGTTGATGATGATGTCTATAAAGGTTTTTGTGAATATATCAAAGAAGACGATTCTCTTTTTCTCTCCAAGCTATATGTCAAGAAAGAGTATCGTGGCGAAGGCATAGGCAAGCTCATGTTTGATGATATCGTAGCTTATGCAAGAAATAACGGCCTGAGACGCATTTATCTGACCATAAACAAGCATAACACTCCATCATTTGAAATCTATAAACATCTCGGTTTTAACGTGATCGATTCCGTCGTGACCGATGTCGGAGGAGGTTTTGTGATGGATGACTATATAATGGAATACAGAATCCGATGAATAAAAATGATAATAAACTGATAAAAATCATAATAGCCACGGTCCTGCTTATTATCGTAGGCTTTTCTTTATATATCGGTTATAAGATTGCCATCCTGATCAGAGAGCCTGATGTCTTCAGAAAATGGATCGAATCATTCGGCATCTATGCCCCATTAGTTTATGTGCTGATAACAATATGCCAGATCATGATCCCGCTTATTCCGGGTGAACCGATGGAACTGGCCGCCGGCTATGCTTTCGGCGGGGTCCAGGGAACTTTGTTGTGTTTCGCCGCGGAAAGTTTGGGCAGTATTATCGTGCTATTCATGGTGAGAAAGTTCGGACGCAAGATCGTTGAGATCTATTTCGACAACGATAAGATCGATTCCTTGAAATTTCTGAATACCGATGAAAAAAAGACGATCCTTTATGCAATGATCTTCATTATGCCCGGTACACCTAAAGACCTGCTTTGTTATTATGGCGGTCTGACTGACATCGATATGAAGACCCTGGTCCTGATCGCCACTTTAGGCAGGATCCCCAGCATAATAACATCCACCTTAGCCGGCAGTTCTTTAGGTAATCAAAACTACATAAAAGCCCTGTCATATGTATTGATTGCCGCCGCTTTATCCTTATTGGGCATCTTTTTATATAAAAGCATTAAGGAAAGTCACAGCAAGATAAAAAAAATAGAGTAAGCTCCTTTTGGGAGCTTACTCTATCTACTTATTATTGGAAGATTGTTTAATGAAAAAATTATTACAATATATTTATAACATTGCTTTGTGAAATAATTGTGAAAGTCAGAAAAATTTAAGCATCAGCATCCGATCTTTCCCGTTGATATCCTTAAAAACTTTTATATCCACATCATTAAAATAATCTCTGGCTAAAGCACTTAAAGCTTCTTTCTGATCATAACCCATCTCAAAAAAAGCCAGTGCTTTTTTATTCAGGATCTTATGTGCATTTTCAAAGATCTCTCTGTAGAATTTCAATCCGTCTTCGCCACCGAATAAAGCCACATGCGGTTCATAGTCAAGAACTGCGGAATCGACTTTTTCAACTGATTTTATGTATGGCGGATTGGATACCAGGATATCGAATTTCAGGTCATTATCGATATACGGTTCCAGCATCGATCCTTCCAGTAAATGAATGTCGCATTCATTGTTTTGTGCATTGATTTTGGCTACTTCCAAAGCTTCAGCGGAAATATCCGAGGCATAGACATCAAGGTTAGGTTCTTCTTTTTTTAGCGCAATGGCTATCGCACCGGAACCGGTTCCGACATCGCAGACTTTTATCTTTTCACCTTTAAAGTATTCATCATATTGCGATAATATCAGCCCTACAAGTTCTTCAGTTTCGGGTCTCGGAATCAGAACATCGGGATTGACGATGAAGCGATAACCATAGAAATAGGAATAACCCAAAACATAGTTCAAAGGTTCGCCATCCAGTAATCTGACTATGCCCTTATCAAAATCTTCTAAAAGTTCTTTATCAACTTCATTATCCATTTCAAGATAAAGATTGATCTTGTGATCATTGCACAGTTCATAAATAAAAGCTTTCACCAGTTCCGGTGAAAGACCTTTATCTTTGAATTTTAAACGATATTCGTGAATAAGCTGATTATAGGTGCTCATTTAAAAGTTTTTCTTTATCATCGTTAGCCAATAAGGCGTTGACGATGTCATCGAGTTTGCCCTCCATGATGCGGTCGAGCTGATTGATAGTCAGGCCGATACGGTGATCGGAAACTCTGTTCTGCGGATAGTTATAGGTCCTGATCTTTTCCGAACGATCACCGGTACCGATCTTGGACCGTCTGATCGCTCCCTCGGCCGCTTCCTTTTCTGCCTTGTAGTGTTCATAGACTCTGGCTCGGATGATCCTTAAAGCCGTTTCTTTGTTGGCGATCTGGTTACGACCATCCTGACAGTTTACAGTGATACCCGTAGGCTTGTGGACGATCCTGACGGCGGAATCGGTCTTGTTGATGTGCTGACCACCGGCACCAGAGGCACGATGGGTCTCGATCTCGAGATCGGAATCCGGTATTTCAATATCTTCATCTTCAACATCCGGGAAAACGATGACCGTAGCAGTCGAAGTATGGACTCGACCCTGCGTTTCGGTCTTTGGAACACGCTGTACACGGTGAGCTCCTGACTCGAATTTGAAATGACGGTAAGCATCTAAGCCCTTGACCGCAAAAGAGATCAGGGCATAACCGCCGGCTTCACCTTCCGATGATTCCATGACTTCTACTTTATAGCCTAAAGAATCGGCATAATAGGAATACATACGGAAAAGATCGCCCGCAAAGATATTGCCTTCATCCCCACCGGCTGCCCCTCTTATTTCGACCAGACAGTCATAGCTGTCTTCCGGATCTCTAGGTAACAGCAGTTCTTCAATATGTTTGTCCAGAGCTTCCAGTTTTTCCTTGGCATCGTCGATCTCCATCTGGGCCATTTCCTTGATCTCAGGATCATCGTCCTTGAGCATCTCTTCACCATCTTCAATGATCTGCGTGTACTTCTTATAATCCTGATAGGCATCATAGGAAGCTTTCAGCTTGGCCTGTTCCTTGGAGAGCTTGGTATATTTTTTGACATCGGAAACCACTTCATCCTGCATCAGGAGAGAATTTATCTCATCATATCGTTTTTCGATTTCCTGAAGTTTTATTATTTTCGCATCCATTTTATCTTCCTAACTTGACCTGAGGTTTATCAGGCACTTCATGGCAATGACGGCATCTGGCTTCATAGGATTCCGAAGCACCGACCAGGATGATCGGATCATTATAGGAGGCAGGCTTGCCATTGATGATACGCTGGGTTCTGGTAGCCGGAGCACCGCACTTGTTGCAGACAGCCGCCAGTTTGGTAACAAATTCAGCTTCGGTGATAAGTAAAGGCATCGGTCCGAAAGGTTCGCCTTTGAAGTTAGTATCCAGACCTGCTGCCATGACTCTGATCCCGCGATCAGCCAGTTCGTTGCAGACATCACAGATATTGTCATCGAAGAACTGTGCTTCATCGATGGCTACGACCTGCGTAGTATCTTTGACCATTTCCAGGATTTCGATCGCATCAGAGATGACGAATGATTCTACGGAAGAACCAGCATGGGAAACGACTCTGGTGTTGGAATAGCGGTCATCGATCTTCGGTTTGAAGACCATGATCTCTTTTTTGGCAAATTCCAGAACCTTGATACGACGGATAAGCTCTTCCGTCTTGCCGGCAAACATACAGCCGCTGATCGTCTCGATCCAGCCATCACGATAACTCTGATACATATTTTATCACCTCAACTCCTTAAATTATAACGAAAAAAATAGAGGATTTTTCCTCTATTTGTTCAGACCATACTTCTTATTGAATTTTTCAATTCTACCTTGTGAAGCAGCGAATCTCTGTCTGCCCGTATAGAACGGATGACAGTTGGAGCAAGTATCGACCTTGATGCCATCTTTCTTGGTGGAACCAGTTTCGAAGGTTGTTCCGCAACCTGCACAGGTAACAGTAACTCTGTAATAATCAGGATGAATACCTTTTTTCATCTTTAATCTCCCTTCCGCCTTGAGTATCATGTCAACCCAAAGTAAGTTTTCATGCTTGTATATTCTAACACAGGCACATTGTAAACGCAACAGTATTTTATTCGATATCGGCACCTAAAGCCTTGAGCTTATCTACGATCGAATCATAACCGCGATAGATGTGATAAGCGTTGTGGATACAGGTCTCACCTTTGGCCATCAGACCGGCTATGACCAGTGATGCTCCGCAGCGCAGATCCGTCGCAAAGATATCTGAACCTTTTAATGGTGTCGGACCATGAATCAACGATTCGCCAGTCCTGGTTTCAATATTGGCACCCAAGGCATTAAGTTCCTTGCAATGCTTGAAACGCTCCGTATAGATCGTTTCTTCGATGTGAGAATCGCCGTTGGCCTTAGTCATCAGAGCTGTTAAAGGCTGTTGCAGATCCGTCGCAAAACCCGGGAACGGCTGGGTAATGATATCGACAGGTCGAAGTTCCTCGGCTTCAAAGACTCTGACATAATCGGAACCCTGTTCAAGTTTTACACCCATCTCTTCCAGTTTGGAAGTAAGTGCTTCGATATGCTGAGGAATGACATTAGAGACTGTCACATCTTCCCCACACGCCGCAGCCGCAATGATATAGGTCCCGGCTTCGATACGATCAGGGATGATATCGTGGATACAGCCCTTGAGTCTTGAGACACCGTTGATGGTGATCTCAGAAGTACCGGCACCCCTGATCTGAGCTCCCATCTTATTCAGCATGGAAGACAAGTCGATGATCTCCGGTTCCTTGGCGGCATTTTCGATCGTCGTACGACCTCTGGCAAAGCAAGCTGCCAGCATGATATTGATCGTTGCCCCGACAGAAGCGAAATCCAGATAGATGTCATCGCCTTCCAGTTCTTCGGCATCGATCTCGATGATATTGCCGTCCTGCTTGATCTTGGCCCCCAAGGCTTCGAAACCTTTAAGATGCAGATCGATCGGACGCGGACCGAGGTTACAACCACCAGGTGAATACATCCTGACGTGTCTGAAACGACCTAAAAGAGCTCCCATAAAATAATATGAAGCTCTGAGTTTCATGACATCTTCATCCAAAAGATCGACGTTACAGATATCCGTCGGATCGATCGTCAGTTCATCATCTTTGACACTTACCGAGATATTCAGCTTTTCCAGCAGTTTGATCAGGATCTCAACATCCTTGATCTCCGGAACATCATAAAGCTTTACTATCTCTGAGGCCAGCACGACTGAAGGCAGAATGGCAACAACCGAGTTCTTGCAAGAAGAGACTCTTACTTCGCCTTTCAGCTTGTGACCGCCTCTTATTCTGATCATTTCATCCATAGTTATAATCCAATAAAGCAGGTCTTAAACCTGCTTTAAATCAATTAACTCTCTACTTTCTTAGCCCACACGTCATCTTCTGATCCTATGCAGAAGTAGACGCTGTCGGTTACTTTTGCCCAGCTGTAGCTGGAATCATCTTCACCAGGGACAACTTCGATTACATTGAACTTCTCTCCGTTGTAGGCATAGCTTTCATCTTTATAGGTAGTCGCATCGCCGCTCTTGCTGGCTTTTGTTCTGAAAGTCAAAGGTCCATCGACTACTTCATAGATCAGGTTTCCCTCGCCTTTCTTGTTGGCGTTTTTCAGTTCTTCGATCTGCATCGTCAGTGCATTGATCGTTTCGTCCTTCTCCTGGATCTGACGCTTGTAGTTTTCTTCATTGGCCTGAACCTGCAGATATTCGGTCTTGACCTTAACCAAAGCCTTATGTTCCTTGAGCGCATAGACCAGTGAGCCGATGCAGCCTGCCAGTAATAAGACAATGAGAACCAGACATACGATCATCGGCGTATTGCCTTTTCTCTTCTTCTTCGGTCTCAGTTCATCGAAATCATCGTCATCATCCAGATTGTTTTCGGAAGTTCCCGTATCATCATAGAGTTCATCATCACTCATCTTGAAGATAGACATATCAACACTGGTACTTGAATCAGAGATCGTCTTATCTTCAATAAAATCAGGGATGTCCAGAGTTTCATCTGTATCATCAATTCTTCTTCTCTTCATATTTTCACCTCACATTTATCAGAATAAGCTTTTAACTTTTAAAACCTTATAACCATCATACTCGCCATTCAGCAGTGCTGCCTGATTGGCAACTTCGTAGATCGTTGAAATGATCTTGCCGTCAGAATTGACGTACTGCTTGAAAACATCAACGATCAGTTTATTCTCATCCGCATTGATCGAATAGCCGTGATTCAATGCAATCTCCACGAACTGGCGCAGATTCTCAACATTCTGGAAAATCAAGCGATGCAGGATGATGATCTCAATATCAAGCGGATATTCATGACCGATCTGACCTTTCATGTTGTAGACGGCCTTGATGAAAGAACTTGAGAGATAAGGATAATTCTGATGGATCTTTTCAAAGACACGCTGGAATTCCTGTTCTTCCTCATTCTTGCGGATATCCTCTTCGACCATCTTGTCACGCAGTTCACTGATCAGATCACTCACATAGATATCCTGCGCATTGGCAGCTTTAGTCTGTGTGGAGTCATCATCAGTATCATAGCCGTATTGCGGAATAAACGGTTCACTCTTTATATGAGAATAGTAAGCCTCATCCGACTTCTGGATCTCCTTGATCAGATCAAGAATATCATTCCTGTCAACCGGAGCCGGTTCATCAGACATCAGTTTCTTGTCTTCTTCGTTGACCATTACCTCATTGAAGATCGAATCCAGGATACCCTGCAGATATGGATCATCCTTGGCTGAATAAGGCGGCTGTTTCTCTTCGTTACTCTTATTTACATTTTCCGCGATCTGCTGAAACAGTTCATCATCTTCTTCACTCATTTCAAAAACAGTTTCCTGTTCATCGAGCAGATCCTGTTCCTCTTCAGACAGTTCCATTTCTTTGGAAGCTTTTTCTTCTTTTGTTTCCTCTGGCTTGTTTTCGGCCGGAGCATTTGTTTTATCAGGATTATAAAGCCCTAAAGGTCTTTCATCTTTAACTTCTTTTGCTTCTTTTACTTCCGTAACAGAATCTTCTTTTGTTTCACCCTTATGCGGATTGAAAAGACCGAGATAAGTCTGATTGTTGTTATCAGTCTCGGTTATGGTCTTGTCTGTATTCTGTGTATTGGCCGGTTTATATAAACCGAGATATGATTCTTCCTTTTTCACTTCTTTTCCAAAAGTTCTCCTTGTTACTGGGTGAGCCTGCTCTTTATAAAGATCAGATCTCTTAGAAACTATCTTTTCCGGTTTAGTTTTTTCTTCTTCAACAGGCGTTTTGACGCGATATAGACCGATAATACGTCTGCCATTGTCTAAAGGTTTATCCAATTCCGTTTTTTCATCTTCTTTTGGCATAACAGTTTCTTTTATCTTCTCTTCTTTAACTGCTTTAACTTCTTCTGAAAAAGAATTTTCTTTTTCTTCTTTAGTTTCTTCTGCAACTGTTTTTTCTTCAGAAGTACTTTCTTTTTCTTCTTTCACTTCTTCCAAAGCTGTTTCCTCTGCAGAAACAACTTTTTCAATCTCTTCTAAAGGTGTCTCCAAAGCAGCTTCAAGAGCTTCAGAGCGATCTGATACTTCTCCGAAATCGCTGTCCAATACCCTGGCGAGATCACTCGTCAGAATTTTCTGGTTATCTTCGTTTCTGATAAAATCATCGAAAGCTGCCTCACCGGAATTTACGAGCTGGTTGACTTTTCCACCGATACTCAGCATGGAAGAAGCAAATTCGTCATCAAGTTCTTTCTTCAGTTTTTGAAGATCTTCCCTGTTTTTCGAAGCGTTCGAATCATATCCTTCAACATCGTTGTTTTCCAGATATGCAAGGGCCTTTTTCACAAAACCGAGTAAGACAAGATTTTCAGGTTTCACATTTCCTCCTGTTCAGAATGAGTATGCCATCTCCGACATTATCAAACATCATTATATCAAAACGCTCATCATTCTGCACCATTTCCCTGAACTTAATAATCTTTTTGACCAGATTTCTCAGGTTTCGTGAAGTGATCTTCTCCGGATCATCAATCAGCCCGTGAAAGATCATGTTGTCAAAAAACATGTATCCATCTGATTTCAGATTCGGAAGGAACTTTTCCATGTATTTTCCATACTGAGCTTTAGCCGCATCGACAAAGATCAGATCATACATCTTTTCCGTTTCATAATCCTCGATCGCACAAAGATGGACCTTGATCCGATCATTCAGTTTACGCTCATTTATATTCTTCAGAGCCTGATCATACATCTCTTCATTTTTTTCGATCGTATCGATCCGGATATCATCATCACTTTGAGCCATCATGATCGCCGAATAGCCGACGGCCGTACCAAGTTCCAGGATATCTTTCAGTTTATGCTGTTCAATAAAATTTAAAGGAAAGGCAAGCCCTTCATCTTTGATGATAGGCACGCCTTTCTCCAATGCATCTTTTTTGATTTCTTCGATCATTTAAGAATTGTTTTGACGTAGGAAATGAAGCCTTCGCATTTTTCTTTGGCTTTTTCCATACTTGTATCCTTTACTGAAAGATAGCACTTGCACTTAGGTTCCGTACCGGAAGGTCTGATCGCAATGAAAGAACCGTCTTCCAGATAATATTTTAATACATCGGATACGTCATGTTCTTTGAAATCATATTCTTTGCCATCAACATAGGCTTTCTGCAGTTTGTAGTCTTCGATCTTCACCGTATTGAAGCCAGGGACCTCAAGCGGATTTTCTCTGACCGTAGCCATGATTTCCTGCAGTTTGACTGCACCGTCAGCACCCGGAAGCATGATCTAGAACTGGGTATCGTAGTAATAACCGACTTTCTCATAAGCTTCATTCATGACATCCATCAATGTCTTACCCTGTGAACGGTAATATGCGCAGGCTTCTGCCAGCATCAAGCAGGCTTGAGTCGCATCCTTGTCTCTGACAAACGGTTTGATAAGAGAACCATAAGATTCTTCATAACCGAAGACATAGGTCTTTTCATGGTTCTGTTCATACTGTCTGACCTTGTTACCGATATATTTGAAACCGGTAAGGGTTCTTTCGTTGTCACAGCCATGGTATCTGGCGATAGCTTCACCGATATCGGAAGTAACGACGGTATTGAACATACATGGATTATCGACCTTGATGCCAAGATCTTCATAAGTTGAAAGGATGTATTCCAGAAGCAATGCACCGGTCTGGTTGCCGTTCAAAACAATATAGTCACCATTGTGCTTGATGCCGACACCCATTCTGTCACCATCAGGGTCACAGACAAGGATCAGTTCAGCATCAAGTTCTTTAGCAAGTTTGAGGACTTCTTCATAAGCACCTGGTTCTTCCGGGTTAGGAGTCTTGGTTCCGGAGAAAGCCGGGTCAAAAGTAGACTGGCTCTTAACTTCACTGACATCATAACCGGCCAATCTCAAAGTATCCATGACAGGATGATAGGAAGCACCGTGTTCAGGTGAGAACACGATCTTGAATTTCTTGTCGAGATCTTTTCTTAACTGAATGCTCAGACACTCTGAATAATAAGCTTTGTCAACTTCATCATTGACGACATGGATCAGTCCTTCATCATAATCATCAGGGATCACGATATCCAGGAAATCACCAAGTTTATCGATCTCAGCGATGACCTTGGAAGCAAGTTCCGGTATCAGCTGGCAGCCTGTCTCATCATAGAGTTTGTAGCCGTTGTATTCTTTAGGATTATGAGAAGCCGTAATCATGATACCGCCGTCACATTTATAATATCTGACGGTAAATGAAAGTTCAGGTGTCGGACGGAGCGTATCAAAGATATAAGTCTCGATACCATTGGAAGCTAACAGTTTTGCGCAATCAAAAGCGAATTCGTGAGAATTATAACGGTTGTCATAGGCAATAGCTACGGAATGAAGATCGTTGTGCTTGAGATAATTGGCATAACCCTGAGTAGCCTTTCTGATCGTATAGATGTTGAGACGATTCGGGCCAAGGCCCATCAGACCACGCATGCCGGCTGTACCGAAAGCAACATCAGTATAGAATGCATCCTTGATCTGCTGATCGGCCATGTTTCTGAGTTCTTCCTTCTGTTCGCTTAAAACATTAGGATTGTTTAACCATTTTTCATAGATTTCTTTATAGTTCATACTTTAACCTCGCAATTAAAAATAAGGGAAGATCTCTCTTCCCTTTTGTTTTCTTACTGTATTACTTTCTGTGTTCTTAAGATATCTTCGATCGCCGCAATTGCTGCATCTTCATCTTCACCTTCGCAAGTAATAGTGATTTCAGACTGAGTAGGGATGCCTAATGACATAACACCCATAATTGATTTCATGTTTACAGATCTCTCTTTAAACGAAACCTTGACATCACATTTGAACTTACTTGCAGCGTTTACAGCAACAGTAGCAGGACGAGCATGCAGACCTACCGGATCAACAACTAATACATTGATTTCCTTCATGACCTTCCCTCCTTCTTTTTAAACCTAAAAACGGTAACCGTTCTTATAGAATTATTATAAAATTGTAAGCGCTTTAATTCAAGAATTTTCATACACAAAATTTTGCCGAATTTTCACTTGTGATAGGTTTCGTTATTCAATATCTTGAAGCAGCGATAGATCTGTTCCAGAATGATCAGTCTGGTCATCTGATGAAGGAAGGTCAGATCGGATAATTTGAGCTTTTCATTGGCTCTTTTCCTTAATTTATCGGACAGACCTAAAGATCCTCCGATCACAAAGGTGATCCGGGGATTGGAAATAAAAAGACGGTCCAGTTTATTCGCCAAACCGATCGAATCGATGCTCTTACCATGCAGATCAAGAAGGATGACATATTCATCATCCCTGATCTTGCTTAAAACAGACTCTGCTTCTTTATCAAGAACTGCCTGCTCATTATCTTTGATCGCTTCGTCTTTGACTTCAACGATCTCCAGTTTATGATAATGATTGATCTTTTCGGCATATTCACTGATCAGAGCCGCAAGGTTTTTATCTTTAACTTTACCGACACAGACAATCTTAATCATTGTGCAGTTCCTGATGTATAGTATCGGAACCTCTTACGTAATCAAAAGAGATATTATCAACAGGTGTATGGATGACACTCAGATAATCATTGAGTCCGTTTATCGTAATACCATTGATCGCCGTGATCACATCCCCTGCCCTGATTCCGGCTTCATAGGCCAAAGACCCTTCTCTGACTTTTGAGACATAAAGTCCACTGATCGTCTCCAGAGATATATTGAGGTTTACTTTTTCGTAGTTATACATATCCCTGATGTAGGATCCTTTGACTCCAATGATATATCTGATCGGTTCAAGATCATTAATGATGTTTTCTGTGATGACCCTTATCTCATTGGCGCTTACACCAAGGGCGAAATCCGTATTATAGGACATCGTATTCATTCCCACGAGCTCCCCAGCCATATTCAAAATCGGTGAACCGGAATAGCCGTTTTTAAGTTCCGCATCTGTTTCGATCATATCGAGATAATAGACATAACGTTCATCTTCGACACTGATGATATTTTCGATCGTCACATTCTTATCGGCAATCATTGCCAGAGATACTGTTCCGGCATAGTCAAGCGAACTCGGGGTTCCAATACTGATGACGAATTCGCCCTTTTTCAATAATGAAGCATCTCCGAGTTTAAGTGGAGCGATCTCATAAGGTGTATTTATGGCCAGGACCGCGATATCAGTGTAGATATCATGGCCGATCAGTTCACCGTTGACAATGTAGGATGAACCGAAATAGACGGTTATCGAATCAGCCTGAGCTACGCCATGATAAGCTGTGACTATATAGACGCGATCTTTATCCTGTTTATAGACAAAACCGCTCTGGATAGCTCCATCAGCACTGATACTGACGACGGCTGGCGCATTTTCTTCGACAATATGCGTAAAATCAGTCGAAAAACCGTTGACGTTGATTTCGGTAACGATGCTGGTGTTATCGACCTGTTTCTGTTTATTTAAAGAAGCAGTCAGAAAACCAAGCCAGACAAAGACGATGATGATCAATAAATAAAGCAAGCGGTTGTTTTTCATATTTTTTCCTTATCAGTAAAGCAGACTACATGGCAGATAGTTGCAGGCATTGACACGGGTGCCATACACTTCAAAGGTCAGATGCAGATGCACACCTTCCGAAGTACCGGTATTGCCCATCTGACCGATGGTCTGTCCTCTGTAAACGTTCTGCCCGACATCGACATAAGCGCGGGTATTGAGGTGCATATAAAAGGTACGCACACCGTTCTGGTGGTTGATGATGACATAGTTGCCCATATCCCACATGTAGCCGACCGAATCAACGACACCGGAGTCGACGGCATAGACAGGTGTATATTTGCCATACAGATTGACAAAGTCAGTGCCGGTGTGACCATAATAGCAGCCCCAGCTGCAGGAAATACCCGGATTATCGACAGGCCAGACATAGTTTCCGGTACCAACCGCAATGACCTGTTTGGTTCCTACCGCAATGACACCGCGTTTAGGCTGTTTGACGATCGTTTCAGATAAAGCTTCACCTGACTGCAGTACGCCATTTGTCCACTTCTCTTCATACAATACATTCTTGATGCCTGATTCTTCCTGAACTCTTACTTCGTAGATACCGACTTCCAGCGATTCATCTTCGATATATTCCGGAACTTCCGGAACGATGAACTGTTGAGCCAGCCTTTCCTTGGTGACATCGACATTGATCGGCGAGGTGAAATAGGTAACGTTGAGTTCCATGCCCGGCGTCACGATCTGGGTCTCCGATTTGAGCACATTCGGATTCAGCATGACGATCTGCTTAGGCGACATATCACCGAAATAGTAACCGACACCCTGCAAGGTATCGCCTTCTCTGACGGTATAGTATTCTCTTTCGTTGTTGTTCCAGTAACACAGGAAACGATATATTTCTTCTTCCGTTTTGAAAATAGAAGATGGTGAAACAACGGCATCCTTAGTGCTGATACTCTCTTCGATCATAGCACTCATTTCGACGGTGCCAAGTTCCTTTGGTGATTCGATCTTTTCGGAATTGCGGATCTTGCGGATCGTCTCTTCCGAAACGAAATTGGTCAGAAAACGTTCCAGGGCATTGGTGAAATCCTGATAGTCTTTGACATAGATTATCTCGTAGATACCGTCCGCGGTAGAGAATTCGACAGCGGTCGTATTGACACCCAGAAGATCGTTATCGACCAGATAATCCATGATCCTGTCATCTACATTGGCAAAACGGGCGAAGTTCTTTTCTTCAATGATATAGACATCTTCACCAAGACCTAAGGTCGTACCAGGAAAGTCAGTCGCATAATCGACATAGCGATCAGCCATCAGTTTGTTGAAGTTATCCATATCACTTATGACACCGATCAGTCTTCCTTCGTGATAGATCTTGGAATAAGTCTTTTCTTTCAGACTGTAGGAAAGGACTTCCTGATTGACCAGGGACTTTTCATTTTCCAGTTCAGCTGATATTTCCACTCCTTTTTTTGATATCAGAGATCCTCCGTAAACGATGACCAGTGATAACAGAAAAGAGAGGATGATCAATAGGATATACTGTTTTTTCAATACTCTTCCTCTTGTGCGTTCTTGATACTGAAGAAAGCGTTCTGATTCTTTTCAAAAGCAAGTAAGACTTTGCCTGTAGGACCGTTACGATGCTTAGCTATAAGCAGTTCGACATCTTCACGATCATTACTGCCCATGTCTTCATGGTTGTAATAGGCATCACGATATAAGAATAAAACAAGGTCGGCATCCTGTTCGAGGGCTCCCGATTCTCTTAAGTCCGATAGCATCGGTCTTTTATCCTGACGGCTCTCGACGCCACGGGAAAGCTGCGACAAAGCGATGACCGGGACATTGAGTTCACGGGCCATGGCTTTGAGACGACGGGAGATCTCGGATACTTCCTGCTGACGGGAATCGGACTTGCCGGTCGCCTGAATCAGCTGGATGTAGTCGACGATGATCATGTATAAGCCCTCTTCCTGGGCCAGTTTACGCGCTTTAGCGTACATTTCCGATACTTTGATACCTGGAGTATCGTCGATGTAAAAATGCTGGTTTTTAAGCTCCTGTGAGTTTATATTTAATGCGGACCATTCCGCATCATTAAGTTTGCCGGTACGCAGTTTCTGAATATCGATCTTGGCCTTGGCAGCCAATAATCTGATCGCCACCTGCTCCGCCGGCATTTCCAAAGAAAAGATCGCGATCGCTCCTGGCGTAACAGTGGCGGAATTCATCGCTATATTCAAGGCTAAAGCCGTCTTGCCCATGGAAGGACGGGCCGCCAGGATAATCAGATCACCCTTCTGGAAACCGGCTGTCTTGCGGTCAAGGTCATTGAATCTGCTTTTGACACCGGTTATATCCGTCCCGGCTTCCTGGATCGCCTGGATATGTTTGATCGTATCCGTAAAGACCTGCTCGCCTTTAAGGAAATCAGCATTGGTCTTGGATCTTGTGACTTCGGTGACCTTCTTTTCGACATTCTCCAGCATCTCATCGATCGAAAGTGAAGTGTCATAAGCATCATTGGAAATTTCTTCACCGACTTTTATGACTTTACGGGCCAATGACTTATTACGTACGATCTGAATATATTCTTTGGTGTTACTCGCAGAGATCGTCGCATTGGCCAGCTGCATCAGATAATCAAGCCCACCGACCTTATCATAAATGCCGAAATCCTGAAGCTTGGAAGAAAGTGAAACCGTATCGACCTTCTCCTTGTTTTCATACATGGCCATCATGACATTGTATATGGAACGATGTTTTTCCAGATAAAAATCCTCGGCGCTCATTCCTGCGTCAACAGTCTGCCTCATCGCTTCCGGATACAACATGATGTTGCCAAGCAAAGACTCTTCGGCCTCTATTGAATATGGCATCGATTTATTGCTCATAACTATTCCTCAATCAGTTTAACTTTGATCGTTCCTATAATATCCTTATATAATTCAACTTTAATATCATAAGTTCCCAAAGAATTCAAAGGTTCATTATCCTTGATCTTCCTTTTATCGATCACAATACCCTGTTTCTTCAGTTCTTCTTCGATCTGTTTGGTCGAAACCGAACCGGAAACCTTCCCTTCTTTAGCTTTTACCTTGAATTCCAGAGTTTTAGTCGCCAGAACTTTCTTCAATTCTTCGGCTTCTTTTCTCTTCTGGGCATCCAATTTGGCTTCATCTTCCTTCTGCTTTTCCAGAATTTTCTTGGAACCGCTTGACTCCATTACTGCCAGACCTCTGGCAATCAGAAAATTACGGGCATAGCCGTCAGCTACATCTTTTATTTCCCCTTTTTTACCTACTTTAGGGACATCAGACAACAGTATTACTCTCATCATTTACTCCTTTAAAATATTCATCCAGGATCTTCAACAGATCCGCTTCCAGTTTAGCGACACTGCTATCAGTCACCTGAAGTCCAGCCGCTGTCATATGACCACCTCCATGCATCTTCTCCATGATGGTCTGAACATTGATCTTGCCATTTGACCTTGCCGAGATGATCGTTTCCCCTTTATCGGAATTACAGATGACAAAGGCTGCTTCGATCTCCTTGGCTTTGACCATGATATCACAGGCCTGCGAGGCAATGGAACGCGAGAAGGTCCCTTCGCTTTGCGCCGCAATGATTACATCATTCTTGTATAATTTGCCGACATTGATCAGTCTGCTTCTTTCTATGACATTGCCATAAGGCTCTGAAGCCAGTTCATCACAAACCATCGGATCAGCGCCATAGCTTCTGAGCATCTTCGCTACATCAAATGTCCTTGAACCGGTCCTGACTCTGAAGTGATCGGTATCGATCATGATGCCCAGATACATGATATTGGCTTCTTCCGAAGTAATATCGATATTCTTGAAGAAGAACGGGAACAGTTCCGCGATCAGTTCAGTTGCCGAAGAGGCTGAAGCCTCGATATATAACATCATCGCAATGACATCGAGATCCGCTCTGCGGCGGTGATGGTCCAGAATGATGATCCGTTTAGCTTCCTTGAGGATATTGGAACCATTGGATTGAGCCGCACTGTGATGATCGACCATGATTACCAAGGTGTCGTCATTTAACTGGTCCATCGCTTCAGTTTCCGAAACAAAGCGGTGTTTGGCTTCGATTACCTTACTGTATTTACTGACGACATCGGCGATCATTGGTTCCATACCACCGGATTTGGCAACGATATAAGGTTTCTTATTCAAAGAGATAACAATATTGGACATCGCAATAGCCGAACCAACACAATCCGCATCCATATCTTTGTGACCGACAATGATCACACTGGATGATTTTTCGATCAGATCCTTGATCGAGTTGGCCGTAACACGAAGTTTAGTCTTGCTCTGTTTTTCTCTGGCTTCGGTATTGCCGCCATAGAACATCGTCTCTTCTCCGGCCTTTTTGACAACGACCTGGTCACCGCCTCTGGCTTGAGACAGATCCAGAAGATCTTCCAGTATTTCATCCAATTCTTCATAGTTGTCAGAGCCTCTGGCAAAAGCCATGGAGATAGTTACATCGGTATTACCTTCACTTGAGACTTTTCTTACCGTCCTCAAGATCGAAAAACGGTCATTTCTGATCTTCTCATAAGTCTCTTCGTTCATGTTGAGCAACATTCTGTTGTTGCGAAGCGTATGATAAACGACCCCGAATTTCTTGAAATACTCAATGACGGGGACCTTGATATTCGCGTTTATATATGCCAGCTCATCTTCCGACATGCTGGCTTCATCATAGTTGTCATAGACCAGATAGCCAAGTACCGGATTCTGATCATCCAATTTCTTGTCCAGGTCGAATTCTCTGGTGATGTTTTTGAAAGTTATGACATTCGCATTATCGACTTTCCTGACAGAGAACTTCTCATCATTGATGATGACGATATGATTGTTTGCTTCATTGGAGATCATCTCCTGAAGTTCAGGAAGCCAGTTTAATAACTTTTCCCCCAGATGGTCCATATTCTTCTTCACAAAGAAATCGGACATGAAAGTGATCTCATAATTCTCGTCATAGACGATGATACCGATATCGCCATGAGAAAGTACTTCCTTATAGGACAATTCCAGGTTGTTTTCAATATCTTTGGTCATCTCTCTTCTGATCCGATCCAGAGAAGAGTAGATTATGCCCAATAAAATCGAGAACAGGATCAGGATCAGTGCGCTGATGATGATATCGGTCTTGAAGAAAAAATAAAGAAAAGCCAGCGCGATGACCACACCGATGATCGTAAACAGAGACAGTAAGGATATGAAGCGCATCCTTCTCATTGTATTTGTTTCTGCTCCTGTACCTTTCTTTCGAGATAGCTCCTAAGCGGTCCGGTCGCATATAAAAAACCGAGCATCATCAAGACCGTAAAAAGGAACGGAATAAGGAATGCCAGCAGGATAAAAATTCCGCCGATATTGCGATGTAAGACCATCGATCCGAATAAGATAATGAAAATATAGCCATAGTAGAGCAAGACCATGGCTCCTAAGATCGAAAAGATCAGTATCGCATAGTAAACGATCTCATTGTCTTTGAAATAAGTGATCAGATAGGACGATGATACGGCAAATAATGATATATAGCCCAGAACCGGATTAGGTTTGATCTCATAGATATTGGTGTTGCCCAGATCCTTGATCTTGAATTTCTTCAGTAAGAAGATCGAGATCAGATGGATCAGAAGTCCTTCCATGATACCCATCAGGATCGTGGACATGACAAACAGTACGCCGATGATCTTACCTAGATCAAGACCGATCGATGCAAAAACGGCTCCGTAGTCAAAGCCCGTCAGATTCTTGGCTTCATTGAAAGCTTCAAGGTATTCATTGGCCATCTGCGTGATCGGGAAACCCAATAACGGATAGACCACAAAAGAAGCGATCAGTTCGCCAATGGTATAGGTTATCATCGCCGAGAACATCAGAAAACGGCGGCTTTTGTTTTTGGTGATGAAATAGGAATAGACCATGCCGGTAAAAATTCCGACCGGCACATAGATGAGATAGGTCATCCTGAAATTTCCCAATAAAAAAGAAATGATCAAAAGGCCCACGCTCAGCATCACTCCGTCTTTGAGCGTATGCATGGTAGCGTACATGATTATAACGACCGGCATCATCAGAACGATCAGTTCCGTGAACCAGTAGGCAGTCATTCGATCGAGTAAAATAAGAGCTCCGATGATCGCCAGCATCATCGCGCCCTGTGTCAGTTTTTTCGTTTGATTCATATAATCTATTATAAAACAAACCTCCACATACGTGGAGGATAGTTTATTAATCGGCGATATAAGGTAATAAAGCCATCTGACGTGCTCTCTTGATCGCTGTTGACAGCATTCTCTGATACTTGGCACTGGTGCCGGTCACACGTCTAGGAGTGATCTTTCCGTTAGGAGAGATGAACTTCTTTAATAACTCTACATCTTTATAATCGATATATTCGATCTTGTTCTTGGTGAAGTAACAGACCTTCTTATATCCGACTCTCTGTTTTCTAAAAGCCATTTTGATTCCTTTCTATATCAATAAAACGGTAAATCATCACTGGAGATATCCAGTGAAGGAGTATTGGAGAAATCATCATCCATACTCTCAAAACCCGGATCCACACTAGGTGTAAAAGTCTGGTTGTTTGAACCATAACTGTTATTCTGTGCAAAACTGTTCGGTGCATAGTTATTTGTACCGGCATTTTGACCACTTCTGTTAGAAATGATCTGCACATTATCAGCTACGACTTCCGTCACATAGACCCTGCCATTCTGACCTTCATAACTTCTGGTCTGGATCCTTCCTTCAACAGCTACGATCGTGCCCTTTCCGGCATACTGAGCCAGAAAATCTGCTGACTGCCTCCAGGCGATGCAGTTGATAAAATCCGCATTTTGTCCGTTTGCCTGCTGAGACTGAAAACGACGATCGATCGCAACGGTGAAGTTGCATACAGAAGCATTAGAATTAGTCTTTTTCAGTTCGATGTCTTTAGTCAGACGACCTACTAAAGTAACTCTGTTGATATTGATCATTTATTTGCTTCCTTTTTTTTCATCACCACAGATAGTCATCATTCTGACGATGTCATTGTTGATGCCCATCAGACGTTTGAATTCGTTCAAGCCATCTACGTCAACGGTATAAGTTACTACAACATAGTAACCCTTGGACATATGGTCGATCTCATAAGCGAAATCTCTCATGCCCCAATCGTCAACATTGTCGATCTTGCCGCCATGAGCGGTGATGACACCATGCATCTGCTCAACTAAAGCAGCTCTGGCAGCATCGTCAAGCGTAGACTTGATGATATACATTGTCTCGTATTGTTTCATGTTTTACCTCCTTCTGGACTAAACGGCCTGTCACCAGGCAAGGAATAGTTATCTATTCGCTTGCTTATTATATATCAGGGAACTTTATTATGCAATATATAAATTTTCTTTTAAAATAAGGGTATGGCCTTAGACGGAATAACCTTATATAAAGTCAGAGAAGATCTTATAAAATACCTGCCGATAAGGATCAACCGCATTGCGGAGACCTCGAAAACCGAAGTTGTTTTCAACGTTCACACCAATGGTGAAAGATGCAATCTGGTGATGAATTTCCATTCCAATTTCAATCATCTGTGTCTTTCGGAAAGAAGTTTCTCCTCCTACTCAGATCCATCAACTTTCATCATGGTCCTGAGGAAATACCTGCTCAACGGTTTCATCTATCAGATCGATCAGTTTGACTACGACCGTTTTCTGATCATGCATATTAAAGCAAGAAACGAATTATATGATGAAAAGGAATACCTGCTTTCCGTAGAACTGATGGGCAAGTATGCCAATCTGATCTTAGTCGGTGATGATAACCGGATCATCGATGCCTTAAAGAAGATCCCACCATACGAAAATACCAGAAGAACGATCCTGCCGGGAGCGGAATTCGTCTTACCTGATAAACAGAACAAAAAAGATCCCTTCACAACTGATGATATCGATCTCTCTGATTCTTTAGTCAAACAGCTGCAGGGTTTTTCAAGACTTCTGGAAGATGAAGTGCGTTTCCGTTTAAAGAATGATTCTTTCCGAAACATTATGAATAAGATCAGAGAGTCTCATTCGCTTTTCCTGCATAAAAAGAACGATAGCTATGATTTCCATATCATCCCTTTAACTCATCTATATGATGATTTCCTTGAAATGGATATCCAGGAAGGCTTTGATCTGATCTACCGTGAAGATGATGAAAAAGAAAGAATCAGGAATATTTCCGATGATCTCTATAAAGTCGTCAAAAGACAGCTGAAGCATTATGACACCAAGATCCTAAAACTGAAGAATTCACTTGAAGACGCCTTGAACCTGCAGAACGACAAGTTATGCGGTGATCTTTTATACACCTATGAAGATCTTGATCAGAAAGGCCTGAAAGAACTGAAGATAGCTGATTTTGAAGGGAATGAGCAATCAATAAAACTTGATCCGAAGTTATCGGTAAAAGCCAATGCCAATAAGTATTACAACACTTATCAGAAAAAGCGCAAAGGTAAAGTCTATATCGAGGAACAGATCGAGATCGCGGAAAAAGAAAAAGAATACTTTGAGGCACTTAATGAACAGCTCAATATCGCCAATTACGCCGATGCGCTCGATATAAAGGATGAACTGTTACGCTACGGTTATCTCAAGAAGCACCAGCAGAAAAACACCCGCAAAAAGAAAGTCAATCTCTACCAGACCAAGATCGATGGCTATACGATCACCTTCGGCAAAAACAATATCCAGAACAGTTTCCTTTCTTTTGACTATGCCCACAGTAACTACACCTGGTTCCACGCCAAGCAGTTCCATGGTTCTCATGTCGTAGTGGACAGCGATAAGCCAAGTGAAAAGATCATCAGGATCTGTGCCAACCTGGCGGCCTATTACTCAAAGGGACGTTACTCCTCTTCCGTTCCCGTCGATTATTGTCTGGTGAAGGAACTTAAAAAAGTCAAAGGTTCAAAACCAGGCTTTGTGACTTTCCGCAATTATCATACGATCTATATCGATCCTTATGAGGATAAGGAATTAGAGATCACTTCGATCTAGATATCTTTTAAGTTTCTTTATCTCAAAAGGTTTCAGCTGGCGGTATTCACCGCTTTTTAAATCACCCAGTTCAAGATTTCCTTCTTTGATACGATGTAACCTGATAACTTTATAACCGACGGTTTCAAACATCTTTCTGATCTCACGGTTTTTACCTTCGTGTATACAGACCAAAAGAGAACTGGTTTTACGGTTGTTGTTTCTGTAAGTTAAAGTGATCTTGGCCGGAGCACTGATATAATCATCGATCTTGACCCCTTTTTCCAGTTTTTTGATCTCATTATCAGATATCAGCCCATCGATCTTTACTTCATAAACTTTTTCAACTTCGTATTTAGGATGGATCAGCTTCTGCATGAGTTCACCGTCATTGCTCAAAAGGATGAGACCGGAAGAATCATAATCGAGCCTGCCTAAAGGATAAAGACGGTATTTGCTCTCAACAAGATCGGTAACACACTTCCTGCCCTTGTCATCGCTGACCGAAGAGATCACGTTTATCGGCTTGTTCAACATATAAACGACTTTTTCTTCCGTAGTTATCGGTCTATTATCCACCATGATCTCATCATTAAAATCGGCTTTATAACCAAGCTCTCGGATAACTTCTCCATTTACTTTTACTTTGCCAGCCAGGATCAGTTCTTCGGCTTTTCTTCTTGAACAGATTCCACTGTGTGCAATGATTTTCTGAAGTCTTTCCACAAATGTTTCCTCTTATTATCGATGATGTAATAAGATAATATTCCGATTATTCCCAGTAAAGCCATGACAATGATACTCATGAGTTCAAAATTGAGACGGTGTTTATCATAACCCATGTTCTCATAGGACAGGTCTTCACTGTTATCGGAAATCATGTATTCGTTGACACTCGGCATGCTCATGACAAGGTAGGGTCCTTCTTCCTCGATCAGAAACTGAATAAAACTTTCCGATTGCGTAGTTCTGCACTTTATCACATCGCCATTATATTTCAGATGATAGACCGAGTAGATCAGATCGTTCTGTTTATCTTTAAGATCGATCTGGACGATCGCCGGACCGTTCAGATAGATGTTCTGAAAATTGAAACGGAAACCGATATCGATACCATCGACCTTTTCAAAGCCATGTCCCCTTCCCACTTCATAGATCGCTTCCTCATCTTCAGCGGAGATATCCTTTAATACGACATAATAGGTATCACCGATAAAGCTTAAAGCTTTCTTATCAGGTAGAGACAGATCAAGACCGGAGATACTCAGATTGTATTTCTCCGTCTTATCATCGATGACATAGTTTCGCTGATTAAGCTGCTGCAGCTGATAGTCAAGATTACGGATCTCAGAAAAAGTAAAGGGATAGGAGATCTTGCCGAGATTTTTTTTGACCGCGGCCGGATCATTGTTTTCAATGGCTCTTCTGATCGTTTCCCTTTGATCGGCAAGTCTTCTTGAAAATTCAACTTCACTGTTTATGCTTACACCGTTATAGCTGATCTTGATCTCCTGCACGCCTTCTTTATTGATGTCATAATCTAAGACCATATCGGTATTAAGCAATACTTCTTTACTTGTAGAGTCATCATAGCTGATCTTCAAAACAGCATCGGAAAGATCGATATCCTTAAACAGTTCCTGTTCATGTCTGATTGGAGTTTTAAGTTCAAGATTGGTGATGGTCTTGTAGTGAGCGAGTTTATCTTCATCAAAGTGATCAAACTCAAAACCTTCAAGTACCGGAACGATCGGGAATTCTTCATCTGCTCTTAACAGTACATCAAGGCCGTCTCGGCCATGGTACTTGCCGCCGTTGAAATCATAATGAACATATTCAAGATCATAGTCTTTGATCTTATCCGGATTAATCACATAAGAAACATCTTCCTTGCCGATGTAGGCATAATTGGAAGAATAATCATAAAGACCATCGCCATCATCTTCATCCAGAGAGATCTTATAGGCATTCTCCGTCTCATCTAAAATCACAAAAGAAAGCTGTGTTATGTAGCGGATGGAATATTGATAATCATCGAGTTCTTCATTTTCATAAAGATATAATCTGTTCAGACCATTGATGATCGCCAAAGCGTGATCATTTATATCCTTGCCACCCATGTTCTTATCCAGTTCATAAGCTTTAGCGGCCGTCCTTTCGCCGAAATAGTGATCCGGGGTGTAATTCACATTGATACCGGAAAGCTTATTGCCTAAAAAAGTGCCGCTGTAATCGGAACGCAGATGGTTGGAAAAACGCGTCGAAATGAAATAACGGGCTTGGGCATATATCGAAGATTCGATCGAACCGTAGCGGCCACTTATTCTTTCTTCATCACTTTCATAGGCAGCAGCGGTGAAAAGATTATTGCTGCGATAGGCATTATTGGACTTGCCGTAAGCCGACTGATCGATCGCGCTCGCCAATAGAAGCAAGGCATTGGTCCCGTAGATATTCTGCGTGACAAAGAAGTTATGAATCTGTCCTGAAAGCTCCGACCTGTTTACTTCATCAGCCGCATTGTCATTATTGTTGTCCAGATAATGTGAGAGTCTTTTTTTAAGCTGCAATACATCATAGAAGTATTCTTCAGCTTCTTTATAGGAATAATTGCTCAGACTACGATATGGCAGATACTGGAAGTAATTGTAGTATGGTTCACTGTTAGCTGCATTTTCGTGTTCTTCTTGCCGGTAATCATCGATCATCTTCCGGAAGTCATCGTAGAAATAATGACCGTCATAGGAATAATAAAAACCTTCATTAAGATCCTCAAGTTTATCATCGATATTTAGTGAGTAGGTATAGAAATCATAGGAAAGCTGCGTCTTGATATTATGCAGAAATTCGTTTTCCTTATTCTGATACATCGAAACTCTGTCCAAAGTCTCATAAGGATGCAAGATGACATTAGCTATATCGGTATAACCTTTATCACCCGACACCATGAAATAGACATCGGAGCCATCTTTTGAGGTATAGAGATAAGCTCCGTCAATGCCGTAACAGCCATTGATATAATCGATCGAATCTTTGGGAATGGAGTGGTATTCCAGTGAGATGCTGCATGCACTGTCGGAGACGAATTCAATGATACCGTATTCCATGTGGATGATCCTTTCCTCGTCTTTGAGGATCAGGTTATCATATTCTTCAAGATTATCTTCATAGAAATAATAGGCATCAAAGTAATCAGAAAATTCTTCACTTAGACCTGATGTAGAGTCATAGACTGTATAGATACTTTCTTCGCCATAAACGGAAAGCGGAGAAATGGTTATAAACATCAGTAATAATAATAAAAACTTATGTTTTACTAACATAAGTTCATTTTACAATATATTAACAGCTAAAGATATTATCAGTATGGTTCTCGGTTGATCTCTTTTAAGACAACGATCTCAAACAGCTCACCCGTATGTCCGCTGATACAGGTCTGAAGTGTAAGCGTCTTATCATCGGTAGTCAGTTCAACACCTGTCGGATATAACTGGTGTTCCTTGACCGCCTGGATATAGCGCGCGTAATAGTCTTCATCGACCGTATCGGTATAGTCATCATAGTTATATGATGTACGCCAGTATTGCATATTCTCATAGTAATAATCATCGGTCGCATCAAAGTTATAGACGGCCGCTACTTCGTAGTATCTGACTTCGTTGCCCAGGATCATCGTCACCTTGCGGTTCTTATCAAGATTCTCTTCTTCCAGAAACTTCTCTAACGGCGTAAAAGCCTTCTGACGGGTCTCATCATTCCAGACTGAGAAGTGATGACCATAGACGATCAGATTCTGGTCATTGAGCTCGTTGCGGTAATCCATGAAAGTCGAACCGCCGTGATTGTTGTAGTCGTATTCACCGGTCTTCCAATAGGTCCAGATATAAACATCATTGCCGGTATAATCTCCCGGATCAGTGACTAAAGAGCCGTTTTCCGTATAGAACTTATACATCTCCCCGTCTTCTTTGAAAACAGATTTGGCCTGAACAAAAGAAACACGCAAGAGACCTGAATCAAAGACGATATCACCGACATAATCCGGATTGATATTGTGATTGGCGTTCCATTCTTCCTTATATTGTAAAAGCTCCATCTCGTGCTGATCGGGATTGACGATATCCCCACCACCATCAACGATGTCTTCTTCATTCTGGTTGCCACTGTAGGCACCTTTGATCATGATGCCCAAAACAAGGGCCATGAGCACCATCACGGCAGCGAATATTATAAGAATTTTCTTTTTATTCATTTTCCATCTTTACTCCACAAAACAGGCATAGTATTCATCATAGGTGATACCACGTCTGTAGACATCTTCGGCAATATCCTTACCTACATATCTGAGCTGCCAGGGTTCCCCCTGATAGCCGGTTATATCAGTCTTATCTTCAGGATATCTGATGATAAAACCATATTTGTAACAGTTATCAGCCAGCCACTTTGAAGCCTTGGTCTGATAGAAGTTATCAAGCGAATACCCTGGTTCCGATACATCCATGCACAGACCACTCTGATGTTCGGAATGGCCAGGTCTCGCCGAATAGGTATCGACCACTTCTTTGGGATCGGTTTTGAGATACCCGTTATACAGTGAATCCTGCGTAGCGTAGGAACGATAGGCCGAGATGATCTTAAGATTGAAGCCTTCTTTAACAGAATCTTCATATAATTCTTTATAGACTTCATATACTTCCTTGCGCAGATAGCCTCTGCCATGTTGAGCATCTACCTGTACCAGA
>JAFRJA010000159.1 GCA_017432545.1 Erysipelotrichaceae bacterium
TAAGGTTGCGCAGAGGCATCGATCATGACAGATGTATAACCCAGATCAACGGCCTTCTTTACCGTCTCAACATCAAGACCGTGGTCAAGATGGATCGCTACCGGTACAGAAGCCTTTTCCGCGTAATACTTGGCAATGTGTAAAGCTTCTTCAACTGACAGCATTTCAGAATGAGCCTGTGCAAAACTCAGAATGACAGGAACACCGAGTTCTTCAGCTGTTTCAACATATGCTTTGCAGGAATTTGAATCCCAGAAATCAGGTGCTACGATCGCATAGCCTTCTTTACGGGACTTTTCAAACATTTCTTTGGTTGTAACTAACATTTAAGTCTCCTCTTTCTAAAAAGATTATAATGAAATCGCTTCCATGGATAATTATAATATAAATCACATAATTATCACATATTTTTATTCAACAAATTTAAGTAAATAAAAGCAAGCCTCAAACAAAGCTTGCCTATATACAAATATCCTATTCTATATCCAGTTTAGCTTCTTCAATCAACTTGTAAAAATCTTCGTAATTGTCGACCTTGTAGAATCTGTCAATGAGATCATCATTCTGGAAAGCATCCATCAGTTTCATCAGCATATCCAATTGCTGATGAGCTTCCTTGAGCGCCAGCATGAAGAGCATCTTAACCGGGATCTTCTTGTCATCAGTTCCCATTTCAATGAATTCAACAGGTTCATCAAGACTCATGAAACCGATCTGGGTCCTGTTGACATGTTCAACATCGGTATGTGGAATGGCCACACACATGTTGTTGAGACTAAGACCGGTCGGGAAATTTGCTTCTCTGGTGATCAAGCCCTCATAGAAAGTATCCTTGGCTACACCTGCTTTGACAAATTCATCCGCCAGCATTTTCAGAGCTTCATCTCTGCTATCGGCATGCTGATTGAACAGTGCTATCTTGGCATCAAATAAATCAGACATATCTATTTCTCCTTCTGTGTTTCTGTAATTAACTAAAATTCATTATAAATAAAAAAGCGCTTTTGTTCTATAATATTCTCATGGAAAATAAAAATAAATACGATCCCAAAACGATCAGAGGCATCTCGATCTATCACGAAGATAAAAGAACACTCTATGCCCCCTTCTATTCCAAGAAAGCCTACATTCTGACCCAAGGCAACGTCAGACATTATGTCAGCTATATGGTCGGTTATATCGCCGCCATGGTGGTATTTGAAGTCGTCTGTATCTTCAGTAAATCGATCCCCTTATCGATTGGTGCAGCTATTCTGGTACTTATCGCCAACTTCCTGTTCTTCTACTTCAATTTCTTAAAGAAGGCAGCCGTCATTGAAAACTATGACAAAGTCAAAAAAGAAGAAAGATTCATCGTCAGACAGGCCAAAGAGCTTGATTATGACCGCATCTATACACTGATCATCTGCTGTATCCTGCTGGTCGTGATCTTCTACTTCTATGCCTTATGGCAGAAGCTTGACGGAATATATCTATACGTCATTTTGACCTGTGGTATCGCTTCAGCGATATATCTGGTCACCAATATCATGATTCTGTTTACCAAACGCAAAATGGATAAAAAATAGCCTGTCAGCCCGACAGGTTTTTTGATCCCAAAGAAAAAGACCTTAACGGTCTTTATTACTGTCCCATTGACTTCATGATCGCTCTGATCTGTGCTTCGGATGGTTTACGTCCCATCTGGGCATACATCGATCTGATCATTTTTTCATTGATCGGCGGGTTTTCCTTCAGCTGTTTTTCAAACTGTTTTCTGGTAACGAAATAGGAAATCAGTGCTCCGACGATACCACCACCTATGAAATACAGTAATGAGAACCAAAAGTTATTCATATTACACCTTCCTTTTTATACAAAAGATATTTTATATAAAATATCTCTGTTTGTCTAATAGCCCTAATGGGTGAGAAATTTCCCTCTTCTCAAAAAGGTGGGCCGTCTATGATCACCATCAGGATCCCCGCTTTGGGTCTTCAACACAAGTGATCAATTATCAACAGTCCGTAAACAACGTGTAGGAATTTCATATATTCCCATTAGGTAATTTCATTATAGAAACAAAAACGCAGAATTTAAAGTCTTGACTTGAAAGATAAAAATATGATAAAAAGCCGTTATTCTACAAACGGCTTCATTATTTCTCTATAGACATTCTTCAGTTTTTCGACCTGCTGTTCTGTAGGTTGTGGGTCCAGTTCCAGTCCGTTAAAACAGATAAGATCCTTATAGAATTCCCCATTGATCACGGAAAAGACATGTGGTGTCAGAAGGGTCTTCTTTCCCTCTTCATCATGGCCCAGGATCTTGTACATATAATCGAACAGGTTATCCTGTATTTCTTTTTCATTCAGAGGTTCATTAGGATTATTCACATCAATGTAATAGACCGTAACACCGAGTTCCTTGGCTACTTCATTGATATAGCGACATACTCTCTGACAACACCCACAGTTGCTTCGGCCTAAATAGAAGATGGCAGAAGACTTGTTATCGATCGTATTGAACAGTTCGGAACAGGTGATCAGACGGAAATTGTGATCCGTTGAGCTCACACCTTCATAGGCCGACATATCGACCTTATCCGAAACGATCTCATAGGTAAACTCCGGCTTTACCTCTTCTTCTTTCTTCTTGCAGGAGCACAGAGAAAGTAAGATCAGTAAAATACAGAGAAGTTTTCTTATCATAGAGGTTTGACCTCGATCGAATCAAACAGCTCTTCGATCTTTTCCTTGGAACCAAGGTCATTACTCATGCAGGTAGCCAAAGATGCAGCATTGGCGTATCGGAAACAGTCAACGGAATCAGCGCCTCTGATGAAGCCGTACAGGAAGCCGGCGACCATCGAATCAGCTGAACCGGTCGCGTTGATCAAAGAACCGGCTAAAGAGTCACAGCCAAGTACTTCATCACCATGAACCAGGAATGAGTTTTCATGCGGAGCTGAATACAGAACATTCGCAACACCTTTAGAAACGAGATCTTTGGCATCAGTCAGCGGATCACCGACAACACTGTATTTATTGAGCTTGACCCCAAACAGTTTCGCATCCAGACAGCGCTCAACGACATCGCGGTCAGTATCCAGGAAGACCTTGACGTCGTCTTCGCAGAGTTCATAAACCAATGCGATCATCCTATCTTTGATCTCATCTTCGATATTGCCCGAAAGGACAAAAACATCATCAGTATAGATCGAATTCAGACGTCTTTTGAAACGATCGAATTCTTCGTCCAGGATATGCGGACCTTTGGCGTTAATGGAAGTCTCATGCGTAGAATCCATAACCTTGATGTTGATACGCGTATTATCCTTGATCGTCGTAAATAACGGCTGGATGTTCGGATAGTTGGCAATAAAACTGAGATAATAATCTTTCGTAAAGCCACCAAGGAATCCTAAAGCAATCGAGGGGATGCGGAAATTGTTCAAGACGATCGAAACATTGACGCCCTTTCCACCGGCATCAAACATCTCCATGTCACTACGGTTATAGGCACCTTTTTTAACTTCCGGCAGAGTAATGTAATAATCTAAAGACGGATTGGTAGTACAGGTATAGATCATTTTTTTCTCCTATCGCTGAACAGCTTCAAAACGTGAAATAAGATCATTCAGCACTTTATTATGTATTTCATTGACATCATCACTCTTTAAAGTCTTTTCCTTATCTTCGTAGACGATATTGAGCGAGACGGACTTATAACCCTTTTCGATATGTTCGCCCTGGTAAACATCAAATACTTCGCATCTGTTTATCAAGGCTCTTCCACTCTTTCTGATGCAAGCCAACAGATCGCCGACCTTGACATCTTCCTTGATCATCAAGGAGATATCTCTGCTTACTGACGGATACTTGGAAACCACTGGGGCTTTGACTTTTCCAGGCTTGGCTTCATCAAGAACATCCATGATCAGCTCGCCATAGAAAACATCACTAAGCTTGAGATTCTTGAGATAGTTCGGATGAAGTTTACCGAAGATACCTAAGATCTTGCCATCCATCTTCAAGACAGCTGACTGATAAGGATGGAAATGTTTCTGATCAACAGAATTTTCTTCGATACTGATCCTGCCCATCTCAAAACCAAGAGCGGATAAGACACCTTTGATGATACCTTTCAGGATATAGAAATCGGTCTTGAGGTTGAGGTGTTTGACCTTGTATTCTTCCAAATAGCCTTCCATGATGATACCGAGTCTTTCCTGTTCCAGGTCTTTCGCATACACTTTAGAGATCTCGTAGAGATTGACGTTCTCATTGTAGTGGTCAAGATTATATGACAGAGCTTCCAGAAGCGAATTCATCAGAGAAGTTCTTACATATTTACGCGCATCGGAAAGCGGTGAGACCATCGCGATCGCTTCACCCAATGGCAATACGGCTTCATCGATATAACGCTGATCGACAAGGGTATAGTTGACCGTGTCATAGAAACCATGTTTGGACAGATAATCTCGAATCACTCTACGCATATGTTGCATATTGGAAAGCTTTCCGATAGTCTGAGGCATCAGAGGAAGCGTTGATTGTAAGTCATCAAAATCAGTGAGTCTCACGATCTCTTCATCGATATCTTCTCTGATCTTGAGATCCGTTGAACGATAGGATGGGATCTCAGTGATGAAATTATCACCATCTTCGCGGCATTTGAAAGATAATCTCTTCATGACGGCTACCGCTTCATCCATCGTATATTGTTTACCGATCAATGAATTCAGATGGGTAAGCGATTCTTGAATCTCATATGGTTCATAATCAGCCTTACCCCATTCAATTGTTTCTTCAAAATCTTGCGCATCCGCCAAGCTGATCAGAAGATCAACAGCGCGATCAACGGCTTTGTTCTGAGCTAAAGGCTCTAGACCTTTGGAGAACCTGGCAGCCGCTTCTGTCTGTAAACCCAGACGGTTAGCTGTTCTTCTGATCTGAGCATGATCGAATAAAGCTGCTTCGATAATCAAAGAGCTCGTATCCTCAAGGATCTTGGTGTTATCACCACCCATGATGCCGGCAATACCGATCGGTTTGCCTTCCGAAGTGATCATCAGATCACCTTTTTCGATCTTATAATCGATACCATCCAATGCGGTATAAATACCTTCGTAATCATCTCTGACCGTGATCTCTTTTGCCGGATTGCTTCGTAAATCATAGAAATGCAAAGGCTGTCCGGTTTCCAGCATGACATAGTTGGAGATATCGACCAGGTTGTTTATGCATTTGACGCCGTTGGCTCTTAAATGTCTCTTCAGCCATTCCGGTGATTCCTTAATCGTTACTTTGTTTACAACTTTAGCTAAGAAATGTGGGCAGTTGGCAGATTCCGATCTTAAAATGAAATCTGATTTCTTACCGATATATGCTTTGCCTTCAAAATCGGGAAGCACGACTTCGCGATCGAGAATAGCTCCCATTTCCTTAGCCATCCAATACATCGCCAGACAATCAGGCCTGTTGGCATAGATCGATACATCAAGGATCGTATCATCATAGCCTAATTTATCTAATATATCGGTATCACCTACTTCAAAACGATCATCGAGTTCTTCGATACCGTTATGGCTTGGTGAATCAGCCGGTAACAGTTCATCATTGATGCCAAGTTCCTTCAAAGAACACAGCATGCCATTAGAAACTTCACCACGGATATTGCCGGCCTTGATCTCGCCACCCGGAAGTTTGGCTCCGACTTTAGCGACAATGACTTTTAATCCTTCACGGCAGTTTGGTGCACCACAGACGATATCCAATACTTCTGATCCGATATCGGTCTTGGTCAGATGAAGATGATCTGAATTAGGATGATCCTTGCATTCCAGAACCTTGCCGACGACAAGATTGGTGCCTTCAGACATTCTTTCGACTGCTTCGACTTCAAAGCCGCATCTGACCATCTGCTCGATGATCTCTTGAGTAGTTAATCCTTTTAAGTCGATAAAATCACTTAACCATTTTAAACTTAACTTCATCCTGCACCTCCTATCGTTTGAATCCTTCCAAGAAACGGATATCGTTGGTATAGAGATCTCTGATATCCGTAATACCATACTTGAGCATCGCTACTCTTTCCATACCGACACCAAAGGCAAATCCGGTATATTTCTTCGAATCAATGCCGGCCATCTCCAATACATTCGGATGGACCATACCGGAACCGAGAATCTCGATCCAGCCTGTACCCTTACAGGTCGGGCAGCCCTTGCCGCCGCAGATATGACAGGTCATATCGACTTCAAAAGATGGCTCGGTAAATGGGAAATAGGAAGGTCTGAATCTGATTCTGGCATCTTTGGAGAACATCTCTCTGATCATCAGTTCCAGAGTTCCTTTAAGATCGGCAACCGTAATATTTTCACCGATAACCAAACCTTCACACTGCATGAACTGATGAGAATGGGTCGCATCATCATCATCACGGCGATAGACCTTACCCGGGCAGATGACCTTGATCGGCAGTTTGTCGTGCTGATCTTCCAGCACTCGCATCTGGATCGCTGTCGTCTGTGACCTTAAAAGATGAGTAGGATCGATATAGAAAGTATCCTGCATATCTCTGGCCGGATGACCTTCCGGAGTATTAGCTTTAGTAAAGTTATAAACATCGGATTCGACTTCCGGACCTTCGGCGACGTTGTAGCCCATACCGATAAAGATATCTTCAAGCTCCTTCTGTACTAAAGTCAGAGGATGCATGGTACCGAGTTTGGGATCATAGGCATCCAAAGAGATATCAGCTTTCTCATTCAGAAGTTTCTCATTCAGCAATTTCTCTTCCAGTTCACTCTTCTTTTCATCCATGGCCTTGGAGATCGCGTTCTTGAGATCGTTGACCATCTGACCGAACTTAGGTTTTTCCTCAGCCGAAAGATCTCTCATCTGTGCCATCAGAGATTGGACTTTTCCCTTCTTGGACAGATACTCGATCCTGAGTTCTTCCAGTTTCTTTTCATCAGCTTCGCCGATCGCGGCTAAAACTTCTTTTTTTAGATTTTCCAGATCCAGCATTTAACTTCCTCCTAAAATAAAAAGGTGATACTAAGGGCGCAAATGCGCGGTACCACCTTATCTTGTAGCTTTTCTTCTTAACGCGAAGTCCACGTGGAGTATTGGTCCAACTGATCAAGTGAATTCGCCGATTATCTTAACGGGGATCTTCCACCAAATGATCCCTTCTCTGGGTTTTGAACCTCGGTTACTGCTCTTGATTACGTACTCTAAAATTATAGCACAAGAAAAGAGGCTTTCGCCTCTAAATCTTACAGAGTTGTATCTACCTTGATACCAGGACCCATATTGCTGGAAAGAGTGCAGGATTTGATGTAAACACCTTTTACAGCAGCCGGTCTGGCTTTAACGATGATACCTAATAAGGTATTGAAGTTTTCAGCCAGCTTGTCCGCATCAAATGAAGATTTACCGATCAAGCAGTTTATATTGCCCTCTTTATCGACACGATACTGGACTTTACCTTTCTTGATCTCTTCGACAGCCTGCGCAATATTAGGTGTAACTGTACCTGTCTTAGGGTTCGGCATTAAGCCCTTAGGTCCTAAGATCTTACCTAACTTACCGAGTTCACCCATCATATCAGGAGTAGCGACGATGATGTCGAAATCAAACCAGCCACCCTTGACCTTTTCCAGGATCTCCTTGTCACCGACATAGTCAGCACCGGCATTCTTTGCAACTTCGAGGTTCGCACCCTGAGTTACGACCAAGACCTTCTGGCTGCGGCCTGTACCGTTTGGTAAGACAGTAGCGCCACGGATCTGCTGATCAGCCTGACGTGGGTCGACATTGAGATTGAATGAAGCTCTGATTGAAGCATCATACTTTACTGTTGTTGTTTTCTTGGCTAATTCGCAAGCCTCTAATGGAGAATACTTTTTAGTAGTATCGATCAGAGTCTTGGCCTCGTTATATTTCTTACCGCGTTTCATTAGTCAACTACCTCGATTCCCATGTTTCTTGCAGTACCGGCGATGATCTTTATCGCAGCCTCTACGTCATTGGCGTTAAGATCAGGCATCTTGTATTCAGCGATTTCCTGAAGCTGAGCCTTGGTAATCTTGCCGGCCTTGACAGTATTAGGTGTACCGGAAGCTTTTGCGACACCTGCAGCCTTCTTTAATAAGAAAGCAGCCGGAGTAGTCTTGAGTACGAAGTCAAATGACTTGTCTTCATACGCCGTAATAACGACTGGCACGATATCGCCCATTCTGTCTTTAGTCTGATCATTGAACTGCGTGCAGAACTGAGGCATATTGATACCAGCAGAAGCCAATGCTGGACCCGGTTTAGCCTGGCCAGCCATAAAGTTTAGCTTACAAACTTTTGCAACTTTTTTTGCCATATCTTTTCCTCCTATTGGCCCGTGGGTTTTAGCGGAGTCGTTGCTCTCCTACCACAGCTTGTATATTATACAAAAACTAGCTCTTGTTTTCAAGAGAAAAATCTTTCTTTATCTCCTCAAGCATCATTCTTGCGATGTTCACCTCATTAGTGACATCAAGGGACTCAAAACCAGGTACCGTATTGATCTCACAGAAATAAAGACCATCACTTCCTTGAAGAAGCTCAACGCCCAAAAAATCAACGCCTGTCTGTTTATAGACATCACGGCCGATCTCCTTGAGTTCATCGGTGATATCTACTTTTACTGAAGTTCCGCCTAAAGAATGATTAGACCTGAAATCGCCATCGGAAATACGTTTCATGGCTGCGACCGTCTCACCCTTGATCGCAAAGATCCTGATATCTTCACCCTTGCTTTCGGAAATGAATTTCTGATACAGGAATTCTTTTGCGTTGTCAAAATGGAATCGCAGTGAATCATAATCAAAAATATTTCTGATCAGAAAGATCTGCTGACCGCCATAGCTTTCCAAACCTTTTGCTACAAATGGTGTATCAAGCTTTCTGGATAAAAACTCAAAATCCGTTGAAGCTGAACCCAATATCGATTTAGGGTGTTTGAAATGATCGGAATTGATATAGTTCAGCTGATTGAATTTATTACGGAATTTAACGATGCTTTCGGTATTGTTGTAGACCTTTTTTGCCTGTTTACAAAGTCCTTCCGTAAAAGCCGGAATATAATATCTGACGATCGCAAAATCCCTTTCCGGCAAGAGTGAACCTTTGAAATAAACCTTGCCATTGATGATCGTACAATCAGCGACACCGATCTCCATCAGATCGATATCAAGTTTCTTGGCTTCTTCAAGAAGTCTGTTGAAGGCATAGACACTGCCCGGTGTACTGTATCTGGTAATCAGATATCCACTTAATTTCTTCTTCATTTTCTTCACCTACTTATGTTTATAGAAGATACGGTTTTCAAGAGCCATGATCCTTGGTGTAAACTCACCTTCCTTGATCTCATCAAGAGCTTTCGATATCGTATTAACCCTGGCATCGATATTATCGATCAGATTCAGCATCTCTGCTTCCAATGTTTCCGGACGTACAGGTGAGCCGAATTCAAACTGGCCGTGATGTGATAAGACCATATGTCTTAATACCATCAGTTCTTCACTGTCTTCCAGACCTAACTGCTGGCCGATCTGTAATAATCTGGCATCCATGATCGAGATATGCCCAAGCAGCTTGCCCTGAGCCGAATATTCAGTCACGACCGGCGAAGTGAACTCGTCGATCTTGCCTAAGTCATGAACGATGACTCCGGCTAACAGATAATCTCTGTTGACCTGCGGATAAATACTGCACAATGAAACGGCCATTTTGATCATTCCAGCCGTATGGGTAGCCAGACCGCCGATAAAATTGTGGTGGATCCTGGCGGCTGCCGGATATTCATAGACGGCGTTGGCGTAAAAATTCAAAGCTGAGGAAACGATCTTGGCCAGATTCTCATTGTTGATCATGGAGACCCCTTCCATCACCGCTGTCCTTAAGGCTTCCTTGGAGACAGGTGAACGGAAGACAAAATCATCCATGTTAATTTCCGACTGCGGGATCGGCAGGACTTTCAGTACCTTGGCCTGCAGTTTGCCTTTATAGTTTATTACTTCCAGATCAAAGTCATAGACCTTTCCGATTTCCATCTGCTTTTCCAGTTCCGGTTTGACGTCCCATAACTTCGCATCGATACTCTTGGAGGCATCCTGCAAAACCAGCGAAAGATAAGGAGCTCCTGAATTGGTCGTACCTTTGACTAAGCCGGATATCAAAAGATTCGTCTCAACTCTTTCACCTTCCGTAAAATCTTTTACCTGTTTACCCATTTTCTACCTCCAGTACTTTTCTTATATCATCGCTGCCAAAGCCTTTAGACAGAAGTGATCCAAAGATCCTTTGTCTTAATTCATAACCTTCGTAGCGTTTGGAATACTTCTTTAATGTTTTATCAAATTCTTTCTGCAACAGTTCATCTTCATTATCAGATGAAAATTCTATTTCGGCTAATGCATCATTTCCGATCTCATAACTGAAACCATTACTTACCAGTTTTGCCAGGATCGCCTGTTTTAAGGCTTTTACTGATTTATTCTTTGTCGAACTCGCCTGTTTTTGCGCCTGTTTTACTGCTTTATCATATTCTCTTTGATGATCATACTTCAGATACTTATCAAGTAAAGCTTCGCTGATCCCTTCGTTTTTCAGTTTCTGTGAGATCTGTTTATATGACAATAAGGAATTATCATAATAACCGATCTTATTTATACAGTATTTCTCATCATCAAGCAGTCCATACTGTATCAGTTTGTCGACCAGCTGTTCAACAATTTCTTTATGTAATCCCTGTTTATAGAGATGATCCTTGATCTGTCTGATCGTATAATCTTTGGCCGATAGTTTTCTTAAACAGCTGCGGTAAGCTTTGAGAATGATCTCATGATCTTTTAACTGCTTATACGTATCATCATCAAGGCCTTTTTTATTCCTGATTTCATATCTGAAGTAATCTTCGATCGACACAATGATCCCCTCATCCTCAAGATCCACATAGACATAATCAGATCTTACTTTAACTTTTTTGAAAGGATGAGTTATCTCTTTTGTTTCAGTTTTATTCTGATCAGAAAGAAAATCTTCAAGTTTCACATTTTAAGTATAAGCCATTTGAGAATTTATTTGTTGTTTCAGGCATAAAAAATGGTCAGCCATTTCTGACTGACCACTTAAGATTGTTTAGCTTATCTGGCTCTTGCTTCGAGGTTCGCAAATCTTCTCTTTGCGTCGTTCTTAGCCTTTTCGTAGAGCTCTTCAGCCTGATCCGGATTGATCTTGACTAAAGCATTGTATCTTGCTTCATCCATCAGGAAATCCTGGAACTTATCGAAATCAGGAGTCTTGTAATCGATTGTAAGAGGAGATTCGTTACGTGGATCATATCTGTACAACGTTACATAACCGCATTCAACTGCCTGTTTCTGTACTAACTGTTGTTTAGACAGACCACCCTTGATTCCGTGCAGTTCACATGGACAGTAAGCAATGATCAGAGACGGACCATTGTAGCTTTCAGCTTCTTTCAGAGCCTTGATAGCCTGCATTCTGTTGGCACCCATACATACGGAAGCAACATATACATGGCCATAGCTCATAGCGATCTGACCGAGATCCTTCTTGGCAACAGCTTTACCGCCGGCAGCGAACTGGGCGATAGAAGCAGCTTGCGAAGATTTAGAAGACTGACCACCGGTATTTGAGTATACTTCGGTATCGAGAACCAGGATATTGACATTCAGGTTGTTGGCGATGACATGGTCTAAGCCGCCGTAACCGATATCATATGCCCAGCCGTCACCACCGACGATCCAGACAGAGTTGGAGACGAGGTCTCTGACTTCTTCTGCCAAGACGTGAACAGCTTCACACTTGGAGTTGCCAGCGAGTTCACCGATCTTGCCTGCGAGTTTCTTTTCTTCAACACGGTTGCCATTGATCTTGAGATATTCTTCGAATAAGCTCTTGAGTTCTGGTTCAACATTTTCCATGTTGTCTTCCATAGTCTTGAGCAGAACGGCCTTCTTGTAGTTCTTAGCTAAAGCCATACCATAGCCGTATTCAGCGTTATCTTCAAACAGTGAGTTAGCCCAAGCAATACCGTTGCCATCCTTATCGGTAACAAACGGAGTAGATGGAGTAGAACCACAGTAGATTGAAGAACAGCCTGTAGCGTTTGCTACCAGCATATCAGGACCGAACAGCTGAGAAACCAGTCTGTAATAAGGAGCCTCACCACAGCCCGGGCATGAGCCAGGAACTTCGAAGTAAGGTCTTAAGAACTGAGTACCCTTTGGTGTATCGTTAACAAGATCTGCCTTGTATTCAGTCTCATTGAACAGGTAATCGGCTAATGGAGCTTCATCCATCATCGAGTGAACGTCGACCATTTCCAGAGCCTTGTTACCGCCCTTGCCCGGACATTCAGCAGCACACAGACCACAGCCTACACAGTTATCAGGAGAAACCTGAATTCTGAACTTGTAGTTTTCAGCACCCTTGCCCATAGCCTGGATCGTTTCAAAGGCCATCGGAGCCTTGGCAACTTCTTCATCAGTTAACGCAAACTGTCTGATCGTTGCGTGTGGACATACAAACGAACAGAAACCACACTGGATACAGTTAGCCGGATTCCATTTTGGTACGAAAGAGGCGATATTACGATGTTCAGCATAAGAAACATTGTTTCTCATCGTGCCATCAAGTACACCGTACTTGGTGAACGCTGAAACAGGCATATCATAACCGGATAATGTATCAAAGCCCTGAACGAACTCATCGAAATAAGCATCGCCGGTCTTTTCAACTTCGAACTTGGAAGGTAAATCAGCCCATTCCGGTTTAACAGTGACTTCAACAAGTCCTGCCTTACCGGCGTCGATGGCTTTCCAGTTCATTTCAACGACATCATCACCCTTCTTGCCGTAAGATTTCTTGGCAGCAGCCTTCATCAGGTCTAATGCTTTGTCATAAGGCATGATCTGTTCGTTGAGCGCGAAGAAAGCAGACTGTAAAGTCGTATTGGTTCTTCTGCCCATGCCGATCTCGGCACAGATCTTGGTAGCGTTGATGATATAGAACTTCGCATGCTTCTTAGCCAGCTGAACTTTCATGCGGTTAGGCAGATAGTCTTCGATCTTGTCAGCATCGATAGTCGTGTTGAGCAGGAAAGTACCGCCATCTTTCAAGCCTGACAGCATGTCATATTTCAGAACATATGAATCAAGTGAGCAGGAAATGAAGTCTGCGTTGTTTACATAATATGTACTTCTGATCGGATCAGGTCCGAAACGTAAGTGTGATCTAGTGACACCGCCGGCCTTACGTGAGTCATACTGGAAGTATGCCTGAGCGTACTGGTCAGTGTTATCGCCGATGATCTTGACGGAGTTCTTGTTGGCACCGACAGTACCATCAGAACCAAGACCCCAGAACAGACATGAAGTATATGTACCCTGAATCTTGTAGTCAGGATCAACATCAAGTGAGAGATGAGTTACATCATCATTGATACCGATCGTGAATTCTTCTTTCGGATCAGCCTTAGCCAGTTCATCATAAACAGCCTTGATCTGGTTAGGCGCAGTATCCTTGGAAGCGATACCGTAACGGCCACCGATCAGTTTGACGTCTTTGTCTTTCAGAACACTTAAGACATCGAGATACAGAGGTTCTCTGGTACCGATTTCCTTGGTTCTATCCAAGACAGCGATCTTCTTGGCTGTGCCAGGTAAAACATCCAATAAGTATTTAGCTGAGAAAGGACGATACAGATGAACGGAAATGACACCGATCTTTTCGCCTTTAGCTGTAAGGTCATCGATAACTTCCTTGATCGTCTCAACGACGGAACCCATCGCGATGATGACTCTTTCAGCATCAGCTGCACCGTAATAAGTAAACGGTTTGTAGTCTCTGCCTGTATGTTCTGAGATCTTAGCCATGTAATCAGCTACGATATCCGGAACCTTGGCAAAATGTTCATTCTGAGCTTCTCTGGTCTGGAAGACAACGTCATCGTTTTCCGCACCGCCTCTGGTTACCGCATGACCATGCGGATTCAGAGCGTTGTTCTTGAAAGCTCTGACGGCATCCATATCCAGCAATGATTTCAGATAATCATAATCCATTACTTCAACTTTCTGAATTTCGTGAGAAGTTCTGAAACCATCGAAGAAATGAACGAATGGAACAGAAGCCTTGATAGCTGCTAAGTGAGCTACACCGCCTAAGTCCATAGCTTCCTGAACAGAGTTGGAGCACAGCATTGCGCATCCGGTCTGTCTGGCAGCATAAATGTCTTCATGATCACCGAAAATAGATAAGGAACTGGTTGCCAGAGCTCTGGCAGCTACATGTACAACACCAGGCAGAAGTTCGCCGGCCCACTTGTACATATTCGGAATCATCAGCAGTAAGCCTTGCGAAGCAGTAAATGTCGTCGCTAAAGCGCCACCCTGTAATGTTCCGTGAACAGCACCTGCAGCACCAGCTTCTGATTGCATTTCCGCAACTTTTACGATATTGCCAAAGATATTGGCTCTTTTAGCAGTTGCCCAGGAATCTACTACTTCAGCCATCGTTGAAGATGGAGTAATAGGATAAATAGCAGCTACATCAGTAAAAGCATACGCGCAATGAGCGGCAGCAGTATTGCCATCCATTGATTGGAATGTTTTTCCCATATTAAAAGTCTCCTCCTATGCGATTTAATTATATCTCAAAGAAGAAGACTTTTTTAATAATTTTGTAAACGTTTTCGCGATCAGTTGCCCTGTTTGGAAACAATATATACTACTACCGGAGTATCGATAGTATAATTACCGGCTGAATAGCTTTCATCGCCCCCGACCGTGATCTTGGTAATCTGGCCGACAGCTTCGCCACTTGTTGAAGTTACAGCCTGGAAAGTGAGGTTCTGAAGCGCTCCAAGAGCGTTTAAGATCGTCTGTTTGGTGCCGTCAAAGGTATCGGAAGCCGAATAATAATTCGGTCTCATGATGTAAACAGTAGAAACGACCGGCGTTTCTTTCTTGCCTAAAGATAAACCGTAGTTGAAATCCTCGCCTTTGGTATAGGAACCGTAACCGTGGGATACGATGCTTCCTTTGGCTACCGTATCGGAATAAGAATCTCGAGAAGTTAAATGCGTTGGATTGAGTCCCAGAGTTTGTGCAATAGTTTTGAATTCGTTTTCGGTCTTGCCTACATACTGATCAGCTGAGACCTGAATAGTCTGAGTACTTTCCTGCTTGCCTAAAGACAGGCCATAGTTGAAAGCTTCATCCTTCACATACTGTCCTGATCCATGCCAGACGATACTGCCTTTGGCTATTGAATCAGAGTACTGATCTTTTTCCGATTTATGATTAGGCTTGAGGCCTTTATTGGTAGCGATGGTCTTGAACTCATCCTCAGTCTTGCCGACATAAGTTCCGGCTTTGATGTAAAGATCATCATCAGAAGTATCCGAACCCTTCTTGCCTAAAGATAAACCGTAGTTAAATAATTCATCTTTTTCATATTGACCTGAGCCGTGCCAGACAACGTTTCCTTTAGCTACAGTATCGGAATAATCATCCAAGGTAGATTTGTGATTTGCGACAAGGCCTTTATTTGTTGCGATAGTCTTGAACTCGCTCTCAGTCTTACCGATATACTGTCCATACGTAACATACAGATCATCATCAGTGGTATCTGAACCTTTCTTGCCCAAAGATAATCCGTAGTTGAAAGCTTCACCTTTTTCATACTGGCCATAGCCATGAGTCACGATACTGTCTTTAGCTACAGTATCGGAATATGAATCACGTGAGGAAACATGCGTTGGAACCAGACCTAAATTGGTAGCGATCATCTTGATTTCGCTTTCTGTCTTTCCGACATATGTTCCGGCTTCGATGTAGAGATCATTATCACTTGTAGAAGATGAAGATGAACTCTTGCCTAAGGAGAGACCATAATTGAACTTCTCACCCTTTTCATAGGTACCGGAGCCATGCCATACGACTTTGCCTTTTTCAACAGTCGATGAATAATCATCCTTATTGGAATTGTGATTGGCCTTAAGCCCTAAAGAAGTAGCTTTACTCTTGAAATCATCTTCACTTAATCCGACATATGTTCCGGCTTTGATGACGATATCTTCACCATCCTGAGTGGTTGGCGTTTCAGGTTCTTTCTCTTTAGTGGATTTGGCTATATGCACGATAACTTCACTGTTTGGATAAACAGGCTGAGGTTCGATCTTAAGCACTGTACCGTTGATCTTATCGTTGTTTTCATCTTCGACGAATAAAATATCACGGATATTGTTCTGTTGCGCCCAGGCCTCTATATCGGCTCTGGTAGTGTTATCATTTAATGCCGGTAAAGCGATCTCCTGAATGAGACCACTGGATACGGTAATGATCAGTTTATCAGTAAGTTCATTATCTGCCGAAACCGACTGTTTGAAGACCTTATCCTTATCGATAGTTGTTGAATCTTCATAGACGAATTCACAACCGTGAGGTTCAGACAGTTTGCCACACCATTCGATGACTTCCGAGACATTTTTGCCTAAGAAATCAGGCACAATCACTTTCCTGCTGTTTTCAAAAATCCTGTATCCGAAAAAGCCTGTAGCACCTACCGTGCCTGCCAGACATAAACTCAGAATAATATTGATAATCTTTCTCATTGTGCCTCCTTGAGATGGTTCACATTAATCACCATCCTGTATCTGATGGCTTCATTCAGGAAACTCGTCTTCAGCTCATCAGAATCTAAAGTTCGATATTTTGTGTTATAACGGTTATTCAGTTCGATCAGATCACGGTAATCCCCATTGATGACTTCCAGATAGAGATGATAGTCACCATCAAGTTCATTGAGATCAGCGCTCGCTGTATAACAGATCTTATCCATATTGTAGGAAGACTCATAGAAAGCCTTGAAATCGATCGGACAGCCATGTGAAGAAGTATCGGCCTTCACAACATTCTTATCTCCTACCAGATAAAGATTATGGGTGATGGAATCATTGTCATAGTTGAGATAGAACATCATTCCGACTCCGTCAAAAACGATCTTATGATTATCGGTGTCATAGCTGACCTCATCGATCGTAGCTAAGGATGAACGGATCGAAGGTTTGGTTATATCGGCATAATTAATCAGCTTGTCGGTGACATCGATCTCGATGCGATAGCCATACACATCATTGGTCGCGACTTTACATAAGCCGTTATCGGTCTCATATTTGAACAGCGCAAGATTCTTTAAAGAAGTCCTTAAGACATCGCTTCTTTCGATCTTATCCGCATAGCTTGTCTTCAGTTTAAGGAAGTAAGTTCCCTTACCAAGTTTGTTAAGATCATAGCTTCCCTTGAAACCGCCAAAGGTATAGGAGTAACCGTCGTTGAGATTGTACCAGCTGGTATCGTAGTTTTCACAACCAAACTCATCAACTTTGGAATTATCCTTGAGATCATATATCTCAATAACGTGTTTAACTTTATCGTTATTGATCATATTGACCGCAGAGATGATACCGACACCACTGATATTCAATACACCGCCATCCAGTTTCATTTCATCAACGATCGTGATCGGATCATGAGCTATCGTATCATCGATCTCATCCGGATCAGGTCCAACGGAATCGTTTTTGTATAAAAGTGTTATATCGTTCTTATCAAGATATACGATTGAAGAATTCCAGTCATAAGGTAACTTGCCATCATCGACCACCAATGCACCATCTTCGATCGGATTGGTCGCTTGCGTCTTGTAGCGTCCATTCTCTTCGCCGATGATCGCGACGATAAGATCCTTCTGATAATGTTTGCCATACTGGCCTGTGTAATAGGAAGAAGCACTTCCGGAACGCTTGTAGAACGGCGCATCCCATCTGATGTTCGAATCATGGATGACATCGTTGTAGTTGGCCGCAACATAAGCAAGCTGATAGCGGTTATAATCAGTTAGCTTGCCATTCTTGCCATTGGCGTATTTATCGATGCTGTAGGCAAGGGAAGCGATACCCTGGCCCCAATACGGGTCAGAAGCATATTTTACGTTAAGTCCGGCGCCTTTGTTGCCTAAGAAGGTTCCGAAATAACGCCAGTTGGTGAAATCGGTAAACCAGTTGATATAACGTCCCATATGAGTATCGACGCAGCTTGCTACAGAAGAGAAATATGAAGCATCACTTGGCGAATCATCGAAAGCGTTCCAGCCAAACAGATTATTGCGATTTACCGCATAGAAAGATGTGCCATAGGCTGACTCATGGCAAGCCATCGCATAGATCAGTAAGGCATTGAAGCCATACTCGTTCTGCGCATCGATGAAGCTCTGTCCTTCACCTTTCAATACGGAACCGCTTCTGCTTGAGATAAAGCTGTCCAGCGTTGAAGCACTGATACCGGTCTTGGTCCTCAAGGAAAGGAACTGGTAATAGTTATAGACCGTAGCTACCTTGTTGGTAAGCTTGTAATCACTGTAGAAGTTGGTGCCGTCGTTGGAATAGTACTTCACCCCTTCTTGCATGCCGGCATCAAGATAGTTCTGTGCATTATCGACCGACATTGAATATAAGACGGCCTTTTCGCCATTGGTGCCATAAGCATAGTGATTGTAGAACACCATGTCCATATAGTTTCCGTTAGTCTCGATCTTGTAGTAGTTCTGCTCAAGTTTGACCAGATACGGATACTCATAACCGTAAGAAGCCAAATCACCTTTGTAGCCGCCTAAGTAGATAGGAATGCCTTTATTGATGTATTTGAAAGGAACCAGATCTGTATATTCCAGATCCGCAAAACCTTCAAAGCCGTTGATCTCCATCTGGATATAACCTTTTCCATCAAGTCTGGCGGAATAGGTATCGTAATAGAACATCTCATAGCCCTTAGGCATATAAGTCGTCTTGTATTGAGAACTTCCGGTGTCTCTTGGATTCTGATACAGATCCATGATCGAAGAACTGCGACGGTTCGGATAACTGTAGGCTAAACCGGAGTTCATTGCGATGATCTTGGTCGGCGAATAGCCTTCTTCAACTCTGACGACATAGTTCTCATTGGCTTTCATGGCCTGTTTTGCTTCATCAAAAGAAGAGTGACAGGAGACTTTGGACAATGAGCCGTCATCATTTATATAAGAGACTTCAAACTCATCAGCTGCACAAGCCATCGGATAATAGCCATCGGCTTCAACCTTAAAACTGCCCTTTAGCGGCAGCAGACTGATTATCAATATGCTAAGTAATGACAGCTCAATAAGTTTTTTCATGTTTATTCTAATACGGTAGGGATCTTTACCCAATCATTGGAATTCGAGAACATCAGCATCAAAGATCCGGAAAGATCGGGATTATCTTCTATCGAAAGTGCTTCAAAGAATAAGGCGCCATTCTCCCCTTCAACAAGTTTTTTGCCCAGACAGTTCTTGTCCTGGACAGATTCATAGTCTTCCGGCATGCAGGAGATGATCTCATCATTGCTGTTACGGACAAATTTGGCATCGGTGATCATGACATTGCCTTCAACTTTGTTTACTCTGATCTTGAAAGTATAAACAGGGATATTGGAAGTATATCTTTCCCCGTTGTGGACCATCATCGTAGAGATATAAGATGAAGAGACTGTCACATTGGTATTGCCGACTTCGATCTGCTGCTCAGTATTGAATTTCAGAGTTGAGATATCTTTCTGATTCTTCTCCAGATCAAACTGGATCATCGACGCATCCTTGCTGTTGAGGATACGTAAAGAAGATGAATCAGTAGTATATGGAATAAAGACCTTGCAGGTATAGTCGTTCTTATCCGATACGACATTGCCTACGATACCTAAGTTTGATACTTTATATCCCTTCTCTTCCAGAGCGTTCACATACTTGGAAACATTGTTAAGATAGATCTTTTCCGAAGTCTGCAGATTGCCTAAATCAAAAGATACGGGATCCTTACCCTTGAAATTTAATTCCGCAATTATGAAATTGAAATCATATTTATCTTCTTCAGATAAATATACTTCGTAATCTACTAAAGAAATTTTGACATCATCATTGGTCTCGACCGGACCCTGATTATCGATCGGATCGGGTTTCTTAGCTTCACTGTGAGTCTCGATCACATAATCGATCAGTTTATAGACCCCAAAACCCAGTAAAACAGTCACAAGGATGCCCAGTAATGCCAGGATGATGATCCTATCTATTCTTACCTTGCGTTTCTTACTCATAATCCTTTTCCTTTCACCTTTTCTTCGGCTTCTATAAGTTCGGAAAAACGGGAAATAGGAATAATAGCTGCCATCGGTTCATTATTCTTGATGACGATCTTGACATCATCAGGTCCTAAAGAACTGATTATCTTGGCAGCTTTACCCTGATTTAAATGAGAAATAGGAACTAAAGAATTCAACATAGTTCCGAAACTGTTTTTCATCATAACCACATTATAAAAAATATACTGTAAATTTGTCAACAAATTTATGTATATTTTTTAATGAATATTTATCTATGAATTTATCTACAAATTATTTCTTCAGATTACAGGTGAAACGGTATGAATCTTCACACATTTCATCTATATCATATTGAGCTTTAAAGCCCAACAGTTCCTCGGCTTTGGCGGTATCCGCATAGCACACCGCGATATCTCCTGGCCTTCTTTCCATGATCTGATAAGGGATATCATGACCACAGGCTTTTTCATAAGCCTTTAATACCTGCATGACCGAATAGCCCTTGCCGGTACCAATGTTGATGACTTCCGTGCCTTTATGGCTGGCCGCATATTCGATCGCCTTGACATGAGCCTTGGCCAGATCGACGACATGAATATAATCTCTGACACCTGTGCCATCGACTGTATCATAGTCGTTGCCCCAGACTCTTAAGAAATCCCTTTGTCCGGCCACGACTTGTGCAATATAAGGCACAAGATTATTAGGAATACCGTTAGGGATCTCACCCAATAAACCGGAAGCATGTGCTCCGATCGGGTTGAAATAGCGTAGTAAAACAGAAGAATTCTCCGGTTCAGCCTTATCCATATCGGTAATGATCATTTCATTCATCTTTTTGGTCGTACCATATGGATTAGTCGTTGTACCAAGACCGTATTCTTCCTTGAACGGAACTTCAAAATCATCACCATAGACCGTTGCGCTTGATGAGAAGACGAGATTTCTTACTTCATATTTCTTCATCAGCTGATAGAGATTGATCGAACCGGCGATATTGTTTTCATAATAAGTCAAAGGGATAGCTACGGATTCTCCTACGGCCTTGTAGCCCGCAAAATGGATGACAGCATCAAATTTGTTTTCTTTGAAGACTTCTTCGAGTTTTTCCTTATCCAGGATATCGACTTTATAGAATTTAGGTTTAACACCCGTGATCGTTTCGATCTTATCCAGAACATCGAGCGAAGAATTATAGAGATTATCTACGATCACGACTTCATGACCGGAATTGATAAGTTCAACGCAGGTATGCGAACCGATATAACCTGTTCCGCCGGTAACAAGGATCTTCATAGTTTAATTTCCTCCAACCAATTTCAGAATATCATTATAGGTAACAAGTACCATCAGCATAATCAATAAAGCCATCGAAGCCGCCATCACAAAGCCCTGGGTCTTCTGATCAAGGTCTCTGTGCAAGATCGCTTCTATTAATACGATAACGACTCGTCCGCCATCAAAGATCGGTAATGGCAAGGCGTTCATGATGCCTACCGAGATCGAGACGATCGCGATCAGCTGCGCATAGTAGCTGAGGCCCATCTTTGAAACTTCCGAGACGCTCGAATAGATACCGATCGGCCCGCTTACCGCCTGCATATTGTGCGAACGGAATATCGAAGCAAGTGAAGCAAAGGTCAGTTTTATAACAAAAAGGACCTGTTTAAAGCCGAAGTACCAGCAGTTCAATATATTTACATCGACGACCTCATAGGCCGAATTACCGAAGGAAATACCAATGTAATACTGACCATCAGATTCCCGATATTCAGGCGTGATCTCAAAATCGATCTTCTCTTTGTTTCTTTCAACGGTAACAGACCACGGACCGTTTCCGTCATATGCCGAAGTGAAAGTGATCAGCTCAACATAATCGTTTGGAGAGATCGAAATATCGTTGAAACCGATCGAAGTCACGATATCACCAGCTTCAATGCCGGCTTTTTCAGCCGGAGAGTTTTCCATTACCCCTTCAATGACCGGTTTGGAAGAAACAACATAGGCACCATTGTTCAAAATGATCAGCGAATAGATCACGATCGCCAGGACCATATTCATGAAGATACCGGCCAGCATGATGATGATCTGTTTCCACTTGGCGATGCCTTTCATCGTCCTTTCGACCGGGATGTTTTCATCTTCCGGGGTCAGTTCTGCTTCCGGAGATTCCTCCCCTGCCAAAGAGACAAAACCGCCTAAAGGAACCGCTCTGATCGAAAAGACCGTTTCTTTGCCTTTTTTGGAGTAAAGTTTGGGACCCATACCGATAGAGTATTCCTTGACATAGACACCGAAAAACTTAGCTGCCAGCATATGTCCCAGTTCATGAAGAGCGACGATAATCGTCAGCATTAATAATAAAAGTACTATATTTTTAATCATTTCCATCTTTTCAATTATAACACCAATAAAGAAAAACTCCCTTTTCAGTAATGTCACTAACCTAATTCTGTGACTTATTGGACTTATAACCGCAGTTTCATCGTTTACGATGATGACTGCGGTTTTCTTCTACTTAATCCATTATGAAAAGAAGATATAATGGATATCTTTGCCAACTTATTGATTA
>JAFRJA010000160.1 GCA_017432545.1 Erysipelotrichaceae bacterium
GACTTTCTCTGAACATGAATGAACTGGAAGCACATTACCTGGCCGGCGGTAACGTGGACGGCGTTGTCGACGCACTTATCGCTTCCGAGCGTGCCGGCATTGACTAGACGTCGTGCAAAGGGTAGAAAGGTATTATCCGATTAAAGTCACTTAGGTGTCTTTTAATTTATTGTTTAAATGAAAAAGCTTTATCGTATCAAAAGAAATGAAGAATTCGGCAAGATCATTGCCGCCAAGCAGTCTGACAAGAGTGCTTCTTTTGTTGCGTACTATGTGAACAAGACTCAGCCACAGGCCCGAGTGGGAATTTCGGTTTCCAAGAAGATGGGGAATGCGGTTGAAAGGAACAGGATCAAGAGGCAGATCAGAGAGATGGTCGTTGATCTGATCGACTTCGAAACATATCCTCTGGATGTGATCCTGGTGGCCAGAAAAAGCTATCTGAAGAGATCGTTTTATACCAACAAAAATGATTTGGAAACTCTGGTCAAAAAGATTATAATATAACAGTATGAATAAGGAGAGTTTCATGAATAGAAAACGCTTTACACGCCTATTATCGATACTCGCGATAGCGTTTGTATTAACAGGTTGTTCAACTTCCAATGAGTTGATTACATTAGATACGACTTTCTCGGAGGCAATGAATGATGGTTTCTTAAGTGCGCTGATCACTTATCCGCTCGCTCAGGCCATCAACATTCTTACTCCGATCACCGGTATCTTCCTGGCGATCACGATCGTCACGATCGTCATCAATGCCATCGTTCTGGCCTTCACCTTCAAGTCTTCCGTTGCAATGCAGAAGATCCAGGAGATCCAGCCGGAAATGCAGAAGATCCAGGCCAAGTATGAAGGCAGGAGTGATGAGACTTCTCAGCAGCGCATGGCTATGGAAATGCAGCAGCTGTACGCGAAGTACGACATCAATCCTCTAGCTTCTATCGCTACGACCTTTATCCAGTTCCCGCTCTTGATCGGTATGTATAATGCGGTCAGAAGATCGGAAGCTGTTGCCAATGCACAGTTCATGGGCGTTTCACTTTCTCAATCACCATCACAAGCCGTTGCCAATCAGGCATGGGTCTGTGTCGTGATCTTTGTGGTCATGGTCATCTGTCAGTTCATCGCGATCAAACTTCCGCAGTGGCTGGCTGAAAAACATGGTAAAGAAGAAGCGGAGAAACATCACAAGACTTACAAGAAACCGGAGAATCAGAATATCATGATGACTTATGGTATGCTGGCAATGATCTCATTCGCAATGTTCTCAATGCCGACAGCCTTATCGCTGTATTACTGTATCTCTTCAATCGTAAATATTGCCAAGACTCTGGTAATCGATAAAATGACTCATAAGGAGGCGGAATAATGAAACAGTATACAGGAAGAACTTTAGAAGAAGTATTGAATTCGATCGCAGCCGAACAGGATTGCCGTGTCGAAGATATTTCCTATAACGTACTGGAAGAAGAAAAGGGCGGTATTTTCGGTCTTCACAAGTCTGTAACGATCGAAGCCTTCACCTCCAAAGATGTCAAAGAATTCATTTTTGATTATCTCGGCGCTTATTTCACTGAACTTAATCAGGGCGTTTCTATTGAGATCATTGTTGAAAAAGACAAGGAAAGAGAAAACGAGCTTCTTTACCGTGTCATTCTCGATGCAGAGAACAATGCCATCATCATCGGTAAGGGTGGTCAGACTTTAAGAGCTATCTCTACTGTCTTAAGAGCTGCCGTCAATGCGACTTTCAAGAAGAGAATCAATGTTGTAGTCGATGTCAACCACTACCGCGAAGACCGCTACAGAAAAGTAAAGGCCATCGCCAGAAAAGAAGCGATCAATGTAGCCAAGAGCCATGTGGATTGTGAACTGGATCCGATGCCTAATGACGAGAGAAAAGTCATCCATCAGTATCTGGCTGATTTCAAGGATGTCTCAACTGTCTCGATCGGCGAAGGTGCCAAGAGACATCTGGTCATCAAATATACTCCTGATAAGGATAAAGAAGAAAGTACAGAAGAAGAAGCAGAATAATGCTTCTTTTATTTGGTCAGAATATCTACGACATGAGAACTGGCACCAAGCAGTTCTTTTCTTTCGCAGGTCTTCATATGAAAATCAAGATAAGCTTCAAAGGTCTCATCATCCATTTTGTTTAAAGTCGGACGCATATAGTCACTTGGACCGTCTGAAGCGAATCTTCTAAGCGATTTAAGATGACAGATATCATTTAATTCATCGATATCTTCAATACGACATTGAAAGAATAGAGCTTCAGGATCATTGATATGAAAGTCTTCATCGAGTCTGTCTTTGATCTGTTTATACATATTGTCCTTGAAAGCATATTCAATGACGCTGTATTCATTCATGATATAGGTGACAAACAGATATTTCTTACAGATCCTTTTAGCTTCATTTAAGGCCTTGATACGCTTTCCCTTTTCATAGAGATGATACATCGGTCCAAACATGATACCGATATCGAATTCGTCATTTTTAAACATGGACAGATCAGTGGCGGATGCTTCGACGATCTTTATTTCTTTATCTTTGGCCCGGATCTTGCCTATATTGGGTCTTACATATTCGACAGCCGTTACATCATATCCTTCATTTTTCAAGTATAAGGCGTAATGTCCGGAACCGGCACCGATGTCAATGATCTTATCGCCTGGTTCAAGATACTCATGGATGAATTTTAAAGATGTCAGGAATTCGACCTGACCGTGTCTCCGTAATAATCTTTTGTCTTCATTGAATTTATTGTAGAAGTTGCTTAGTTTTTCCTTGAAGTCATCCATCAGTCAGCTTCGTCCTTCCTGATGAACATGATATCGAGATCAGCTGAACCTTCGATTCCGTTGATGGTCCCGCTGTGGGAGTATTGCCAGATCGTTACCGGATAGGAAAAGTCAGGTTCCTTGACATCGTATTGGGCATACCAGAGGGGATATTCTTTCAATTGTTCCATATCATAGTAATTATCGGCCCAGTACTGATAGGTATAGATCATGCAGGAATAGCCTTTTTCTTCCAGACGTTTGATAAAGGCTAGCGCATTTTTAGTGAACTGTTCCTTCGTGGTCTTGGAAGTGCGTGACGTCTCATCATCCAGGTACACTTCTTCGCAATCATAGACGATCGGGAAATCAATTTTCTTATCACCTAAAAGACTTAAGAGATAATCCGCTTCTTCAATGGCTTCTTTTTCACTGATGGCTTGCGAGAAGAAATAGATCCCGACTTTGATGCCGTTATCTCTTGCGCCCTTATAGTTTTCTTCAAACATGTCATCCGGATATAGTAAACCGGTCGTCGCACCTCTTCGGCCGATCCTGATGTAGGCGAATTCAACACCTTCATCTTTTACTTTTTTCCAGTCGATCTTGTTCTGGAAAGTCGAGACATCGATACCGAAGCTGCTGGAGAAATGATCGTCTTCATAGTAGTATTTGCCGTTTCTGTCTTCGATCTTCTTATAGTCGACTTCGATAATTTCTTCCGGGATATCTTCGATCATGGGCTCTTCTGTCTTTTTAGGTCGTAATAAAAGACCTATCAGCGCAATCAATAAAAGCCCAAACAAGATGGCTATCATGATGATGATCTGAGGTCTTTTATTTTTATTCATAATTGAGTTCTTGTTTATCTTTCGATGGCTCTGATGTGTTCGACCGTCTTTTCTTTGACGATCCTGGCCGCTTCATTCATATTATTCAGATCGACGACCTTGAAGTATTCATAACCCATGCGGGTAAACAGCAGCTCCTTAAGCATGTTTTCACCCTTGCGGTTTTCCAGTTCTTCCGGTTCATCAAAGACTTCGATCCCGGCCACCGGTTTACTGTCTTTGTACAGTACAAAATCGATCACGATATCATTAATGATCTCTTTGTCGCCGCCAAAGTTAAAAACCAGATCCTTTCTTTCATCACATAGTTCAGCCAAAGGGACTTTGGCTCTGATCGCGATCTTGGTAAGAAAGAGTTTTTTCTTCAGGCAGGAATAGAACTCCTGTTCATGAACGGTCAGATTACTTTCCATATATTCTAATTTTATCAAAGCAATAAAAAAACCGCCATGAGCGGGATTGCGAAAAAAGCATCAGATAAAAAACTTGGAATCATCTATCCCATATCTTTCCATAAAAAATAAGGGCGATTCCTAATAAGGCAAAGAATAAATAAGAGTATAAAATTTGGTGTTCACTTATACCTTTAATAAATGCCAAGCTATAATTTAACAATGTTAAGATTCCAAACACCAAGTATCTTGTTCCTTTTTCTGAAGGGCAGACTTTTTTCGGAAAGACTTATAACAAACGGAATTCCAACTGTAAAGGGAAGAAAAATCAAACCAAAAACAAAAGAACTCACTCCCAATAAAATAACTGCATATTTCCAGATCGTCGAAAGACTATTAAATATAATTAAAACAGGTTCAGCAAGAACAAAAATAACACTATAAAGAAATAACATTAATTCAAAACAAACGATTAGTACTATCCATGATAACATACGTTTAAAAACATTATCGTTTTTATTTGTCGGTGTTTCTTTATTATCAGAACACTTTTCTTGAGTTATTTCTTCTCCGCAGAAAGGACAGAATATTGAATCATCCGGGATGTCTTTTCCACAACCTAAACATTTTTTCATTGTTGTTTCCTTTATAGTTATAATTCTTTAGCATCATTATGCATCGTGTTGATAATTGATATTACTCCTGATTATTTGTATCCCGTTTTTCAAAAAAGAAACTAAAACTCCATAAAGATCAGGGTATAAAAAAAGCCTTTACAACAAGGCACTTCTTACTTTATCTATGGAGCAGGTGATGGGAATCGAACCCACGTAGTCAGCTTGGAGGGCTGAAGTTCTACCATTGAACTACACCTGCAGTCAGTGGTGACTCGACCGGGAATCGAACCCGGGACCCTCTGATTAAAAGTCAGATGCTCTACCGCCTGAGCTACCGAGTCATGATCGTGGCTGGGATGGCTGGGATCGAACCAGC
>JAFRJA010000161.1 GCA_017432545.1 Erysipelotrichaceae bacterium
CAGTGCGGAGAAATTTTATTTGGAAAAAGATCCGGTCTTGACCCCTGTGCTTTTGAAAAATACGTTTGCAGGATATAATTGACTCCTTCTCTGGTCAGCTTTCCTCTTCATTTATCTCATTGAAATGTTCTTCCGTAAGGCGAAGATACAACTCAGTGCTGTGAAATGATTAAGAACGGGACTATGACTGGTACGGTATTGAACGATGAACAGGGCCAGACAAAAGTTGCATGTGATTCGGTTCTTAAGCTTTTGGCGGGTGAAGAAATCAATAATAAAGTTAACTATGTTCCTTATGTGATGATAACTAAAGAAAACGCCGCTATATATGTAAAATGAACGAATAATATATGAAATAATTTATCTACAGCTTTTTTGTTGATTGTTTTTTAGTATTCTGTAGAAAACTAACTAGTATAATTGTATTATTAAGGTAACAAATTCAAGAAAATGAAAATCATAGATAAAATCTGGCAGATTATTATTCAGGACGTTAGCAACGATAATGAGTTAAAAAAGTCTGCGGTTATTATCCGACTCACCGCGCTTTTTTTGATTTTTATCTCTTTTGTTGGCCTTCTGTTAATGACAAATATAAGACTTGGTTTTCCTCATATAATTACAGCGTTTTATATTTTCTTCAATGCCTTTGCTTTCTATTCAACATATCGTAATAACACTATTTTTTGTTACTACATAGAAATGGTAGTTTTTTTGTCCTGGATATTCTTTTTGATTTTTTATTTTGGTTTGGCCACTGGTGCCCAATACTTGTTTTTCCTTCTTATTCAGTATTGCCTTATCACTACCCATGTTCCTATCTTTAGAAAAATCGCTTTTTGTATTTTTTTCTGTGTTAGTTTTATAGCTCTTTATATATATTCTACTCACAATATTCCTATTTATTTTATGGATAACAAGATAATTACCATAATGCACATTGTCAATATTGTTGGGACATGTTCTTTATTAACGGCAATGATTTTGCTGATTACTTCGGATTCTTTAATGCAAGAAGGAAAATTGATGGAGTATAACCGTAAAGTTACCCATTTAGCCAGCATCGATCCTCTGACCGGTTTGATTAATCGACGTTCAACTAAAGACCAAATTGAAAATTTGATTGATTCTGGTCGTAATGAAGTTCCTTTTTTATCTTTAGCAGTAGGAGATATCGATTTCTTTAAAAAGATTAATGATACATATGGACATGAAGGTGGCGATGTTGTTTTAAAAGGTCTTTCAAAATGTTTTATGGAAGAAACGGAGAATATTGGTTTTGTTTGTCGCTGGGGTGGAGAAGAATTTGTTTTTGTTCTACCAAACATGAATGGCGATCAAGCCTATGATTTTATAGAAAACATCCGTCGAAAAGTTAAAACCATTTGTTTCAAACTAAATAACGAAGATGTTTATGTTACGATGACTTTTGGTGTTCTTGAGCACGATTTTAGAGATCCGATTGAGGAAAGCATAGATAGTGCGGATAGAAAATTATATATCGGAAAATCATCCGGAAGAGATAAAGTAATATATTAATCTCTTGGTTAACGGTAATATAGTATTTTTGAGTTTTTTTGAGATTTGTACTTAATCGAAAATGATTACATCTCTTTTTTGTAGGCATCCGTAATGCAATCGCCTTATCTTTCCACACAGCGTATCAACACCGACCATAACAAAATATAATCATTTTTTGGATGAAGACTCAAAACTTATTGATAAAACGCTTGGATCATTATATTTCTTTAAGAATTGATAACAGTGCGTTGTTTGAATTGCTTTGTAACGTTGGTATAACAAAATACTTTGAGATTATTTGTTTTGTAATCGTTTACATTTAGAGTATAATGTTGAATAGGACCTAGGTCCAAGGAGGAAAAAATGAAAAAGCTTTTAAGTGTTTTACTGGCAGTCTTTATGGTTTTTGCCCTTGTAGGCTGCTCAGGATCAAATGGTGGTGGAGGAGAAGAAACTCCAACTTCTTCAGCAGAAGATGTTGCTGTATTCTGGTACACTAACGCCGACGTTTATCTTTCATCAGTACGTGCAGCTTTAAACAAAGCTCTCGAAAGTGCTGGCGTTAGCTACAAAGATTATGATGCAAACGGTTCCCAGGCAGAACAGACAAACCAGATTGATACAGCTATCGCTGCTGGTACAAAAGTATTAGTCGTAAACCAGGTTGACTCTGGTTCAGAAGATGTTGCTAAGACAATTCTTGAAAAAGCTGAAGCAGCTGGATGCAAGGTTGTGTTCTTCAACAGAGCAATCTCTCAGGATGACGCTAGTGCAGAAAAATTATTAAATCAGTATGGTTCAGCATTCGTTGGTACTGACTTCACTCAAGCCGGACATATGGAAGGTAAGATGGTTGGTGATTATGTTCTTGCTAACTACGACACTGTTGACCTCAATGGTGATGGTGAAATCTCTTATGTAATGTTCAAGGGTGATGAAGGCAACGCAGAAGCTATTGCCAGAACTAAATATGGCCAGGAAGATGCTGATGCTGTTTTAACAGCTGCCGGCAAACCTGCTTTAAAATACTATGATGAAAACAAGACTGAAAATAAGTACTTGTTAGATGCAAATGGCACATGGTCAGCTGCTGCTGCTAACGAACACATGGAAACTGTATTTGCTCAGTACAACGAAGCAAACAACAACATGGTTGAATTAGTAATCGCAAATAACGATGAAATGGCATTAGGTGCTATTCAGTCATTACAGAACCATGGCTACAACAACGGTGAAGGAACAACAACTATTCCTGTATTCGGCGTTGATGCTACTGAATCTGCTAGAAATGCTATTGATGCTGGAACAATGACCGGTACAGTTAAACAGGATGCTGAAGGTATGGCTGCAGTTACTGCTATTATCGCTCAGAACCTGATGGCTGGCGAAGCTGCTGTTTCCAACATTCCTGATGCTTACGAACCTGTAGGCACTTGGAGAGTAAATATTCCTTACTCACCTTATCAGAAATAATTAATTAATCTATCTATAAACAGCCATGTCTTCTGGCATGGCTGTTTATTTATATTTCAAAATCTTAGGGGATTTAACATGACAAATGATGTTTTATTGAGAATGGAACATATTTCAAAATCATTCCCTGGCGTTAAAGCTTTGGATGATGTTGAATTAACCGTAAAAGCAGGAACCGTTCATGCTTTAATGGGAGAGAACGGTGCAGGCAAATCTACTTTGATGAAGTGCCTTTTTTCTGTTTACCATAAGGATGAAGGACATATTTACTTAGAAGGAAAAGAAGTAGATTTCAAAGATTCCAAAGAAGCTTTGGAACATGGAGTTGCCATGGTTCACCAGGAGCTAAACCAAGCCTTAAAACGTAATGTTATGGATAACATGTGGCTTGGACGTTATCCAAAGGTCGATAAGTTTCCACTATTCACTTCAGAAAAGAAGATGTATGAGGAAACCAAAAAAATATTTGATGACCTTGGTGTAAATGTCGACCCAAAAACAATTATGTCAGAAATGCCTGTATCTCAAAGGCAGATGGTTGAGATAGCCAAGGCTGTATCATATAATTCAAAAATCATCGTGTTTGATGAGCCAACTTCTTCATTAACTGAAGTTGAAGTTGAGCATCTGTTTAGGATTATTAACGATCTTAAGTCTCGCGGATGCGGCATTATTTATATTTCACACAAAATGAACGAGATCTTAAGAATCTCTGATGAAGTAACTATCATGAGAGATGGAAAATATATAACTACTAAAGATGCTAAAAACCTAACAACAAACGAAATAATTAAACTCATGGTAGGACGTGAACTTACCAATGTGTATCCTCCAAAAACCAATGTTGTTGGAGCTCCTAACCTTGAAGTTAAGAATTTATCAGCAGAGTATTCAAAACTTACTGATGTTTCATTTACCGCTAATAAAGGAGAGGTCCTTGGTATAGCAGGCCTTGATGCTTCTGGACGTACTGAACTGCTCGAGAATATTTTCGGTATTGCGACAAGAAGATCGGGAGAGATTTATCTTGATGGCAAATTGTGCCGCAACAGGAATGCAAGAGAATCAATCAATAATGGTTTTGCGATGCTGACTGAAGAGAGAAGAGCTACTGGCATTTTTGGAATAAGAGATATTCGAGACAATACCTGTATCTCATCTTTAGAGAAGTATCTCAACGGAGTCCTTCTGAATGATAAAAAAATGGAAGAAGTAACCCAATGGGGTATTGATTCACTTAAAACAAAGACGCCTAGCCAGAAAACTCAGATAAGATCATTATCTGGTGGTAATCAGCAGAAAGTTATTATTTCCAGGTGGTTATTGACAGATCCTGAAGTATTGTTACTTGATGAACCGACAAGAGGAATTGATGTTGGTGCCAAGTACGAAATTTACGAACTGATACTCAAGTTAGCAAATGAAAACAGAACTGTCTTAGTGGTATCTTCTGAGATGCCTGAACTTCTGGGAATATGTGACAGAATCTTGGTTATGAGTGGTGGCAGACTTGCTGGTGAAGTAGATGCAAAAACGGCAACGCAGGAAGAAATCATGGAACTTGCGGCTAAATATGCATAAAAGGGGTTTAATATGTTAAAGGACAAAAAAATCAAATTCGACAAAAAAAGTATTAGTAGTTTCTTGTTAAACAACGCGATGTTTATTATTATCGGTGTTGTAATTGTCTATGTTGCCATAAAAAGGCCTACTTTTTTAGGCACTGCATCAATTATCAATATCATTAACCTTACAGCTGCTAAGCTTCCAATTGCTTTGGGTGTTGCGGGATGTATCGTTCTTGCGGGTACTGATATTTCTGCAGGTAGAGTTGTTGGCTTGACTGCTGTTGTAACTGCTTCTTTGTTAACAAATGTGTCAAAGATCTGGCCAAATTTAACTCAAGCATTACCTATTCCTTTAGTTTTGCTGATTGTTTTATTGCTTGGAGCAATAATCGGATTTGTAAATGGTTTTGCAGTTGCAGAGTTTTCTTTGCATCCATATATCGTTACGCTTTCAACTCAGTTGATCACATATGGTCTCATTCTCATCTATATGGGCTTGGGAACCAATAACGGCATGACTTTGTCCGGAATGATTGATCCATATAAGAAGCTGATTACCGGAACTCTGTTCAGAGTTGGAACAGTAGTTGTTCCGATGTATGTACTTTATTCCGTCGTTTTCCTGATCATTATGTGGATTATTTGGAACAAAACAGTATTTGGCAAAAATATGTTTGCTGTAGGTTCCAATAAAACAGCTGCTGAAGTATCTGGTGTCAATGTAAAGAGAACGATTATTGGCGTGTTTGTAATGGCTGGCATAATGTATGCCTTTACTGGTTTCATCGATGCAGCACGTGTAGGATCTGCTACTGCGGCTACCGGTTTAAACTATGAAGCAGATGCTATTTCTGCATGTGTTATCGGTGGCGTCTCGTTTGTCGGTGGTACTGGTAATATTTCTGGTGTTATTATCGGTGTTTTGTTGTTACAAGTTATCTTCACCGGTCTTAACTTCTTATCTGTTGACCCTAATATGCTGTATATTATCAAGGGTTTAATCATATTGGTTGCATGTGCAATTGATATGAGAAAATATCTGACTAAGAAATAATGGATGATAAAGAGACCGTTCAAAACGAAGAAAAAGTCGAAACGAAGAAAATAGACGGCAGTTCGTTTCATAATCTTTATAGCAAAATCAACATTCCTATTAAGGTATTAGATCGGATTATAGCTGTATTGATTGCGGCTCTGTTTCTTGCTCTGTTTTTTGGGATTCGTAATAGAGGCTATACCATTAAGTTTGATTCTCAAGGTGGTACATATGTAGAAAATCAAAAGAAAATGTATGGCGAAACCATTGATTATGTAATTCCTGAAAGAGAAGGATATAAGTTTCGTGGGTGGTCACTTTATCAAGACTGTAACTCAATTTATGATGAAAACAGCATCATAAATGATTCAATTGATCTTTATGCCTGTTGGATAAAAGAATAATATCATTTATTTCTATTTCTGGCATATCAGCGAGTTTCTGAATTGTTTGATTAATGTGAGTTACTCTATATTACTAGGTTGGTCTTTATGGCCAACCTTTTAGTTAAACAATAATGTGTATAAAGGTGTTTCTCTAAATTTGAGAATTTGAAATATGAATAATCTTATTAAAAACGATTTTGCGTTAATAATAGATAAGAATATGCTAGAATTCTCTTCATGCAAAACTCTTTTGATCTTTTGCTAAAATACTATTTTGCTTATTGGAAAGAGTTATAATAGTTTATGTCTTATTTAAGGGAAGGGGAAAACGCGATATGAGCGATAGAAAAAAAGAGTTGGCTATTGTGGTCGGCTGTGGCACATTAGGTTCTAGAGTGGCCAACGAAATATATGACAGCGGAGCTAACGTGATCGTCATCGACCGTAATCCTGATGCTTTCCAGCGTCTGGGTTCAACTTTCGGCGGGTTGACGATTACAGGTGATAGTTGCGATCTTGATGTTTTGAAGAAGGCAGATATTGAACGCGCTTCAACTCTGATTGCTGTTACGGATTTTGAAAACAATAATATCTTTGTCGGTCAGGCTGCAAAAGTCCTTTTTGGCGTCAAAAACGTTATTGTCAGAGTGGCAGACAAGACTAAAGAAGCGATCTATAAGGATTTAGGTATTCAATCAATCTGCCTGGCTGAATTATCAGCTAATGCGGTAATTGATTACTACAAGGGAGGAAGTGGCAAATGAGAAAGAATATCGTCATTATCGGCGGTAAGACGCAAAGCCGTTCTCTTGCCGAAATCCTGTTACAGAAAAAACACCGTGTTACTGTCATCTCTCCGGATGAAAGCCTTTGTGACCGTTTAAGAGAGATAGATGGTCTTAATGTCATCTTAGGTGATGGTCGTGTATCTGAGGTGCTCGAAGATGCGGATATCAATCAGTTTGATATCGCCATAACCATGCATGACCATGATGCGGATAACCTGGTTACCTGTGAACTTTGTAAAAAAGTCTATGGTGTAGCTAAGACGATCTCTTTAGTATCTGATGTCAAACGTAAAGTTCTGTTTGATGCCATGGGTGTTGATTCCGTCATAAGTGCGACTAATCTTATCGCCCAAGCTCTTGAACAGCAGACTCTTACCGATCAGTTAAACCGTGTTGTTCCAACAGGTGATGATCGTATCAGGATCTCTGAGCTAGTGGTCACGGAAAAATCGAAAGTATTGGGTAAGACTTTGGCCAGTATTCATTTGCCAACGCAGACGATCATCGGCTGTATCATCAGAAACAACGAAGTTATCGTTCCTTCTGGCGCAACGACGCTTAATCTGGGTGATAATGTTTTACTGATCACAACAACAGAAAAGGAAGATGAAGCGGTTAGAATAATTGCCGGTAAATAATTATGAATAAAAAGAGTTTTCTGGTTATGAATAATTACGGCAAGGTGACGATCCTTTCGGGATTTATCGCTGCTTTACCGTTACTTGTCATACCGTTTTATCCTACAGATATTATTTATGCCAAAGATTTTCTGATCTCTTCAGGGATCTGTTTTATCGTGGCTTTACTGTTCTTCAAATTTGGAAAGCCATACGTTCCATCAAGGTTCTATACTGTTACCCAGAGAAGAAGTACGATGTTTGTCCTGTATGCCTGGGTCTTCAATTTCTTTATCGGCGCTTTACCGTTTGTGACCGGTGGCCAGTTGCCGTTTTTAAGGGCTCTGTTTGAGTCGGTATCCGGTTTTACGACTTGTGGTTTATCAACAATCAATGTCGGTATAACTCCGATGATCTTTCTGTTTCATCGTTCTTTGATGCAATATGTCGGCGGTTTCGGTTTTATCGTACTTTTCCTTTCGATGGTCAATGATAAACAGTCCATGGAACTGTTCTCGGCAGAAGGTCATCCTGATAAGTTGAGGCCTAATTTACAGATCACGGCCAGAACCATTTTAAACATTTATATGTTCCTGTTATTGGCCGGAACTGTCGGTTTCATGGTCTTAGGCATGCCTTTATTTGATGCGCTCAATCACACGATGTGTGCACTCTCGACCGGTGGTTTCTCCACCAAGATGTCAAGTTTTGGTGACTACTCTTCGGCTATCGATCTGTGGCTGGTACTGCTGATGCTTTTAGGCACGACTAATACAGTTGTATTGCTGATGCTGTCACAGAGGAAATTCAGACAGGTCTATAAGAATACGGAATTGCGCTTTCTGGGTATTACTGTTGCGGTCTGTATGCCGATCATCATGATCAGTATGGCATCCTTTATGAAAATGAGCTTATGGGACAATTTTGTCTATTCGCTGTTTAATATCTTTTCCAGTTTATCAACAGCCGGTTTCTGTTTAGGCAGCTATGAGAATCTGCCTCATCTGGTCATTCTGACATTGACCTTACTCATGATCTTTGGCGGAGGTATGGGTTCAACAGCCGGTGGTTTGAAACTGACGAGAGTCTATATCTATCTGAGATCACAGTTCAACGAAGTGTATAAAAACGTGTATCCTTCTCGCAAACTGACGACCATGAAGATCTATCGACCAAGCGGAGAAGATATCATCTCAGAAAAAGAACAATGTGATGCGATCAATTATGTCTCTCTGTATATCATCATGTATGTACTGGGTGTAGCTTTGACGATCGCTTTCTCAGGCTGTCAGCTTCATGAAGCGATGTTTGAGTTTGCCTCTTCCTTATCGACTGTCGGTCTGTCGATCGGTGTAACTAATCCTGATGCTTCAGCGGGTGTACTGATCGTTGAGATTATAGGAATGCTGATGGGTCGACTCGAGATCCTTCCGGTACTTTATGTACTGAAGTACTGGAAAGATGATATGCGAAAACTGTTCAGGATTTCTTAATATATTACATAAAAGATCAGAAATGATCTTTTTTGTTGATACATAAATGATAATGAAGATCATATCAGTCAAATTGAGCTATAATTAAAGCAGAGGTAGATATGTATCATATCAGTGACATTAAAAAGTATCTGCGCTGTGAAAGGCTCTACTTTTTCAGTAAGGACGATAATAATGCCTTCAGACCTTATCTGCGATTTGACGAGAATATTGTTGAATTATTATTAGAATACTTCGGGATCAGAGAATATTACGAAGGTGTGAGGAATGATCCGGGTGATAGATTCTTTAATGAGATAGATAATTATGAATGGTTTGTTCATCCGCGTTTCGTTGATGGAGAATTACGGATAAACATTCCTTTCATGCACAAAAAAGACAATATCTATGATCTGTGTTTCGTCTATTATTCGACTCAGATCAAAGAGATAGATCTGCTCAGTTACAGGATCTGTCTGAAGGTCTTGAGCCGCCAGGGGATAAAAGTCGATGATATCTATGTCGTGTATCTCAATGGCGATTATGTCAACGAAGGAACGCTTGATGTTCAGAAGCTGTTTAAGTGTATCAATTCATTCAAGGGTAAAAGAATAATCGATCTTGTTAAAGAAGGTGACTTTGATTATGACGCGACAATAGCGGAAATGGAGAACTTTGATCCTGATAAACATAAACCGGTCAAGAACCGCTATTGCAGACTGTATGGTTTGTGCGATTACTATGCGACCTGTTTCCCTAATGAGAAAGATGAGCCTGATGATTCGATACTCTATCTTGTCTCGTCCCGTAACAAAAACAAGATGTATCATCAGGGCATAAAACTTTTAAAAGATACAGATCTGTCCCAGCTTGAAGGAAACGGAGTCCAGTATGCGCAAGTCATGGCTTCTAGGAATGGTGGTCTATATCTGGAAAAACTGGCTTTAAAGAACTGGTTAAGCAAGATCGAAGAAAGGCCGATTAGTTTCATCGATTTTGAATGGGACAGATATCTGATCCCGAAATATGAAAAGATGAAACCGATGGATGTCGTCTGTTTCGAGTTTGCCTTATACTACATCGATGAAGACGGACATATGGAACACCGCACCTTTATCGGAACGGGAGATTGCCGCAGGGAATTTGTGGAAGCACTGTTCCAGTATGTTCCGGAAAAAGGTCCGATCTTAGCTTATAACGCAATCGGGGCTGAATGTCTGAGATTGAAAGAACTCGCAGATGTCTATCCGGAATATGCGGATGGCTTGAATAAACTGATCGAACGCTTCGTGGATCTGGCTTATCCTTTTGATGAAGGCCTGATCTATGATACGAGGATGCAGGGCAACTTCTCATTGAAAAAACTTGTTGATATCTGTTCAGATTATTCATATAAGGATCTGGATATCTATGATGGCATGGAAGCTGTCTATAACTGGCGCAATATCGATCGCAATGAAACAAATGATGACAAGGTATTCAAGGATCTCGAAGAATACTGTTCCTTAGATGCCTATGGATTGTTTCTGGTCTATAAATGGTTAGTTGAACTCATAGTTGAGTCGAAATAAATTAAGGAGGAAGACTTATGAAATTCGCAATTTATGGTGAAAATGTGACTGTCACTGACGAAATGAGACAGAAGATCGAGAACAGACTCTCTGACCTCAACAAGTATGTCGTCATCGATGAGGCACAGAGCGCCAAAGTCACCGTCAAGGTAAACAGCGGTGGCAATGCCCTGAAGGTAGAAGTTAATGTTCCTACCAAAGTAGGACTGATGAGGTCGGAAGTCATTCATGAAGACTTCTCGACAGCTGTCGATCTGGCTATTGATAAACTGGAAGATCAGATCAGAAGACAGAAGGGCAGATTATCCAGAAGACATAAGGAATCACTGGCCGAGAATTTCTATGAAGATAATGATGACGGAAATGATACCCCGGTCAGAACCAAGACCATCTACGCGGAGGAGATGATCTTAGATGAAGCGATCATGAGAATGGAGATGCTGTCACACTCATTCTTCATTTATAAAGATCTGGATTCGGAAAAACCAGCAGTTGTTTACAAACGTAATGATGGGGGATATGGGCTTATAGAGATCAACGAATAGAATATAAACATAAAAATCGAATATAAAAAAACAATCCTGAATTAAATTAGATATTGATTCGAGGATACGGGTAAATGAGCAGATCTTCTAAAGAACGATTTGAAATTGAACTCATATCTAGAGGATATCTGCAAAGCAAAAGAATCGTGAAAGAACATCAGAGTAACATTAAACGGGTAAACACAGAGAAGTATAATCTCTGCAGGACGATTGTTGAACACGTAGAAAATGTAGCATATTCTCTAGATGAGACAGAGAGATTCATAATTGAAAAAGAGGTAATAGAGGGCCGCAGAGGAAAGTGGTATATGGGCTATCTGACGAGGCCTTCCTATTACCGTTACAGAAAGGAGGCATATAAGGACTTTCTCAATTGTTTGTAAGCGCTTAATTGAAGTATAATAACAGTAATTGGAGGGATTATCAATCTATGTTAAAAGGAATAGCAACATCAAGTGGTATAGCTATCGGAAAAGTATACAAACTTGAACAGCCGAAGATCATTATCAAAGAGTATCATGACGAAAAGAAAGAAAATCTTGAGAACGAATTAGCGCGTTTCAAGAACGCCATGGCCAAGACGATCAAGGATATTGAACAGATCAAGGAAAGAGCCAGCAAGACTCTGGCTCCGGAGGAACTGGCTATCTTTGATGCCCATCTTATGATGGCTCAGGACCCGGAATTCACTGATCAGATCGAAAACATGATCAAAGAAGGAAAGGGTGCTGATGAAGCAGCCAAGGCTGTCTCTGATACGATGATCGGCATGTTCGAATCAATGGAAGATGCGTATTTCAAGGAAAGAGCAGCTGACATCAAGGACGTTTCGTACAGACTCTTATGTAATATATTGGGACTGACTATTCCTGATCTGACAACGATCGATGAGGAAGTCGTCATCGTTGCGGAAGAAATGACCCCATCTGATACTGCTCAGCTGAATAAGAAATATGCTTTGGGCTTTGTAACGGAGATCGGCGGCAAGACTTCGCACGCTGCCATCATGGCCGTAGCCTTAGGCTTACCGGCCGTCGTCGGTTGCACAGGCATTATGGCGGAGGCTAAACATGGCGATACGATCATTCTGGATGCTAAAGAGGGTACAGTCATCCTGAATCCGGATGAAGCAACTTTGGCTGAATACAAGGAAAAACGTGAGAAATATCTGGAAGAGAAAGCTGCTTTACAGGTACTTCTCGACAAACCTTCGATCACAGTTGATGGTCATCAGGTCGAACTAGTCGCCAATATCGGTTCACCTAAAGACATGGACAATGTCGTAGCCAACGGTGCTGAAGGTGTAGGTTTATACAGAACCGAATTCCTGTATATGGAATCAACGGATGACTTCCCAAGTGAAGATGCACAGTTTGAAGCCTATAAAGTCGTTCTGGAAAGAGCCGAAGGCAAGAGAGTCGTTGTCAGAACACTCGATATCGGTGGTGACAAGAAACTTCCTTACTTTGAATTCGAGCCGGAAATGAACCCATTCTTAGGCTATAGAGCAATAAGACTGTGTCTTGACCGCAAGGATATCTTCAAGACTCAGGTCAGAGCACTGCTGCGTGCTTCCACTTATGGCAAGCTTGCGATCATGTTCCCGATGATCGCCACGATCGATGAGTTCAGGGCCGCTAAAGATTTCGTCCTTGAAACCAAGGAAGAATTGAAGGCTGAAGGCGTTGAAGTTTCTGATCAGATCGAGATCGGTATGATGGTCGAGATTCCTGCTTCGGCAGTACTCGCTGATGAGTTTGCCAAGTATGCGGACTTCTTCTCGATCGGCACCAACGACCTGATCCAGTATTCCATGGCTGCAGACCGTATGTCCGAAAAGGTCGCTTACCTCTATCAGCCACTCAATCCATCTATCTTACGTCTGGTCAAGATGACGATCGACGGTGCTCATTCACAGGGCAGATGGTGCGGTATGTGCGGTGAAATGGGCGGTGACCCGATGGCAGCTCCGGTTCTGTTAGGCTTAGGTCTTGATGAGTTCTCAATGTCCGCATCAAGGATCTTACCAACCAGAAAGATCATCACTTCTCTGAATAAGAAGGAGATGGAAGAACTCGCCAATAAGGCCTTAAAGTGTCATACTGAGTCTGAAGTTATGACTCTGGTCAAAGAAGTACTCAAGGCTTAATTATTCAGGCATTAAACGTTTGTGAAAGGATCGGAATTTCCGGTCCTTTTTTGTTTTGCTATATAGAATAAATCGTATTAAAATATAAAAAGAAAAAAATATTATTAAGAGGTGAAATTATGGGAAGAGCGCATGAAGTAAGAGCTGCAGCAATGGCTAAGACCGCTGCAATGAAATCCAAGGTTTATTCAAGATATGGCAAGGAAATCTATATTGCCGCAAAGTCTGGCGTTCCTGACCCGGAAATGAACCTCACATTACGTTCCAAGATCAAAGAAGCCAAGGCCAATCAGGTCCCGGCTGATGTCATCAAAAGAGCGATTGAAAAGGCCAAGGGCGGATCAGGCGAATCATATGATGCTTTACGTTATGAAGGCTTCGGTCCGGCAAATGCAACGATCATCATCGACTGTCTGACAGATAATTCAAACCGTACCGTTGCAGCGATGAATTCCTGCTTCAACAAGTCTCATTGCAAGATGGGTGTCAAAGGTTCCGTGTCATTCAATTACGACAACCTTGGTGTCTTATCCTTCAAATATGAAGATGAAGATACAATGCTGGATACTTTGATCAATGCGGATGTCGATGTCAGTGATATCGAAGTCGAAGATGGTGAGATGACAGTCTACGTTGTACCATCAGATCTGCACAAAGCACAGGAAGCGATCGATGAACTGATTCCTGATTGTGAATACTCAGTATGTGCGATCAAGATGCTGCCGCAGGAATATGTCACCTTAACTGATGAACACGACAAGGAAATGTGGCAGAGATTATTAGATAACCTGGATGAAGTAGATGATGTTCAGGAAGTCTACCACAACGTCTTGATGTAGTTAATACATAAAACTTCAAACAAAAACAGGATTTGATTCCTGTTTTTTTTCATATATCTCTTCATTCTGGAAATCCAAACATTTGGATTTCATAAACGCCGCTATCAGCATTCTAATGAAGGGCTACGTATACTGAACGAATCCCTGGAAGCATCCTGAATGCGAATAACACAGCAGGGATGGAATAACCCTGATTCATGCGCCTGTGAACAATGTGCAAGATGCTATATTACATATATCGTGATAAGCGCAGTGGTTGTTAAAAAAGGAAGCTCCGTTACAAATAGCAGAATAGTTCACTAATGTGATATCTTATCCTTAAGAGGTACGGGACTGATGAATAAAAAAGTTATTTTGATTCTGCTTATAATATCGATGTTTTTCTCTAATGGCTGCAGTAATGATCAAAGAACAGAAGAAAACAAAGATGGTCTGCTTTTTGAAGATGGCATGGCTCAACCAATCCTTACATTCAGTAATACTGATGTCAACAACGAAGAAAGCGAAATATTACGCTTCTGTGTCTATGTCGAGACAGATCATGATACAGATGCCGATGGCAAAAACGACCTGGTAAAAGTCTTCATGCAGATTCCGAGAAAAGCGGTCGAAGGTTCTTATAAAGCTGCCACGATCTACGATCCAACACCTTACCCGGCAGGTGTAACCGACAATCTGATTGGCGATGAACTGTTCCCATATGCTGAAGACGATTTTGATTATAACGATCTGTATCGCCAGGCGCCGAAAAGGGTAGCAGAGGAAACGATCGATACACTCAGTTTTGCCAAACAGGCTGATCCATCTGAATATCGCTATTCGATTCCCATCAGTGGTGATTCCGGTTATTACAATACTCACGGGTATGATTATTTTCTGATCAGAGGTTTTGCGATAGCGATCTGTTGCGGCATCGGCACCTATGGTTCAGAGGGTTTTGAACTGTGTGGCTTTGATCTTGAAAGAGACTCTCATAAATGTGTTGTTGAATGGCTCGCGGGGGACAGGACAGCCTTTATTGACAAAGAAGGCAGTAAAGCAATCGCTGCAGACTGGTCTAACGGATGTGTTGCAATGACAGGAACTTCCTATGGCGGCACCCTTCCTTATGAAGTTGCGACCACCGGAGTTGAAGGCTTAAAAACCATCATTCCTATAGCGGGCATCGCTAACTGGTATGACTATACCAATTCCCAGGGCATAAATACCTATGGAGAGTATGCTTATACCGACCTTTTGTCATCCTACAATTCCGGCGGTGATTATCTGGATGATAATTACCGGGTCATCGACCCGACATATGCTTCATTTCTGAAAACTCTTGCTGAAGATGAAAGAGAAGCCAAAGGCCTTTTTACCGATATCTGGAAAAGATTTAATTATTCTGATGCGTATGAAAAAATCAACTGTCCGGCACTCATAGTACACGGTCTCAATGATTTTAATGTCCGCACACTGCAGGCTGAATATATGTACAACGCCTTCAAGAAGGCAAATCAGAATGTTAAGCTTCTGCTTCACCAGGATGCTCACAATTATTATTATGGTAAACTGATCAACGATGAACTTTTTGATGAACTCATGAACAAATGGCTCAGTCATTATCTGTACGGCGTGGATAACGGGATCGAAAACATCCCGGAAATTCAGGTCCAAAGCAACATTGACGGATCTTTTGTTTGCTATGATACTTATCCGTCCACTTCGACCGTAATCAAAATATCAGAGAACAGCGGCTTCAGTGAGATCAGTTCTGCTTCGTTTGAGAATTTCTACAAAGATTATGTTTCAGGCAAACTCTTCATTGACAGATATTATCTGGAACAGGACGAAAACATGATAAAAGTCTTTGATATTGAAGTGGACGATAACAGCACTATCATCGGAAGCCCGATAGTACATCTTGATATCATGGTCAATGATCCTGAAAAAGACAACATGATGCTTACGGCTGTACTGCTTGATGTTAAAAAGGACGGAGGCATATTTAATGCCTATATGACCGGCAATCTTCTCAATGATATCCTCCCTACTAAGACAATCGATGAATATTTTATAGGAGAAAATAAAGGGCAGGGAAAGATAAAACAGTTTGTTCAGTCTCCAACAGATGTAAAAGCAGTTACATACGGCTGGACCAATCTGAGGACACCGGACAGAGGAAAGTCTCCGGCAGAATATGAGTCAGCTCAGGACCTGCAAAAAGGGGAATCATATGGGTACAACATCTATCTGCAGCCTACAGTCTATACTCTGGCTCCCGGTCATATCTATAAACTGGCTGTTCTGGCCCAGGATCCGCAGAGAGTGCTTATGGATGAGAACGAGTCCGACGCTACTCCATATTACAGAGACGATTATGTTAACCCGGAATATTCCTTTATAATTGATAACAGTTCTCTTGAAATAGAATTCGAACAGATCAATTAATTAAAGGCATTATTAATAAACGACATAAAAATCTGTTTCCATATCTTCTCTTAGTAATCCGGATCATGATCTTTGCTTGCTCCGAGTTGGCACAGTTGATCAACATATCATGAGGATCGGTAACCGTTATTGTCACAGAAAAAAAACAATAATACAGAAGAAATCAACAAAATCGTTGAACAATAAAACAAGACATAGATTTACTATAATGATTTTTTTAAGGTGAAAAAAATTCGTAAACAGACTCAGCAAGCCAGTTTTTTATATAATGACCGGTTCTTTCAATATCCTTTTGATATAGGCATCAGGATCTTTTAACAGTGAAGCATACAGCAACGATGCCCTCCATTCTATATCCTTGTATGGTTCAGGGATATTCTTGAACAGCGTTACAAAGTTAACCTCTTCCTTGAGTTCTCTGATATACTTCCGTCCTTTTTCATTGAAGCCCAATACTCTGACATAATCATTATCCCGAAGATCTTTTACTTCGTCCTTTTTGATCTGGGCAGCGATCATGATCATGACCCTTTGAATTCTGGAACGGGTATAGCGTCTGGATATGCAATCATTCACAAAGTCTTCATAGTTGTTATGTAAGATAGCTTTTTCTTTAAGCAGGTTTTCAATTCCTTCATCTACTAAGAATATCTTCTGTAAATCTTCCTTTTGCATCGTGAATAACAGCGTTCTCAGGTAAGGGTAGAGCTCATCATTAAAGACCGGATCATTTATAAAGAGATCCGTAGCCATGGAGATATCACGACCTTCTTTGATTGCTTTTCTGATCGCGGTAGCTGAAGCAATGACTTTCATATCTTCGGAATGATAGTCATTTGTCCTATGAATACTGATCGGATTAATATCGGTATCTTTCAAGGCTTTAAGATAGGCTACTCCCAGCATATCGTTAGGATATAAAGAGCCGCTCAATAAACCGTAAGCCTTGGGAAAAGAACTGCCGTCATGCATGAGCTCTTTTAGTCTTGTAACATCTACTTCCAGTTCGCTGTATTTTTTAAGTTCTTCAAGATTATTGGTTTCTGAGCCAAAGACCAGATCAGAGATCTTTAATCTGTTTAAGATCTCAACCGCTTTTTTACCGAAGACATAGGCATTCTGAAGAGTATATATAAACGGTAGTTCTACGACCAGATCTACACCATGTTCAAGAGCTGCTTTAGTCTTTTCATATTTATTGATGATCGAAACATCGCCACGCTGATTAAAATCACCTGAGCTGCAGGCGATCAGTACATCCGCGTCACTCAGTTCGCGGGTTTTGTTTATATGATAGGCATGACCGTTATGAAACGGATTGTATTCAACGATAATTCCGGCGGCTTTCATGTTTTAATTATATATTTTAATAACCATAGTTTATAATTAGCTTGTTATGAAAATACTGTTAAAAGATCTTATCAACATGTCTGATGAAAAAGTATATCCCGTTGAAATTGAATCCTATGAGATAAAGGATAATGTTTTCATCAGAAGACTTCAAAACGTAAAAGGGGACATAACTTTCTATTATGATTCTTCCGATGAACTAAGGATCAATTACCATATCGAAGGCAAGATGATCTGTCCTGATGCGATCACGCTGGAAGATGCCGAAGTACCGTTTGATCTGAGTGAAGATGAAAAAGTCGTCCATAAGGAAAATGAGGACGGTTTCTATTTTTATGAGGACAAATCTCTTGAAGATATGGTATTATATATTGTACTTCCGGAAGTGCCGATTAAAGTTGTCAAAAACAACAAAATAGAGTATTCTAGAGGGGATGGTTGGGCTTTTGTATCCGAAAAGGATTATGAATCATCCCGTAAAGATGAAATAGATCCGCGTTTACAGAAGTTAAAAGACTATAAGTTCGAGGAGGATGAATAAACATGGCTGTTCAGCAGAGAAGAAACTCAAAGACACGCAAGGCTAAGAGAAGAACTCATTATAAATTGATGGCTCCTACAATGGTTAAATGTCCATCTTGCGGTGAATACAAACTGGCTCATCGCGCTTGCCCTAATTGCGGAGCTAAATAGTTTCACAGAACGAGAAGAAGAAATTCTTCTTTTTTTGTGCTTAAATTTAAACAATGAAAAAACTGATGTGGATCCAGGGTTTCATTCCTGAAGATCTGAATAGAAAGATCGTTGATCTGTGTAACCGTAATAATGATCTTGATCTGTCAGACAGGTTTCTGATCTATCCTTTACACGTATCTTTGAAGAGGACGTTTGTTTATGGAAATTTTGATGAAATCTCAGATACTGTAAAAGAAGTGCTGGGAAGACACGACGGTTTTAAGTGCCGTGGCTTAAGACCGTATCGTGTTGATAATATGCTTTGGCTGCTGTTTGACTACGATGAAGAACTTATGAAGATCCATGAAGATCTGGACAAAACACTGGCTGAGAAACATGATGTTGCAGTAGACAAATTTGATCTGAATTATCTTCCGCATATCAGCCTTTTTCATGACAAGGATATTGTTAAATTAGATGAAATGGGTAATAGATTAAGTGAGATAAGCTATGAATCATTTGTGGTGGATATGGTAGCTATTGGTTCAAAAGACAGAGAAAATGAGCTGATCAGGCTCAGATAAACAGATTAATCAAAAGGATTATCTAAAAAAGTGCATAAAAAATGCACTTTTTTGTTTACAAAAGTGGGGCGAGATGAAATAATAGTGGTAGAAAGTGGAACTTAGTGGGGGATAGTGGTAGATGTTTATTGGCGAATACCAACACAATCTGGATGCCAAAGGAAGAATCATTATACCTTCCCGGTTTCGTGATGAACTGCATACGACGTTCATTCTGGCTAGAGGTCTTGATGGATGTTTGACCATTTATTCACTTAAACAATGGGAAAAGCTTTTTGAAGAAGTGAATAAATTGCCGACTACAAAAAAGGCTGCCCGTCAGTACATAAGGATGCTGACAAGTACGGCGACAGAATGTACTTTAGATAACCAGGGTCGTATCCCGATCCCTGCCTTTCTGGCTAAACCGGTCAATATCACCAAAGAATGCGTGATCATCGGTGCCAATGACCATATAGAAATCTGGGATAAGGAAACCTGGGATAACTACTATGTGGATGCTTCCAATAATTTCGAGGAAGTAGCGGAAAATCTGAGTGAGCTGTTGAATCATGACTAAGCACGTATCGGTGATGCCACAAAAGGCCATCGAACTGCTTGACGTCAAGGAAGACGGTGTATACGTTGATGGCACCTTAGGCAGAGGTGGCCACTCCAAACTGATCCTGGAGAGACTTAAAAAAGGGAAACTCTATTGTTTCGATCTCGATGAAGAAGCGATAGAAGAGTCCAAAGAGTTTCTGAAGGATTATGACAATGTTGTTTATATTCATGACAACTACATGAATATGAATAAATATGTGGATCAGGTTGATGGAATTCTGCTTGATCTGGGTGTTTCTTCGCCACAGTTCGATGAAGCGGTAAGGGGTTTTTCTTACCGCTATGATGGACCATTAGACATGCGCATGAATAAAGAAGATGAATTAAGCGCCAAGGAAGTGGTCAACGGATATGACGAAGAAAGACTTGCCAAAGTGCTGTGGGAGTATGGCGAAGAGAAGAATTCAAGAAGGATCGCCAGAAAGATCGTTGAAAGTCGTCCGATCGAGACGACCCTGCAGTTAGTGGAAGTGATCAAATCGGCACTTCCGGCAAAGGTTTTAAGTAAAAAGGGCCATCCGGCCAAACAGAGTTTTCAGGCTATCAGGATCGAAGTGAATCATGAGCTTGATTCCCTGAAACATTTTCTTGACACGTTTGATTCTATATTGAAGATCGATGGAAGAGTAGTGATCATAACTTTCCATTCTCTGGAAGACAAGATGGTCAAATACTGTTTCAAAAGACTGACGACCGTTGATGACGATAAGAAAATAGCTCTCAGGCCGGAAGATGTAAAACAGGCAGATTATGAACTGCTGAATCACGGGGATAAAGCAGATCAGCAAGAGATCGAAAACAACACGCGTGCCAAAAGCGCGATTATCAGAGGGGTTAGGAAGAGACATGGCAAAGATAGTAACTAAGAAAAAAAGAAGATTAAGCATGAACGGCTTTGCGCTGGTTCTCTTTACTTTTTCTTTGATCGCCTGGCTGGCAACAAGTCTGCTTGTAAATACTGTCAACAACAATCTGACCATGAAGATCCAGTCGATGAATGAAGAACTGGCTTCATTAAGATCAGAGAATCAGGTACTGACTTATGAGATAAACAACCTGGAGAATAAGGATCGTATCTACGCTGTAGCGGAGGCTGCGAATATGAACCAGGTAACTGATAATATCATTTCCGTACAAGGTGAATAAAAATGAAACGAAGTAACAGAAGTCTCTGGTTTCTGTACTTCCTAATGTTAACTGTTGTCTTGATGGTGATAGTTAACGTTTTTTTAGTTACCATAAATAAAGTTCATATACGTTCCGGAACTTCACTTGTCAATTACGTGAATTCCGTTTCCAATGTCGAAGAGAAGATCTTTGCTTCCAGAGGCAATATCTATGATTCCGAAGGTGAGATAATCGCTCAGGATGTAAAGACCTATGACATCATCTGTTTTCTGGATCCTGATAGACTGGCGAGCAGCGATCAGATCGCTTTTGTCGATAACCCATCTTTTACGGCCAGAGCTTTGGCACCTATTTTAGACATGGATGAAAATGAGATCTATGAGATCCTGACGAGTAATCATGGCTTATATCAGGTAGAACTTGGGGCCAAGGGTCGAAATCTGAGTGAAGAACAGAAGAATCAGATCGAAGCGATCGAGGGCTTACATGGTATCGAATTCCGTAATTCCTATAAGCGCTATTATCCTTTCGGGTCTGATATTACACCGCAGTTGGTGGGCTTTGCCCAATCCGACAATACCGGCAAACTGATCGGTAAACTGGGAATTGAAGAATACCTTGATGATGAATTATCCGGTACGGATGGTTTTCATTCCTACCAGCGTGATAAAAACGGCTATATACTTCCGGGCATGTATGAGAATACCGTTCCGGCGGTCAATGGCTATGATGTCTATCTGACCATTGATTCTTCCATTCAGGACGCTTTGAATACAGCCTTGCAGGAAACTGTTGAGTTTAAAGACGCATCCCGGGCCTGGGGAGCTGTAGTTGAAGTCAAGACCGGCAAGATCCTTGCCTGGGCTCAGACTCCTTCCTTCAACCCTAATCAACCTTCATCTGACGATGTTCAGGTTAACTATGGCTCCCAATTGGCCTATGAGGCGGGCTCGGTCATCAAATCTATTATTTATGCTGCCGCGATGGACCTTGGAGTCTATGATGGAGAACAGGGTTTTGATTCTTCCCCATACTGCTACACCGCTTCTTCAGGCAGGACTTATGCGGGTGATCAGCTCGGCTGTATCAACAACGTCGACCACAAGAACTGGGGTTTTATCCCTTTGGACTACGGCCTAATCTATTCTTCCAATGTTGCGACCGCAACATTGCTGTCTCAATATGTCGGCAAAGATAATTATGAAGATTATCTTCATCGTTTTCATCTGTATCAGAATGTGGAAACTGATGGTATAAGTGAGATCTCTGGTTATACAAACTATGGCTTATCGCCGGTCGATGATATATGTGCGACCTATGGGCAGGGTTCTTCGACGACGATGTTGCAGATCTTACAGGCCTATACTGCAATTTTCGGTAACGGTGAAATGGTTAAACCTTATATTATCGACAGGATCGTCGATCCCAATACCGATACGACTGTCTATAAAGGGACGAGAAACGTAGTTGAAAGACCGATCAAGGAAGATACAGCCAGACAGATGCAGGATCTTTTAAGGAGAGTCGTTTCCGATGAAGCCGGGACCTGCCGTCACTATGCAGCCAAGACAGTTGATGTCATGGGCAAGACCGGTACTTCGGAAATCGCTTTGGAAGGTGAATACTCCGAAGATATCAATATCGTTTCCTGCATGTTGGGTTTCCCATATGAAGATCCGCAATATGAGATCTATTATGCCTATGTCTCAGACAAGACCGTCTATTATAACTATGATCATAAACCGATCCCTGATCTGATCGATCGTATAGCTTTACTTAAGAGTAATTCCATAACCGGTGATCTGGATCCGGCGGAGAAATATACGCAAAAGTATTCAATGCCAAATCTTCTGGCTCACAAGGTCAGCGATATCGAAGATATTATGGCTGATATCGATGTCAATGTGATCATTATCGGTGATGGAAATAATGTGATATCCCAATACCCGGAAGAAGGTGAAGATGTCTATACGGATCAGAAGGTCTTTATCAAGACCGATGGCAAGAATATCTATCTGCCTGATTTTACTAACTGGACAAGAAAAGAAGTGATCGGTTATTGGAATTTATCGAGATTGCCGATAACTTTAAACGGTTTTGGCGTAGCTTATGAACAGTCTGTAAGTCCGGGTTCGATCGTAAATAACGACACGGAAATAACGATCAATTTTAGAGATATCAATCAGGTCGAAGAAGCTAAATCTGAAGAAAAGACTGATTAGAACAATGATCCAAATGACGATATTGACTCTGAAGAAACGTTTTAGGGTGTATAA
>JAFRJA010000162.1 GCA_017432545.1 Erysipelotrichaceae bacterium
CAGTTGGATCGGATCGTGGAAGCCTTGTCCTTGCCGTATCTGGTGATCAGCTGCGCAAAGTCCTGAATGACCATATAGAATCTTACGCCTCTTGAAAGACCGGCTGTCAGGGCATTGACGACATTGTCCCATTTGGCACCGTTTGCGAATTCATCCCATACGACATGCACAGCCATCCTGAGCCTGGAGTTCTTCTCCTTCCTGGCTGACTTGATCAGTTCCTCGTAGATCTGCGAGATCAGGATAGAGGGAAGCTCATGATATGTTCCTTTCTCATCATGGATCGCGATGAAAATGGCGGTCTTCTTCTCTCCCAGCTGTTTCAGATCGAAATCGGAAACGGAAGTCATCCTGAGGATGTCCTCGTTCGTCAGGAAGTACTTGATCTTGTCCGCAAAGACAGCGGATATGGATCCTCTGGTGTTCTCCGGGGCATTGATGAATTCATTCAGCTTTAGGTAAGACATATCCGTTGCTTTCCGGTAGTGCTTCAGATAGTATTCCAGGTTGCTGCTGCATCCGGCATTCTTGGCGGTATCACTCCCGTTTCTTCCCAGTTCATGCAGCATTTTTACCGATCTCATATTGATCATCTCGTCCGGAAGGAATCCGATCTTTCCATCCTTGTCTTTCATCTGCTCCTCCAGAAGGAAGTTGATGTATCCTTCCAGGATCGTTGTTGCCGAGGAGGACCAGAAAGGATCCCTGGCATCTTCTTCATGGCAGAGCCTCATGGCGATATCTGAGATCAGTTCCTGAGCTTCAGAGTAATTTGGTTTTGGAAGTCTGTCATTCAGCATCCTGTTTTCCTCTTCAAGATTCTTTATCCGTTCCCTGTCATCGTCCATCTGGTTTTCTTGATCCCTCAGACTTTGCATGATAACAGAATTGATCATGATTTCTCTCTGGATCTCTCTGTTTTCAGGCAATTCCAACAGTTTCATGTATCTGTCATATGCTTCCCTGTATTTCCTGATGATGATACCGAACGGATTCCATCTGAGCGACTTCTTCGGTTCGATGAAGTCTACCTTCAGAACATCGTATCCTGCATCCCTGAATGACTGGGCATGAGTTTTGTAGTGTTCTCCTTTGACATCCATGATGATGACGGATTCTCCGCACATCCTTATGATCTGCAACAGAATGCTTATGATGAAGAACCCCTTGCCGGCTCTTGTCGTTCCGGAGATCATGGTGTGCGTATCCTCTGCATCCACCCAGACGGCATTCCTTCTTGTAACGATCGGAGGTCCTGCCCTTCTGTGCGCCTTCCTGTCTTCGATCGTCCAGGTCTTCAGAGTGTTGAGTTTCCTGACATCCGGAAGATGCAGCAGTTCAATCAACCGGTTATAGATCTTCTTTGGTCCATCAAAAAAGAGATCTATTCGACCTCTCAATGTATTGTCTCCCTTATTCTGTCCTTTGTGATCAAACTCGATCCTGGTCGTTCCCTTCTTGGCTTCATGGATCCAGGCAAGATGGGAGACTCTTCTTCTTTCTTCCAGGGTCATAAATCTTCGTTTGCGCTTCTGTCTGGCGCTGTACGAGAACAGAGTGTTCCAGAGGAAAGATACAAGTGTTATCAGCGACAGGAACAGGATCAGATACAGGAACTCCGGATAATCTTTATATCTGGTTATATCCGTTACGATCCTGAATGGTTCAGTGAAGCCTGCCTTTACATAATCCCCCAAAGATATCACCTGCAGACCAAGGAACAGGCACAGCAAAGGTATGATCATAATCGAGATCACAGCAAAGATCAGCAGCATATTATATGTCCTTTCTTTCATAAAAGAATTGTGGCAAGTTGCCACAATTCAGTTTATTATTGTTCTCAATCTTCTCTTTCGCAGTATTTTTTCAGATAATCCAGGAAATCTTTCTTAAGAGGATATGCAGGACTTTCCGGTATCACGGCATTCACCCCACAGAACGGACAGACTGCCGTTGCATTGTCCGCATTTCTTCCATCCAGCCCAATCCAGTTGTATATGTCATTAGAAAGGAATGTTGTCCCACAATGATAACAACCGCACATCACGCTTCTGTGCAGCTCTCCCCAGTTGCCGAAGCTATGTCCTTTTGCGTTGATCAGCATGCTGTACGGATATTTCGGTTTCGCCATCGTCATTTTTATTCATCCTCCCTGTAGACTCATCATAATCCGTAGAAAGACTATTAACTGTCCGGAAAAACGGTCATGCTATCAATTGTGGCAAGTTGCCACAATTTCCGGATCATCGATCTCAATTTCATAGTTGACGATGCCCTTCATTCCAAATATCTCATTTGCCATTTCAATCGCCTTTCTGGCATCCTCTTCATCCTGAGCGATAGCTACAGGAACCTTTCTTCCATCATTTAATTCAGCAACGACAATAACTCTAATCATGATTCAATTCTCCTAACTAATGATTTGTATCTATTTCTTCAGTATATGATCACTGTTATTCATCATGAAAACAGTAAAAAACGCAGTTTCCCAAGCCAAGGGTGGCATTCGGCGTCTGAGATTGGGGCATGTGATACAATCGCCAGATCACATGCGGATGGCATTTGTGGCAACTTGCCACAAATAAAGATTGAAGGATATCCAATGAGTACTTATATATGTCGGACACCTCAGTGACCGATATATGTAAGGACATGTGTCCGTGCATTTCAGCCTTGACGGGTTCCTATACTATTTCATAGGGTCGGTCAAAGCCGGACACATCATATCCTGAACCATATAGACGAGCCAGGGAAAGGCAACGGCGTCTGAGTGGGTGTAGACCGCTCGGTCCTGCCGAACGGTCGTGGCAGGGGTTTATAAAAGGAAGAGTTTTACCTCTTCCCTTTTGGTTTATCCGTTCAGTTCCTTATACTGAGCGAAGAGTTTCGCCATCTCTTCGGAACATTCGGAGTTCTTGCGAAGGCTTTCCTCAAGCTTGGAAATCTCCATCTGCTCCTTCATCAGTTTGACCAGCTTGGCCTTTTGGATTTCCTTAGCCCTCTTCTCCATGTAGGCTTTCATTGAGACGATTTTGACAGCGTCGATGAAATGCTTATCGGAAGTGATGGCTGAAAGTTCATCCATGATATTGACGACCTTTGCCAGCGAGGGCCTGTCATAGTCCATATAGACGACAAGGTCGTTCTTCTCTGCGTTTTCATCAGTTGAGATGTAGACAACGCAGTCATCGTATTCTTCGTAAACATCCTTACAGATTAAGTACATCATGATTCTTTTCACCTTATTCCTTTCTTCTATCTGCAAACGTAGAGAATCTTATCAGCCAGCATATCCGCGGAGTAGTAGACTTTGTCATCCTTGCGGTAATTGTTGGACTGAAGTCTGCCCCTTACAAGGACAGAAGTTCCGATGATTGCCGAAGACGTGATGTCTTCCGCAAGTTCCTTGAAAGCAGTCACCTTGAACTCATCAGTTGACTGCGCAGACTTGAACGGTCTTGTCACAGTGATGACAAAGTTCATGACCTTGATTCCCGAAGAAGTCTCTTCAAGAGGTCCGACAGATTCAAGCACACCCAAGATAGTAAATTCATTCATAAGTAATCCTCATCTTTTCTAGTAAAGGAGCACCGACCCTAGGACTTGGTGTCTTTACAGCTTCGAAGGAACAAGCGAACGAATTCTGAAGCGGTTTATCATCATAAGAAAAGACGGATCTTCTCAACGGCTGGAGATTGTCCGGAAACTACCTTGACAATGCCTTGTCACAGGTGGAAGTCCGGGCAATACTACCCTCGAAAGTCCGTCTGCTTATGATATGCGAGGAATGAAGCGAACGGTCTTTTGAATCAGTGTCAAAAGACAAGTTTACGAGACGCCGTAGGGCAGCTTTTGATACAGATGAAAAAGATGTTACAAAGAAAGATGTAAAGACACCACTTCTTCGTACCATCTTCAATTCATTGCGTAGCAATCATGATCATGAAATCTATTCCGTTTGGAATCGGATCTGCCTTAAGCAGATCACATAATAAGGCTTGGCTGGCTTCGGGTACCTTATATAAAAGAAAAAGACACTGATATGTATGACATTCAGTGTCCATAATAGGCGCTTGCGGGATGGCCCCGGGAGGCAAAAGATAAACAATTCCAGAACAGCGCACAGTATATGGATATGGTATTATGATTATTCAATTAGTCTTGAGTTCAAATATCATTTTCTTCTAAAACTGTGTCTTCAAATTCCTCATCACCTGATAATTCTACTTCATCATCAACAATGGATGCATAGAAGATATCATATTCAAAACCATAGGTTTCCACTAGCGCTTTGATAAATCGCATGATAGAATGGGCAGAAATATTAGCCTCCATATAGATACCATCTTTAACATCCCATGCCCATCTCATCAAATCACTATCACGGCTTAAATGAGCGTGTTTATATGTCCCATTGAATGACCAGTTCTGTTTTGCAAGTTCTTCTAAAACACCTGGTTTCTTTTCGTCGCATAATCTTATAACATCATATAGCATAGAAGCATAAATTGTCTGACGATAAGTCTCACCATCAAAGAAAAAGGATACCAGTTTTTTATTGGTTACTGACTTCAAATCATCTAAAAGGGTTACCTTTTTCAAATATTCAAACTCGATAGAATCATCTTCAATCATTTCAATACCATATCTGCCGGCAACAATTTCCGATAAGCGTTTTCCTCTATTCTTAATGTCATTTATTGTCCAGACTTCCTTATCCCAAACATCAGAGTTCAAAACAACTGCTTTTGAATTAGTTTTTATGATTTGCTTTTTTTCTGAAAAACTCTTGTTTGATAGTTCGGAATTATAACCTGTAACAGACAGATTTCCCAGTGTATGTAAATACTGTTCATGTTCATCTTCAGAGATATATTTACTCCATTCCATGGTTAGTGTTTGAGGCATAATATGTTCTATAGTGAGGTTGTCCGGTTTGAGCACCTCTTTTCCGTCTCCGTTTTCGATATCCATCATTAAGAATTTGCAAAGAGCATTATTGCCATAAATGTTGCTTGTTTGCAATGCAGTCCTGAATTCATTATCACTTGGTGTAACATCTCGGGAACTGATGGTTGCCAGAAACTTGTTAATCGATTCATAATACTTCTTTTTATTTGCCTTTACCTTGAATACTCTTGAATATAGATAGGCAAATAGGCTGCGCAATGAATTCGAAGGTATTCCGCAGACTGATCTTCTGATTAAGTATGAAAGGACAAACTGAACAGTTTTTTCGAGTGTATTATCATCGATCACATTATTTTCATAATCATCAAATACTCTCAACAAAAACGGATAACATGTCGTTTGTTTTAGCTGCTTTAGGCTCTTTAAGCACTTCATTACTTTTGCGGAATATTTGTTTGATTCGCTATTAACGAAAGCTTTGTATATTTCTGAATAGTAACTCAATTCTTTCAAACAGCTTTCATGATTAAACTCTTTGTCCTTAAACAACTTAACGAATGCATCATACAACTTTCTCTCGTTGACGAGATTCTTTGTTTCGAGAACAATATATTGCATAAAAAACATGTTAAGATCGGTATAATCTGTGTTTTTCTTCAAATTGTTTTCTATTGGCAACCAGTAATCATAGTACAATTTCTCTTGATTATCGTCACTCATTAATAAATAGTTTCTAATCAAATCTGAGTTAGATAATTCTAATCCGGTAGAGTTTATACTTTCAAAAATAATCTGCGGATCATCCTCACCTTGTTTAAGAGCTATTCCGACAACTTCTAATTTTTCTAGTGCTCGTAAGATTTGGGCAGGTTTAATACCATTGTCGATCCATCTATCTATATATTTTTTACATCTTTCATAATTTAACCAGATATGACCAGATTTACTAATCTTGTTTTCATCATTGTTTAACAATGCCAAAAACTGTTCATTATCGGAATTAATTGGTTTTAATTTGATTTTGTAATCTTCAATACAATTCCTGTTTTGGAGATAATCATTTACATCACTAATTACACTCTGATCATTCAATTCTTCCGCCTTATCATATAATGCTTTGAGTAGAATCATCATTGTTGTAAGTCTTTGCTGACCATCAATAACAATATAGTCATGTAAAACAAAATCATTACCATCACTGGCCATATATACAATTGTTCCTAAAAAGTGTTTCACACCGGTATCGATTATTGTTTTAACATCATCAAGAAGCCTGGTACAATTTGCTTCAGACCAGTCGTAATTTCTTTGATAAACCGGAATCCTGAACAATACCTTGTTTGATCCTATTAAATCACCTAATAATTGTAATGTATCAGCTTTCATTATTGTTCAAAGCCCCCTTTATCATTTACATTGATTCCCAGATCCCAGTATCTGTCAAAGAATTCTCTCAGCTTTTCAATGACTCTTTCTTTAACTGAAGCTCTGTTTTTGTTAAATCGAGACATCGGCGGAAGGATCTGATTCATTGCCGTTCCGGATGTATCGAACCGTCCATTCTCCAGGGAATCATGTGTGAACTGATATGTTTCTGCCGCATTCAGGTTTTCGCTCTGAATGATCTCTTCCAAATCATCTACGATCTTCTGTTTGATATAAGTCTCCCAGGATGCTCTAACATCTTCCCCGCCAAGAGTTTCAATGAAGTTTTCAATCAACTTGATCTTAGACCTTAAAGCAAACGATGAATTCATCGCGGAGTTCAATGATGCAACGATCTGCTTGTTGGTAGCTCCTTCTTTTCTCTTCTTTGCAATCAAAGCCAAGATGTAATCGATATTAACCTCGATCTGTTTAACCAGTTCAACTTCAAAAACGATATCATCGTTTATGATTTCTTTCTCGTCATCACTCTTTCTGCGGTACTTGTCATACAAATCGTTGTACTTGCTTAAGTAATCCTGCAAGGTGATCGGCGTAAGAATATCCTCGAACTCATCAAAGGCAGTCAGGATGTTTCTTAACTTAAGCAGCACACCCATCAAACGAATAAATGTCTTTTCTGCCTTCTCACCAACGACGTTCTCTTGCCACGTACTGAGCGGGAATTCTTTTAGCAGCCTGTCAACAATCTCCAGATATCCTTCAAAGTGTCTTCCGTTATCATCAAAGCCTTCAAAATAATCTTTGTAAGATCTTAACAGGATGATACCGCCAGCTTCTTTGTCAGAGAATAAAGCCAGAGCTTCATCTGTAGCCTTTTCCAGGTTTCTGAAACATACGATATTACCAAAAGTCTTGATACTGTTGAGAATACGGTTCGTTCTGGAGAACGCCTGCAACAAGCCGTGGTACTTCAGATTTTTATCGACCCATAACGTGTTCAGAGTCGTAGCATCAAATCCGGTCAGGAACATGTTCACGACAATCAGGATATCGATCTGCTGGTTCTTCATCCGCATCGATACATCCTTGTAGTAGTTCTGGAACCTGTCTGAAGATGTATCGTAGTTCGTATGGAACATCAGGTTATAGTCTTTGATCGCATCCTCCAGGAAATCCCTGTCGGATACATTCAGCCCGTCTGTATCATCAGAGTTCTCGTCTTCAACAAAATCACCGACTTCATCGTTTGCTCCATAGGAATAAATCAAAGCAACCTTCAGCGGTTTCTCTGAGTCTTTTAACTGTTTTCTGAATTCCGAATAATAGAGTTTTGCGAATTCAATGGAAGCTGTTGCGAAGATGGAGTTGAATCCTCTGATTCTCTTCTTTTCTCTTTCTTCCAGAGCCTGTTTTATCGCTACATCCGATACATTGGATATCAGGCTGTGAACATAGGTATCCGCATTCCTCTTGGTCTTCTGATCGAAGTGTTCCAGGATATAGGAAACAACTTCGCTGATTCTGCGCGGATCCTTTAACGCTCTTTCTCTATCAATATCAGAAACATCCTTATCCTTGATCTCTTTTTCCTTGATGGTCTGAATATAGTCCACCTTGAAAGGAAGGACATTCTCGTCATTGATGGCGTTGATGATCGTATAATCGTGCAGGCACTCGCCGAATACCTGAGGTGTTGTCTTTAATACAATACCGTTCTTATCAACAAAGCCTTTGGATAATGTAATAGATCCGGCATTCTCAGCAAAGATCGGTGTTCCGGTAAACCCGAACAGATGATACTTCTTGAAAGACGAAGTGATGTTCGCATGGAACTCACCGAACTGCGATCTGTGACATTCATCGAATATCAGAACGATATGCTTGTTAAATGCTTCAGAGCCTTTGTTCTGTTTACAGTAGATATCCAGTTTCTGTATCGTAGTAATAATAATCCTTGTTTCGGAATCTTCGATCTGAGCCTTTAGTATAGCTGTAGATTTATTGGAATTGGCAGCACCTTTCTTGAACTTGTCATATTCCTTCATCGTCTGGTAGTCCAGATCTTTTCTATCTACGACAAACAATACTTTATCGATGTAATCCAGCTTTGTGGCAAGCTGGGCTGTCTTGAAAGAGGTCAGGGTCTTGCCTGATCCTGTCGTATGCCAAACATATCCTCCGGCTGCAGGAGTAGAAAAAATCTTATAATTGGTGCTGATCTGAATCTTGTTTAGTATCTTCTCTGTTGCGGCGATCTGATACGGCCTCATCACAAGCAGCAGATCATCTACCGTGAATACACAGTATTTTGTAATGATGTTTAGTAATGTGTGTTTGGTCATGAAGGTTCTGGTGAAGTCTACCAGATCCGGGATGACCTTGTTTTTACTATCGGCCCAATAGGATGTGAATTCAAAAGAATTGGAAGTCTTTGATTTGCTTCGGCCGTTCCTGTTTTGAACATGTGAGAATCTTGTAGTGTTGGAATAGTACTTGGTATGTGTTCCATTGGATATAACAAAGATCTGTACATACTCGAACAGACCCTGTCCGGACCAGAAAGAATCTCTCTGATAGCGTTCAATCTGGTTGAAAGCTTCCCTGATCGCAACACCTCTTCTCTTCAGTTCAATATGAACCAAAGGAAGACCGTTTACCAGTACCGTGACATCATACCTGTTTTTTCTATTTCCTTTGGCTTCATACTGATTCAGGACCTGAAGGGAGTTGTTGTGGATGTTGTCTTTATCGATTAGACGGATGTTCTTTGTGGAACCGTCATCCAGCTTCGTTGGTTTTATGTAATCTTCCTGGATGGTTCTGGTCTTTTCAACAATGCCTTCATTGGCGTTTGCTAAGAAGGTTCTAAAGAAGTAATCCCATTCACTGTCTGTAAAATCGAATTTATTAAGCTTTTGGATCTGTGTTCTGAGGTTGCTTATTAGTTCGTCCTCTGTATGAATATAGAGTCTTTCATATCCCTGTTCGCAGAGAAGGCGGATGAATTCGTTCTCCAGTTCTGCCTCACTCTGAAAAGCATCAGATCTTCTGATGACCGGTGTGTATTCTGTTACAACGGTAGATTCGTTGCCTTGGGATATGATGTTGTACTGTGTCATATATTTCTTTTATTCAAATACCAGACTAAACAAATACCTAACTAAATTATATCCGTCCGTTATACATCTACAAACAAACCATAATAAAACATATATAAATATTCTAATTGTCCAATGAAGGATGAAATTGATAATGGGAATGCCTAAATCAAGTTCTCCGACTTTATAATACGCATATCTATATGCGATTTCTCCTACAATCAGCATAATAATCCATTCAACAATAGGATTGATATTTAAGCCCAAGGGACTTGTTAATAAGTCAAAGAAAACACTCATTATTTATCTGCCCTCATAAATGAAAGAAGCTTGTCGCGATAGTATTCGTATTGTTTTTGTCTTGCTTTGATTTCTGCTGGTATCCCTATTGAAATATCATTGGTCATCATATCGAATCTATCTAGAATATCTACAATTTGTTGTTGCTCATGAATTGGAATAATAGGAACTGGGATCCTTGACAATTTTGGACCACTAGTCGTCGCTCTTGTCGTAAAAGACGCATAACGAACAATGTTATTCCTTACTTGATCTGTAGAGAAGTAATATGCACAGAATTTTGGCAATAGAAGATTTGTTAAAGGATGAGCTCGCAATACAAAACCGCTAAAAGTGCAGTTTGGTATATCTTCTATTATTGTGCTTGACATACCAACTTCTTCCTTGGTTTCTGATGTTCTAGTAAAGAAGACATCGCCTTTATATACTTTATATCTTTCAATTTCACTCTTAGATAATGTTACTCTTCCTTTTAGCATATCTTCTGTTAAGTATCTATTATTAAACACATCGGTAAAATTAACGATTGGAGTTCCTTTCCCAAAAGCAGTTTTTTCTTTATTTAAACCGTTTTTTATTTCAAACAAATCTCCGACGTACATTATTTTTGTTGAATTGAGTTGATTAATATCTAATAAACTATTCAAATAATACTTGTATTGTTGCTTCCGAGCTGCAAGCTCGGCTGCAAGCTCGGCTGATAACAAAGAGAACTCATCCAGTATACGGACGATTTCTCTTTGTACCGGCAAAGCCGGTAGCGGAACTTCAAACTTATCAATATCAGATTTATTAAGAGCTGGTATGCTCCCTTCAGCAACGAGTGAATGCATAATAATGTTCTCTTTGCTTTTTAGCCAATAATATATGAATTTTGTAAGTATCTCATTCTCATTCTTGGCTCTATATGGATAACATAAGCCACCAGCCCAAAATCTACTATCAAAATAATTGATAAAGCCCGCATATTCTCCTCGAGCTGCAAGAGTCAAAGCGTTTCCTTCGTTATTAAAACTATGATAAAAACCGTAAACGCCTCTTCCAGAATTGATTACCGGATATTCTCCATCTTCTATTAGTTCTGTTTGTTTTAATGTTCCTTTTTTTAACGGGATGCAGAGCTCGCTAATTGTTTTATATTCTACCCCATCAGGACAATACTGCTGAATCAATTCTTCAAGTTTACTCATTTTGTCCATAGGTACTTGTCTCCAAATCCGTCTTTAATAGTCATATATCTCTTATCTATCTCTTCTTTGTGGTCTTTGTAAAAGTCTCTTCCACAATTAAGCAATTGTTCAGATAACGACTTTGCATTTATGGTCATTTTTCTTTCTTCTTTCCCTAAAACCGTGTGATACGTTCCAGAACTAAACAATACAGAAGAATCGCTAAACATTACGCATATCTTATCTATTTTATTCTCAGCGTGATGTATTCTGTCTTTTTCAATATTTGGTGTAATATCGTGCAACATCTGACATCGTAATGAATATGCTATGTCTTCGCTTATCCATGGGGTTTTACGGTTTACATCCAGACTATTAACTATTTCGTTTCCCAGGTATTTGATATACCATGCCTTGTATCTTTTTTCACTTTTACTATATTCAGGGTGAAGGACTTTCCCACAAACATCTGGAATCAACAAAGCCATAGTTAATGAAGCTATGAAACAATTGTTATCAATACACTTCTGTATTTCATCTAAATAATCCTGAAATGTCATTTATCCCTCAATTTCTTCTATTATTCGATCTATTGATTCTCTTAGTTCGTTTTCTCTTGCTACAATCTCTTTAATCTGCTGGTTGAGAACCTTGATATCTATCTTTTCCCTAGTATCTTCCTGTTCAACATAAGTCGAGACAGAAAGGTTATAATCGTTTTCTTTTATCTCATCATAAGAAACAAGTTTTGTTACGTACTGGATATCCTTGCGGTCTGTAAACTTCTTGTAAACACTCTGGATGTTGTCTTCTGACAACTTGTTGCTGTTGGTGACCTTAATACATTCCTTTGATGCATCGATGAAAAGAATGCTGTTGTCTTTCTTGTTCTTCTTGAGAACCATGATGCAGGTGGCAATCGACGTTCCAAAGAAAAGATTGTCCGGCATTTGAATCACACAATCAATGAAGTTGTTATCTATCAGATACTGTCTGATCTTCTTTTCTGCTCCACCACGATACATGATTCCAGGGAAACAGACAATCGAAGCTGTTCCTGTTGAAGACAACCAGCTTAACGCATGCATGATAAAAGCAAAGTCAGCCTTTGATTTTGGAGCCAGTACGCCTGCAGGAGAGAACCTTTCATCGTTGATTAAGGTGATGTTGTCATCTCCTTCCCACTTAATGCTATAAGGAGGATTAGAAACGATGACATCAAACGGTTCATCATCCCAATGCAATGGATTGGTTAACGTGTCACCATAGGCGATATCAAAGTTGTTATAGTTGATATCATGCAGGAACATGTTGATTCTGCAGAGGTTATATGTTGTGATATTTACTTCCTGACCAAAGAAACCAATCTTAATGTTTTCCGGTCCTAATATCTTGGCTGCCTGAAGCAACAAGGATCCCGAGCCACAAGCAGGGTCATATACTTTGTTGACCTGTTTCTTATCTCCTAATGCAAGTAATGTCAGAAGTCTGGATACTTCCTGCGGGGTAAAGAATTCACCGCCTGATTTACCTGCGTTTGATGCATACATTGTCATCAGGAATTCATATGCATCGCCAAAAGCGTCTATGGTGTTATCCTGAAAGTCTCCAAGGTTCATATCGCCAACGCCATTAAGAAGCGCAAGCAATCTCTTGTTTCTTTCTTCAACGGTCCC
>JAFRJA010000163.1 GCA_017432545.1 Erysipelotrichaceae bacterium
ATTATGGTTGCGTCGGTATTGGTTCCTTTGGAGTCGTTGTAGAATTTTATACCGTTTATTTCTCTCACAAACTCGATGAGGTGTTCGACACCTTTGAATTCATCGATGGTCTATGAAATATCATCATTAGTAATATTCAAAGCTTTGGCAGCTGTTATCGCGATGATGATATTCTGCCAGTTATGTTTGCCGACCAGATGGATCTTATCAAGCGGGATGATCTTTTCATTATTGACATAGATATACCCATCCTTGATATATGAATAGGTATCATCTCTGTTTAACGAGAAAGATGGAATCTGACAGCTGATCGGATATCTTTCCGTATATTCTTTCAATACTTCATCATCACCATTGTAGATGAAGATATCATCGTCCTTCATGTTTCTGTATACCTGAACCTTGGAACGGTAATAGGCATCAAGTGAACCCATGGTCTCCAGATGGTCAGGGGTGAGGTTGATGATCGTGGCGATCTCAGGACGGAACTCATCGATGTCGACCAGCTGATGATTGGAGATCTCCAGAGATATATAGTGGCCTTCTTCTTCCATCAGATCATGATCAAGGATCAGTTCACATAGTGGTGTACCGATGTTGCCGCCGACATGAGCCTTGTCTTTGAAAGCTGTCTTCAGCAGTTCATACATGATCGTCGTTGTCGTGGTCTTGCCATTGGTACCGGTGATGGCGATATAATGCTGTGGCTTGGCCACCTGATAGGCCAGTTCGATTTCCGTGATTATCTTGATATTTCTTTCTTCAAGCCTTTTTACGATAGGTGAAACAGGAGGAACGCCGGGATTCTTGACTACAAGATCAAAATCTCTTTCAAAGACATCCATTTCCTGTCCGAGGTTTTCAACATTATATTCTTTCAGAAAAAGCGAATCTTCTTCCTTCAGCTGATTCTTTTCTGAGAGATATATTTTAGCACCGAGCTTGTCCAGTACTCTGATCGCCGCCTTGCCGGAACGGGCCAGGCCGATGACCAGAACTTTCTTATCTTTATAATCCATACCACATAATTTTAACATTATTGTTGACTTAAAAAAATCATCCTGTAAAATGTTGTCTGTGAACGCTATAGTATCACTGCTCAATCCATCACAGAATTATGTCGATATAGTGGATATCCATAATATTCCTGATCGAAAGCATTTTTTCTATCGTGATAATGATGAAGCAGAGTGTGAAATGTCTGTTTTTGACGATGGAATTTGCTTATACAGAAAGGCGGCTGATCATTCACTGGAACTTCATTTGCGAAGTGATAATTATGCCAGAATAAGTAGTGAAGAAGGAATTATTAAAATTGATGTAAAAGTGGTTGATTTTCAAAATAATAGTGATATATTAGTAATGCGCTACCTCATAGATGATGAGGAAAGAACAATAAAATTAGAGTATTATTAGGAGTTAGAAACAGATAACATGTCCAATGTCAAATCTATGACCGATATCGCTTATGATGTTCTGTCAAAAAAGAAACGTGCCGTTCAGTTTCAGAAACTTTGGGAAGAAGTAGCCAAGATCTATGGCGCTGCCGCCAATAAGATCGGCCAGTTCTATTCAGACCTGACGCTTGATACCCGTTTCGTTTCCTTAAAGGAAAACAAATGGGATCTGAGTGAACGCCGCAAATTTGAAGAATCTCATGTCAACATCTCGGAGATCGAACTCGAGGAAGATGAACTGGAAGAGATCGAAGACGAAGGCCCGGCAGTGATTTCGGAAGCAGATGAATATTGAAGACTCGTAAGAGTCTTTTTTATATAATTAAATTGTATGAAGTACATAATCTTTGATTTCAATGGCACGATCCTGGATGACATGGAAGTATGTCTTAAGGCCGAAAACGATACGATCAGGCATTTTGAACTTGAGCGTGAGCCTTTGACGATGGATGAGTATCTGCATATCTTTACCTTCCCGGTCCAGGATTATTATGAAGCTGTGGGTTTTGACTGGGATAAGTATTCCTATGCGGAAGTGGGACAATTCTGGTTTGATCGCTATTGTGCCATGAAAGATGAATATAAAGTCTATGAGGGCGTTATTGATTTTCTCAAGAAATGTCATGAGAAAGGCTATAAGAATATCCTGCTTAGTGCTTCCAGTCTTGAGGCTTTAAAAAAGCAGCTGGAAGAACTGGGCATTGAAGGATATTTTGATGAAGTGCTGGGCATCGACAATATCTATGCCGGCAGCAAGATCGATATCGCGAAAAACTGGGTCAAAGATAAAAATCCTGATGATTGTCTGATGATCGGCGATACTCTGCATGATCTGGAGACGGCTAAAGCGATGAATATCCGTTGCGTGCTGGTGGCCAATGGCCATCAGGCCAAAGAGATCTTAGCGAAAGAATGTGATGAAGTTTATGATGATATCAGAGAGGTGGAGATAGTATGAGGATAGGGCAGTCAAAGGATGTGCACAGACTGGTGGAAGGCAGAGATCTGATCATCGGTGGGGTCAAGATACCTTATGAAAAGGGGCTGTTAGGTCATTCTGATGCCGATGTGTTGTTACATGCGATCATTGAATCGCTGATCGGAGCTATGGGCTTGAAGGATATCGGCACCCATTTTTCGGATAAGGATGAAAGATACAAGGACATCTCGTCATTACTCCTGCTGGATGAGACTTATAAGATGTTGAAAAAGAACGGCTATAAGATCATCAACATCGATTCTCTGATCATCATCGAAAAACCGAAGATGGCCACCCATATCGATCAGATGAGAAAAAATATCGCTGAGCACCTACATTGTGATGAGTCACAGATCAATGTCAAAGCGACGTGCGGAGAAGGCATGGGCTTTATCGGCCATGATGAAGGAGCGATGGCAGAGGCTGTCTGTCTGATCGATGAAGATAAGTGAAGTCAAGCCTGATGAAATGGCCATTAAACAGCTGATAGAGCTTTCGGAAAAATGGGAAGCGGAAGAAAGCTGTTATGGCTATCGCGCTAATAAGAAAGAAGACATAACGGGAAACAGGATCTTTGTGGCTGAAAATGATGAGAAGATAATCGGTTATCTGTTTGGCCACAGCGAAAAAAGAGAAAACATGTGTTCCGTTATTCCCAAAGACACTGCTTGTTTTGAGGTAATGGAGATCTTTGTAGAAAAGGAATGCCGCAATAAGGGAATAGGAAAAGCACTGTTTAAATTTATGGAAAATACGGTCGAAGAAGAATATATCACTCTTTGTACCGCAACCAAAAACCATAAGGCGATCCTTCACTTCTATATCGAGGAAGTGGGGATGAACTTCCACAGCGCTTTATTATTTAAGAAGAAATAAAAAAGATGGTGCATCATTTGATGCACCATAATTATGCTTATTAGATCTTGTTGTCAGAGCCTAAGACATAGACGATCTTGTGTTTGACAAGTTCCTTGATGTTTTCTCTGGCTGGTTTGAGATATTCACGTGGGTCGAATTTCTCTGGATGTTCATTGAAGAACTGACGGATCGTACCAGTCATGGTCAGACGCAGGTCGGAGTCGATGTTGATCTTGCAGACAGCCATGCTGGCAGCTTTTCTCAGCTGTTCTTCCGGAACACCTACGGCATCAGGCATCTTGCCGCCGTTTTCATTGATGACTTTTACCCATTCCTGTGGAACAGATGAAGCACCGTGGAGAACGATCGGGAAGCCCGGTAATCTTCTTGATACATCTTCGAGGATATCGAATCTGAGTGGTGGAGGTACAAGGATACCTTTTTCGTTTCTTGTGCACTGATCAGGTTTGAACTTGTAAGCACCATGAGAAGTGCCGATAGCGATAGCTAATGAGTCACAGCCTGTTCTGGTGACGAATTCTTCAACGTCTTCAGGTCTGGTGTAAGATGAATCTTCAGCAGCAACTTTGACATCATCTTCAACGCCAGCTAAGGTACCGAGTTCAGCTTCGACGACTACGCCATGAGCATGGGCATAATCAACAACTTCCTTGGTGATGGCGATGTTCTCTTCAAATGGTTTTGAAGAAGCGTCGATCATGACAGAAGTGAAACCATCTTCGATGCAGGATTTGCAGGTTTCGAATGAATCACCATGGTCAAGGTGTAAAACGATAGGTAAACCTGTTTCGATGCAGGCTGCTTCAACCAGTTTGACAAGATAAGTCCTGTTGGCATAAGCTCTTGCACCTTTGGAAACCTGAAGGATGATCGGAGAGTTGACTTCTTTTGCAGCTTCCGTGATACCCTGAATGATTTCCATGTTGTTTACATTGAAAGCGCCGATAGCATAGCCACCATTATATGCTTTCTCAAACATTTCTTTAGATGTAACTAATGGCATATATAAATTCTCCTTTTTCTATAAATAATTATAACGCAAAAAATTATGTATAATTGGATATATGGATTTAAAACAGAAACTTATTGAAGGCTATTATTCGATCTGTGCCTCCAACGGCTATACATCCTATGATAAAGGCATAAAACCGGTCATTATACCCATGAATGAGGATCTTTATTTTTTTAAAGATCTGATCGTGGCAGATAAACTCATCGGTAAGGCTTCGGCAATGCTTCTGACCTTGTCAGGTGTAAAGGAAGTCCATACTTTTACGCTGTCAAAGGCAGGCAAAGATATTTTTGATAAATATGGCATAACTTACAGTTACGACAAACTTGTCGAATATATCATCAACCGCGAAGGAACGGGAATGTGCCCGATGGAGATGACTGTCAGAGATATCGATGATTTAAAAGAAGCTTTTGCAGCTTTAAACAGAAAACTTGAAGAGCTGAGAAAAAAATAAAGAAACGGGTATAATCATAAAGTATGAGTCTGATTGAGATTAGAGACGTTCATTATTCATATAACGAAGAAAAAAAGGCCATTGATGACATTTCTTTTGATATTAAAAAGGGTGATTATGTAACGATTATCGGCCACAACGGTTCAGGCAAATCCACTTTGGCGAAATTGATCGCCGGTCTTTTGCCGATCAAGGAAGGTTCGATCAGGATCGACGGCTTAGAGGTCAATGAAGAAAACATCGCCAGGATCAGGACGCGTTTAGGTATCGTTTTTCAGAATCCCGATAATCAGTTTATCGGTTCGACCGTGAAGGATGATATCGCTTTTGGCCTGGAAAACAAGCAGATCGAAAGTGAGAAGATGGAACCGATCATCCGAGAATATGCGGAAAAAGTAGGTCTGACTGATTATCTCGACTATGAGCCGCAGAATCTTTCGGGTGGCCAGAAACAAAGAGTAGCGATCGCGGGCATATTGGCGATGAAGCCTGACATCATCATTTTTGATGAAGCTACTTCAATGCTGGACCCTAAAGGTAAGAAAGAGATAAAGAGACTGATGTATGAACTGGCGGAAGGCGATGACATCACGATCATTTCGATCACTCACGATATAGAAGAAGTCTTACAGTCGGATGACTGTGTCGTTTTGAATAAGGGAAAGCTTTTCATGCATGATACACCTGAGAAGGTCTTTGCGGATGCGGAAAAACTGCGCAGGATCAACCTGGATGTTCCGTTTGTTGAGAATATCAGAGAAGCTTTTGCTTCAAGAAAGATTAAATTAAAACCTGATGATCTGGAAGGGATGGTGAAGCAGTTATGCCGATATCGTTCAAATCATTAAGTTATATCTACAATAAAGGAATGCCTTATGCCCATAAGGCTCTTGATGATATCAATCTCGATATCAAGGAAGGTATTATTACCGCCATCATCGGCGAGACCGGTTCAGGTAAATCGACTTTAGTCGAACATTTGAACGCTTTACTGCTTCCTGATGAAGGTTCTTTACAGATCCTTGACTACAATATCGTTGCCGGTCAGAAACAGAAATTTTTAAAACCATTGCGCAAGGACGTCGGACTGGTCTTCCAGTTTTCGGAATATCAGCTTTTTGAAGAGACGGTCCTCAAGGATGTCGCTTTCGGTCCTTTGAATTTCGGTGTCTTTCCTGATGAGGCTCTGAAAATGGCAGCGGAAGCTCTGAAACTCGTCAATATCGATGAGAGTTATTTCAACCGCTCACCTTTGGAGATCTCCGGCGGTCAGAAAAGAAGAGTAGCGATTGCCGGGATCATCGCCTGTGATCCGAAGATCATCGTCCTGGATGAACCGACGGCCGGTCTTGATCCGCATGGCGCCAAAGAGATAATCGATCTGTTTGTAAACTTAAACAAAACTTTACATAAAACGATCATCATCGTTTCCCATGATAACGAGATGGTCTACAACTATTGTGATGAGACGGTCGTCTTATCCCATGGCAAGATCAGATATCATGGTCCGACTTTTGATCTGTTCAACAATAAAGAATTATTGAAAGAACTTGATCTGCTGGAACCGCAGATCGTGACTTTCAGAAACATGCTTATGGAAAACGGTTTTAAGCTTTCTGATAAAGCCAGAACTTTGGATACGATCGCCGAAGAGATAGGAAGGCAACTGAAATGAATAATTTAGTTTTCGGTAAATACATTCCTATCGATTCTCTTATGCATCGTCTGGATCCAAGAGCCAAGCTGATCGGTTTATTCCTGATGATCGCTGCCGTCTTTATTCCAAAGAGCTGGTGGGCTTTTCTGGTAATTGCCGTTCTTATTACGATAGCCTTGGCTTTAGCCAAGATCGGTATCAGGATGATCGTACAGTCCTTCAAACCGATGCTGATGATGATGGTGTTCTTACTTCTGATCAACTCTTTGACGATCAAGACCGGTGATCCGTTATTCAATATCGGTAATTTCGTTATCTATGAAGATGCGATATTGAATACACTGTTTGTCATCGTCAGACTCCTGCTGATGATCTCGATCACGACTTTGCTTACGGCTACGACTAATCCTCTGGATCTGACTTTGGGTATTGAGTGGTTACTTAAACCGCTTGAAGTAATTCATTTCCCAAGCCATGAAGTTGCGATGATGGTCTCGATCGCTTTGCGTTTTATTCCGACGATCATAGAAGAAACATTAAGGATCATGAATGCACAAAGATCCCGTGGTGTTGATTTTGAAAATGGCAAGATCTCACAGAAGATCGCCGCTATCTTGTCATTGATCGTGCCGTTATTCTCCGTAGCTTTTGAAAGAGCCTATGAACTCGCTGATGCGATGGAAGCCAGAGGCTATGTGCCGGGTGCCAAGCGTACGCGCTACCATGTGCTGAAGTTCACGATCCATGATTATCTGTTCATATTTATCTGTACTTTAACTCTGGCCTTCTCGATCGCCAGCCGTTACTTCTTATGAGGTATAAAGTCACCATTGCCTATAACGGCCGCAATTACGCCGGTTTTCAATCCCAGATCAACGCTTTGGCTATTCAGGATGTGATCGAGTCAGTCTTAGAAAAGATCTTTTCGGAAAAGATCCGTATCGTCATGTCTTCAAGAACCGATGCCGGAGTCCACGCCAAAGGACAGGTCTTTCATTTTGATTCCGATATTAATAAACATGTCGGTAAACTGAAATTCTCCATGAATTCGTTATTACCTGATGATATCCATGTTATAGAAGTAAAACAGGTTCCCGATTCATTTCATGCGCGTTATTCCGTCAAAAAGAAGACTTATGAATATCTGATCAATATCGGTGAATATGATGTCTTTCTCAATGGTTTTGCTTTCCAGTGCTTCTATAAACTCGATGTCGACCTGATGAAGAAGGGTGCAGAAAAGTTTCTGGGAGTTCATGACTTTACTTCCTTCAATACTTCCAGTATCAAGGAATACCCCAATCAGGTCAGGGATATTAAAGAATTCAGAATAACCCGTAAAAAAGATCTGCTTAAGATAACAGTCACCAGCAGCGGTTTCTTACGCAATATGGTCAGGATCATGGTAGGTACTCTTATTGATTTAGGCAGAGGAAAGAAAACTTTACAAGACATCGATGAGATGTTGAATAAACCATGTAAGACGACCAGAAGATACAATGCCGATCCTAACGGCCTTTATCTGGTCAAGATATTTTATTAAAATTAAGGTATGTTTAAAAAGATCGCCCGTTTTATCTGTATTCTTGAACTGATCGTCGCTGTCGTGATGTATTTTACGATCGCCTGGCAGTTCGATAATGACAAACTGATCATGAAGATATTGCCTCATACTGATTTTGAGGCAACGCTTCTTCGTCTATCAATTTATATTATTCCTGGTATCAATATCATCGCCGGTGTCTTTGGCATAACTTTCTGTACCAAAGGCATTCTGATCTTTGCGGGCGTCTTAGAAATTTTAAATGGTATCCTGACGCTTTACTACAAGGGTGCAAGTGATTTCATGAACTTCATGGGTATTGCCATGATCGTTATCGGTATCATCTTCATCATCTGTATCATCTTTGCGAAAGATCTTAAAACCGATAAGAAGAAAAGGAATTAGTCCAGGTAAAAATCTACTTTCATTTTTGGAACTGACTGTTATTGCCTTAGAAAACTTTGCCAGTAGCTTGCTTCTGGGAAAAAGGGAATATTTCCTTTATAAAAGAAAGGATTAAAGTTAATTTCCGATAACAACATTATCGGTTTTTGTTTGGGACATATCGTGGCAATGTTATAAGAAATAAGTCAATTAAATCTGATTTTTTCTATGTTTTTGGAACAAATAAAAAAACATAAAATATCATAATTATGATAGAATTATGTCATACAGGAGGATCATGTTATGACGCTTGATATCAGACCTGTTTCTGATCTGAGAAACAAATATCCGGAAATTGAAGCCAGTGTTAAAGAGGGCAGACCGGTCTTTCTGACCAAAAATGGTTATGGATCAATGGTTGTGTTATCTTTAGAAGAATATTCCAGGTTGACCGACAGTATAGAATATGCTCTGGATGCCGCTGACGCTCAGGCTCAGTCAAACAAGGAAAGACTCACACATGATGAAGTGTTTGGAAAAATAAGGAAGAACCTCAATGGTTAAGAAGTGGAGACTCTCATATCTTCCGCTGTTCTATGATGATCTTAATGAGGCCATAACATATATTGCTGATGTCTTGGAGAATTAAGAGGCAGCAAATGACCTGCTTAATGAAACAGAAGCGGCTATCAGAAAAAGGTTGCCTGAAGCAGACGAGTTTCCAACATATAAATCTTCCAGAAAAAGACAAAACCCTTATTACACCATTACGGTCAAAAATTTTATTGTTTTCTATGTTGTTATCGAAACCGATAAGGAAAAGATCATGGAAGTAAGAAGATTTCTTTATAAGAAAAGGATTTTAAAAATTTGCTATAAAAAAGCGTGTTTTGATATTATTAGCGATTTGAAATCAAACAATTGTAAATAATTTGGATAATTATGTTCGTTTGCTACCAGAAAGAGGACTTGCTGTTGACAACGTTTTCCTAATCAC
>JAFRJA010000164.1 GCA_017432545.1 Erysipelotrichaceae bacterium
CTTGAACCGACTTCGGTCTGAGATCCGGTTGCAGCCAGAGTGACTGATTCGCCTTCAACCAGGCCTTCGATAGAAGCTTCATCCTTTGTCAGAGCTGATCCGTCATAAGCCTTGGAATCAGATCCGGTAGTGATCGTAACCTTTTTAGGTAAGATCTGTAAACGTCCATCTCTAACATACAATGCAACACTGTAATTATCGTTATCAGGCAGATTGCTGATTGTTATTGGAATTATATAAGAATAATCTCCAACATCTTTTTCTGCTATTACGTAATATTTAAGTCCAGCTGCGCTTGCATCATATGTTACAACTTCAAGATTTGTAATAGTTTCCCAAATCGCATCAAGATATTTTTCTTTATATCCTTCGTGGCTGATCAAGATGTAGTCTGATTTTTCTTTACTAGGATTAGTAAATCCAGTCTCTTTAACCGTACCATCATATATTGCGCCAGTCCAACGGTCGGGCTCTATTCGTATCGTTACATTTACCTTCTCAACTGTTAATGTACCGCTTATATAACGAATTTTATAATAGCCATTATCACTGCCATTATTGATAACTGCGCCGTTAGGAGTTACAGTACAAACGCCTGCATTTAAACGGCCATTATCTACATCGTTATTTGCATAAGCAAGATTAACGGAAGTTAAAATATCGCCATTTATCAAGCCGTCGACAGTAAGCTGATCGGACATATTCTCTGGTAATGTTAAAGCAGTGCCATCATACTGTTTTCTGAAGTTATTAACTGTAATAGTCAGTTTCTTCTTATATACTAGAGTGAAATCTAAACCACTTTCAGCATACTCTTCTGTTATCTTATATGAATTCTCTGCTTCATCGCCAGAAACTGATGTTCCAAATACTGCTCTTTCAAATTCCCAACCAGAAATTGGTGTATGCGCCAATGTAAACGTTTTGCCAACTTTCATCATTTCTGTATGAATGGTTGTAATCGCATTTCCGTTAATATCGACGTATCTGACTGTAATGTGCGCACTCTTGAAACTAGAATAGTAGAAAGTCAATACATTCTGCTCTTCAACTGAGGACAACACTAAAGTCTTCTCAACTTCATCCGGGAAGAATTCGATGCCATTTAATTCATCGTAATCTTCAAGCAAAGAATAATCTACTGCCGCCGCAAGTTCAATGACAGAAGCGGTATTACCGGGAACATTTTCAACTTTCTTTTCTTTTGCAACTGCTAATCCTGCACCGGTTTCCCCTTCAGCAATGATATATCTTACTTTATAGCTAGTAGTTTCGGCCTTTTCGCTATAAACAAAGGTAATTACATTATCTTCATCGTTTCCGGTAAGATCAAACGACTTGCTACTCGCATCAGGACGATATCCGGCTACAGCAATTGCTTGTTCACTGACAGTTTGTCCAACTACAAAATTCGGATTTGTTACTGTCTTAGCTTCTGCAACTGCTTCCCCTTCTTCATCAACGTAATTAACAGTATAACTTAATGTTTTTCTGCTCCATTTCGCATATACTGTTGTGTTTTCTGCGATTTGAGTGTTCCAGTCGTATAAAGTATCACCGTCAGCCGTTGTATACCATCCATCGAATAAATAGCCTTCTTTTTCTGGTACACCTGGATTTTCAACCTTTTTATACTTTTCAACCGTCTTATCACCAAATAGTTTATTACTGGTGTCTTCGCTGTCAACAAAACTCACTGTATAAGAAGGTGCATTCCACTTGGCATAGAGAACCAGCGCGACACTACCATTCGTAGCGCCTGCAGGCATCTTGCTAAAGGTGTATGGGGTACCTTCGCAACCAGCATTATCATACCAACCACCCCATGTATAATCGCTTTCTACCCCGCATTCTGCCTGGGTAGGTGCCCAGTTGTAGGTACTGCTTGTAATGTCTGCATCATACTTAACATTTGAGATCGTTTTCAGTTTTTCTGTACCGTAGTAGTATTCAATTTGATATGTATGACGATTGTAGTAGAAATTGTATGCTGTATTCGTATTATTTGAATGGTCATAAGTATAGCCAGCAATTTCTTTAGGACTATAGGTGCCAGATGGCGCTGTTTGGCTGTAAAGCGTGGATAACGTATAACCGTTATCATCAGCGTTCTGCAGGTAATAGTTTACCTGAACAGTATTGTTGCTATTACGCCATGTACCAGTTACTGTAACATTTGTTGATGTGCCATTAGGCAACAACGCCTCTGTTACCCTTAAAATCTTGGATGCATAAGAGGTACCTTGGCAACTCCAATAATAGAAATAGTATCCATTATTATTATCCCAAATAGTTGCGCTACTGCCATTGATCGGCCAGTCAGCAGATATATCCTGACCTAATTTTGCCGTAAAACTGTATTTAGTATTATCACTGGCTCGATAGGTAGTTCCTTTTATGGTCATCCTATACCTGCCATTTGTGCTATTACCATTAATTGTGAATGTAAAAGTGTAGGTCTTTAACTTATAATAAACAAGCAGTACCGTGCTTCCATCCGCAGCAACAACAACACTGGATTCAGCATTCTTGTCAGTATCCTTTTCCCATCCTTTTTTGGTCTTATCAGGGATAGCAGCATCGTTTGCGTATATTGTGCTACCGACAGTTCCCTGTCCGGTTTCTGAATTATCATACACGTAACTGGACTGTGTGCCTGCATCGTTGAACTTTTCAAACATGTAAACGATAGTGTAGTCTACAGTCTTGGGGTTCCACTTGGCATATATCGTTGTATTTCCTTCAAGTATTACTGAAGTGCCAGCAGGCTGTGTACAGCCCTCATCCAAATACCAGCCAGCAAAATCGTATCCATCACGGGTAGGCGTGGTTGCAGACAACGTGACCGTAGAGCCATAAAGACTTGTCACACCACCAACATAAGTGCCACCTTTTGTGTCATATGTAAGCTGATAACTCTTGCGGGTGTACTTGACAACAAGTTCCTGGCCAGCAGCCTGCGTAATAGTAGCTCCTTCAGCAAGTTCAAGTTCATAATTTTCAAATGTCTTGACTGTTGGAGTCACATAGCTATTCAAAACACCATAAACATGCTCTTTGGTATCAGGAATTTCGGTATACCCATCTCCAGATAAATCTTTTACCTTATAAACGAAGTCATACTCCGCAGTAAAAGGAACATATTTAATTCTGACAGTAGCTTTGTTGTCATCGGCAAAGTCGTTTTCTTCTACTGTAAGTGTAGGCGTCTCCGGATAATAAATCGGGCCACCAGAAACTTGACTAGAATCTGTCTGAGTAGTTGAAGGAGCAGTGATAGTATATGGCAATTCGTGTTTTTCTACTTGAATCAGATCAGTATTGAAGATCACTTCTTCACCAGCATCATTCAAATAGTAGTACTCAGCCGTAATACTATATACAGCAATCTCACGGAACACTGCAACAACCGTCATATTTCCTTCAACAACGGTATCCTTAGTCACTTCTGTATCCGTTCCTTCGATTACCCACTTTTCAAAGATCTTTCCGGCAATAAACGGATTCTGTGGCATTGTGCCAATTTTTTCTCCAGCGGCACGGAAATACTGAGATAATCTTTCACCAATGCTTCCGTCATCGTTTTTAATGACAAAATTTACGGAAAATTCATCTTTAAACTTTGCGCTGAGTGTAAGATTAGAAGAAACCTTTTCCCCACCCAAGTATTGCGTATCTCCGACATACCAGCCATCAAAATCTTTTCCTTCTACTACAGGGTTCGCAGGAAGAACAAGCGAGTCACCGCTGTAATACGTATCTGTTTCATAGGTATCACCATCAACCAAATAAGTCACAGTGAAAGTATTTTGCTCATATTCTGCCCATACATTCGTATCTTCTTTGATTGAAACTTGGTTAGAAAAATCACCGTTCTCGTAAACCCACTTTCCAACATAGCCTTGTTTTTCTGGAACAGATGGAATTTCGTTCAGACAATAGCTTGTATCAACATCAACAGTTTTCCTAGCTACTTCTGTAGTTTTATCTTCTTTGTAGAAAACTACTGTATAAGCGATCTTATCGTAATCAGGACCAATCGTTACATCGCTTGTAACGGTATAGGTGGCTCCTTCCTTTCCGATTCTAGAAACCGGATCAAAACCTGAGCCTTGTCCTGAGTGAGCAGTGCCCGTAGCCCAATATCCAACATAATCTTCACGCTGAATAACTGCAGGCATTGTGATCACTTCGCCATTATCGACTGTTCGGATTTCTGTAGCTTCGCCGTCACGGTTAACAAACGTAACTGTCCAAATCTTAACAGGATCTTTTGCGTTTATCGTGGCATCTTCAGAAACTGTTTGTCCTTCGGCATAATCCCATCCGCCAAAACGATATCCGTCTTCAACTTCTGGATCTGTTTCTGGAAGCAAGCTAGAAATCAGAGTGCCTTCTTCAACATCGTTAACGGTTACATACACATCATCTCCATTCATGAAAATAATTGTGTATTTTTGTACAGCTTTTACAGCTATTTCTTCTTCAGATTCTACCTCTTTGAACACGGCAACATACTTGTCCTGATCTTTGAGTTCGATGCTTTCAGCTTTTAATTCAGCTTCTTCCGCAAACTTTTCACCATTCAACTGCCATTCGACAAATTCATAGCCTTCATTTGCTTCAGCGATGACTGAAATAAGCTCTTCCTTCTCTTTGACTTCCTGTCTGATCTCACCCTGCAAAGCAGATTCCTCTGCATCAAGGCGGATCTGACCGTTTTCTAAAGCCGCAAAGAAGATCTCATAGATAGTTTCTTCTTCAGATTCTTCAAGCTCTTCAGTTTCTTCACCGACTTCAACTTCGACTTCTTCTACAGCCTCTTCTTCCTTGATCTCTTCGAATAAAGCCTTGTATTTGTCTTTATCCTTCAGTTCGATCTGAGAGGCATTGAGTACAGGATCATCAGAGAAATGTTCTCCGTTGAGCTGCCACTCTTTGAATTCGAAGCCTTCGTCAGCTTTAGCCGTTACTGAAACCAGTTCTTCTTTAGCCTTTACTTCCTGCCTGAATTCCTTTACAGGATGATCAGGATCAGCCAAGATAAGGCCGTTTTCCGAAGCTTCGAAATAGATCACATAAACGATCTCTTCCTCGGTTTCCGCAACAGCTTCCTCTTCAGATTCAACTTCAGCTTTCACTTCTGTCTCTTCCAAAGCCGCTTCAGGGGCAACATCTTGTGTTGTCTCCTCTTCCGAAACTGCTTCTTCGACTTCTTTAACAGGTTCTGCCACTTCAGGTTCTTTTTCTTCCTGAACGACAGGTTCCTCTTTTGGAGCCGATTCTTCTGCCGGTTTTGCCGGTTCTGCCGGTGGAGACTCTGCGACAGGCGCTACCGGTTCAGGGGTAGGCTCTGGCGCAGGAGCTTCTTCGACAGGAGCCGCTTCAACGATCTCTTCCTGTACTTCAGCTGCCGGCTCTTCACCTTCAGCGTAAAGTGACTTAGGAATGGTGTTGATTATAAGCAAAACGACACAAAGCAGTCTCAGAAATTTGCTTAAAACTCCTTTCATTCATTTCCTCCTTCATTGCTATTCTATAAAGTAAGAATGTAATTCAATGACTGAATAAGTATTATGTTTCCCGATCGACCGTTGCCCAGATCTGCATAAATCTCACATATCATTATGTGAGCTCTTCAAACCTGGAATAGGGACGATCGATAACAGGAAATGATACGCTATTACCTATCATTGACTATCATTAATTTACAGAAGTAGCCGCAACATAAGTGCAACATTACTATATTATTATTTGAGTATAACAATCAGTCTAAAATATGATATATCAACGGTTTTTTAGCCATTTTTATTGATTTTTCCCCGAAAATAGCCAAATAATATAATTGTTTTTGTGGCTTATACCGCCTTCCTTTTTAAGTTGAAGACAAATAAGCCCAAAAACAAGTAGCTTTTAACATGTTTGCCCAAATATAATCTATACTTTTGTTATGGGGATCTGCTTTAAAGAAACGCCAAAACTTTTCGGTATCTTCCATCTTTTAGCCCTTTTAGCGATAATTCTTGCCAATACTGGCCTGTTTTTCCTGCTAAGAAGGAAAAAAGAGGAAGAATTGCTGAAGATACTAAACCATATAGGCCTTTTCATGATCCTGGCGGAAGTCTTCAAGCAGTGGTTCTGCTACGTCTATGTCTTCAATAGACAGCTCAATCTCTGGTTTTTTCCCTGGCAGCTATGCTCAATGGCCATGTATTGCGCCTTTATAAGCGTTTTTCTGCCCAAAAAACAGCTTCAGAACGCTTTTCTGGTCTTTCTGGCCACTTTTTCCCTGTTTGCCGACCTAATAGCTTTGATCTTGCCCTATGACATGCTCAGAGACCAGATAGTTTTGACCTGTCATTCCTTTGCCTACCACGGCCTGATCATCACGACCGCCATCATAGCCTTACTTATATTAAAAAAACGGAAAGATCTTAAATTCCTTCCTTCCGTCTATCTTTTTATGATAATGGCCCTTATCGCCTTTATGATCAACCTCATCAGTCACAAGATCTTAAACGATATCCATATCGAACCCAATATGTTCTATATCACGATGGCCTATGCGACCACCCAGCCCGTCTTTCACGATATAGCCGTAAAATACGGCATCTTCAGTGAGATAGTCATCTATCTGTTATCCATCATTGCCTGTTCTTATCTGTTTTTCAAACTGGAAAGGCATTATCTTTTTAAATAAGTATTATTAAATCCATTATTCAAAGACTTTTATTATATATTTGTTAATATATATTACATTATCCGGCTATAAACATTATCCCTAGTGAGATAGCTGAAATAATAATGATCAATACTATTACCCAGATAAAAGTCGCTTTTAAGCCGTTTTCCCTGATCTTAAAGAAGTCATAAGGCCCTGAAAGCTTGCCCAGATGATTGAGATATATCATCAAAAGACCATAGATCATCGAAAATACGACCGGAATAAGCCACAGATCGCTGTGTTTTTCAAAGAAAAGGTAAGAAAAAAGGCTTATCAGCGGTACTAAAGTATGGTGATAGAGGCATTCTCCCCCTAACATGACCGTTTTTACCCCGCCCAAAGCCGGAGAAAGCACAAACAAGGAGATCAGAAACGTCATCATCAGCAGACAACAGCTGAAGTAGCGCCATAAAGGATCATTTCCATTGGTCAATATATAAAAGATCGACGCCAAAAAAGCCAAAAAATTGGAGATCTCCGTATAATAGATGATAACCTGCCACTTCACATGCCTGTAACTCAGGATAAAACCCCTTATTTCCAGTAAAACGATCAGTATATTGGCCATTATTGCCATCTTATTGTCCATATATACCTATATTATATGATGAACACCTTATTATAAGACTTATGGAGACCTGGGTTTTATGTTACAATATAGGTGCACACCCGATAGAGGACAGAAAGGGCCGTGTTGCTTCACGGCCCTTTCGCATCCGCACAAGCGTCAGGACCGCGACCACGATCTCCAAAACAAAGATGGCGATCGTGATCATTGTTTGATCCACTTATCCTCCCTTCATAATAAAGGGGTGGTGTGCGCGATGCTTATTCCAGAAGACATGCGTGCTTATGTCCTCCATTACATTATTGGCAGGAAATGGAGAAATTCCTCACCTTCACGTCAATTTTGACGTTTTTTATTCCGATAAACGATCTCTTTCTTAAACTTTTAGCCTATTTAGTACAATTAAAGTATGAAAAAGAACCAGAAGATCGCCTTTTTATCCTTAGGCATCGCCATGTATGTCGTCTTATCGGCCTTTGTGATAATTCCCATCATCAACCGGATCAAACTCGATCTGGGCTATATCGTCTTTGGCATGTATCTCAATACCTTCGGCATTCCTGCAACTTTGGTCGGCTTTTTTGGCTGTATCATTGCCAACCTGCTTAAAGGCGGATCCTTCCCCATTGCCTGGGCCATCGGTCAGGCCTTTATCGGCGTTTCTTTAGGTTATTTGCTGCCTAAAACGGAAAAGACCGCTTTCAAGATCCTGTATTGCGTCATAGCCGTCTTCATCGGCATAGCTCTCATAAAAACTATGATCGAGATTGCGATGTACCATTATCCCCTCAATCTCAAGTTCGCCAGCAATTTCGTAGCTTTTATCGCCGATACCATTCCCATGATCATCGGCGTCCTGCTTAACCGCAAGATTAAGATCATAAAAGACTGATATTATCCAAGGATGATCACTATAAAACAGGCCAAGGCGATACAAGGCCCGAAAGCGATCATCCTTTTTTTATTTTTCAGGATCCTGATGATCCCTAATAAACTTGAAATAAGCAGAACTAATGATCCTTTATATAAGTCCAGATAGAGACCGACCATAAACAATAACTTGATGTCACCACCTCCGATCCCCTCTTTATCACAAAGCAGTTTCATACCCAGATACATCAGAAAGATCAGTCCGCTTAGAAACAAAGCTGAACCCAGGCCCCTGATCAGGTGATCCTTTATATTCTCCATAAAGATCAGACTTAGAAACCAGTTGATTATTCCTGCTATCACAAAGCCATCCGGGATCAGATAAGTCTTTTCATCGACCATCGACAAACCGATCAAAGCACTGAAAAGGATCAGATCCCTGACCAGAAACAGATCGATACCTCCGTGTTTTAGATAAGTCAGGACAAAGACTAAAGCGCTACCTAATTCAGATATAAACATTTCCCTGTCAAGCTTATGATGACAATAGCGGCATCTTCCTTTTAAAAACAGATAGGAAAAGACGGGGATGAGATCTAAGAAACCTAAAAGATGGCCACAGTACTGACAACAACTGCGGCTGAATAGCCAGTCTTGTTTCCTGATCAGGCGAAAACTCAGACAGCTTAAAAAGCTGCCCATACAAGTGCCGATCATAAACAATAAAAAGATGATATAAAGATCCGAATCCATCCGTAATTGATTATAATTTCTAAAAAGGATCCAAATTATCCCAAAACAGAAAAAAACGCCATTTTTGGCGTTTTTCTGAATTTGAGATATTTATTTTAGCTAATACTACACCCGATCCGTATTCGGCTGCAGCACCTGTTGAGGATCTGTTTCGGCGATCACACTCTCGTACAAAGCGACTGCATTTTGACCAAAACTTTCCGCTGAAAACTGTTTAGCCTTTTCAAGTGAATTAAGACCCATCTGTTTTCTGACCTCTTCATCATTGAATAAGATTTTGGCGTATTGCACGAACTCCTGCTTGTTCTGATAGATGAAGCCGTTTTCGTGATCTTCCAGAACCCCATCCAGGGCTTCATCTTTCCGACAAAGTAACGGTTTTCCTAAAGCCAGGGCTTCAAGATAGGACATACTGTGGACTTCAAAGACCGAGGCCGAGACAAAGACATCCGCCAGATCGTAATAGGCCCAGACATCGTCGGCCGCTATATAACCGCTGAAGACGACATGATCCTGTAGCTGCAGCTGTTCGACTCTCTTTTCTAATCTCTTCCTGTCAGGACCTTCCCCAACGATCAGTAATACCGCTTCAGGTATTTCTTTTAAAAGATCAGGCAGGTATTCGATGAGCTCGGAGATGTTTTTCTCCTTGCTTAGACGGGTGATGGCTGTCATGATCTTGGCCTCATTCTTGATGCCATAGCGTTTTTTCAGTTCCTGACGCTGCTTCATCGATAGCCTTTGCGTAAAGTTCTCCAGCTGTATGCCGTTAGGTATGACATACATCTTGTCTTTGTGGGCCTGCAGGAAAGAAAAACCGCAGGCCTTTTTGGAAGGCACGACGAGGACTTTCGCCGGGCCATATACGAGCTTGCCCAGGAAATAAGCGATAGCCTTAAAGATAAAGAGATCTTTCTTTTCTTTGACAAGAAAATAGGCGTAATCCGTATGACAGGTCATGATGAGCGGTTTATGACACTTTTTGGCGATCTTTTTTGCCATCAGGAAAACAGTCGCCTCGGATTGGACATGAATGATATCGGGCTGCCATTGGATCAGCTGATCGATCAAAGGATCGTCAAACTCAAAACTCATGCGCATGCCTGGCGCATAGTTGGCCGGAAATGAAGCGATATAGTATGCCTCTTTTTCCCGATAGGAACAATTATCCGCTGAAAGGGTCAGGATCTTTACTTCATGACCTAATTTTTTTAAGCCACAAGATAAAGCCAGCAACGAAGTCGTCACTCCGCCCAGATTGTTTTTATAAAAGTCGGTACAAATCAGAATTTTCATATGCCAAAAACCATTGTACCAGCATTTTTTATGCTGTAAATATTAATTTTGCTTAAGTTTTAAGTATTTGAAAAGCAGGTCACCCTGCTTATTCGTCTTTTGTCGTAAAGATCCTGTTGAGGACGATCGTCGATAAGGCGATGATCCCCAGGGCAAAGAACAGACCCAGTTCACCCTTGAAGATATAGATCAGATTGTTGACAAAGTTCATTGGTGTAAATTCCATGCTGCCCTCCTACATAAAGAAACTCATGATCAGACCGCCCGCAATGACGGAAGCGATCTGGCCGGAAACATTGACACCCATTGAATGCATCAGCAGGAAGTTCTGATTGTCTTCCTCGAGACCCATCTTATGGATGATACGACCCGACATCGGGAAAGCCGAAATACCGGCGGCACCGATCATCGGATTGACCTTCTTCTTCAAAAACAGGTTCAGCAGTTTCGCAAACATGACACCGCCCGCCGTATCAAAGACAAAGGCAAACAGTCCCATACCTAAGATCATCAGTGTATCGATCTGCAAGAAGTTCTCCGCCTGCATTTGCGAAGCGACGGTGATACCTAATAACAGGGTGATCATATTGGCCATGGCTCCCTGAGCCGTATCGGAAAGGCCATTGAGGACGCCACACTCTTTCAAGAGGTTGCCAAACATCAGGAAACCGACCAGAGAGACCGAAGCCGGCGAGATCAGGCCCGCGATGATCGTGATGATGATCGGGAATAAAATCCTCGTCGTACGGGAGACATCCTTGGGTTCATAGTCCATGCGGATCATTCTTTCCTTTTTGGTCGTCAACAGTCTGATGACCGGCGGCTGAATGATCGGAACTAAGGCCATATACGAATAGGCTGCCACCATGATCGGACCAAGATAGGTCGAATGTAACTTCTGAGCGACAACGATGGCCGTCGGACCGTCGGCAGCGCCGATCGTCGCGATTGAAGCGGCATCGTTGACCGGGAAAAACATCGAAGCCAGACAGAAGGTAAAGAAAATACCAAACTGAGCGGCCGCCCCAAACATCATCAAAGCCGGATTGGTCAGTAACGGACCGAAGTCACACATCGCCCCGATGCCGATGAACAGCAGCAACGGGAACAGTTCATTGGCAATACCCGCATTGTAAAGCGAAGACAGAGGCCCTTCCTGGAAAATACCGCTGATATACTGATCCACCGCCCCGGAAAAAGGCAGGTTGACCAGGATCGCTCCAAAGCCGATCGGAAGCAGCAATGAAGGTTCCATCTCCTTGGCGATCGCCAGGTAGATCAGGATACCTCCGATGACCCACATCGTGACCTGCTGCCAGGTCAGCAGCAGAAGATTCTCATACAGAAAACTCATATAATCCCCCTTAAATATGGAAACTGATCTCATCACTGTTAAGACTAAGGATCCTCTCCCCGTCTTTAACTTTCAGCGTATAATCATTGTCCATTCCCAGGACTTTGACGGACTTTTTATTCCCGTCAATGGAAGCGTAAGCTTCACTGCCCTTAAGATAGTCATATTCACTTATCGCTGAGTAGAGATCTTCTCCATCTTTCAGTCTTTCAATATTCTTCAATAATTCAAAGTAGAGCTTTTTTCTTAATTCTTCGCTATCGATCTCCTCATCCACCAGCATTTCCACAGAAACCGGCTTTTGGCGATAGTCGCCTTCAAAGCTTTTCTGCTTCACGTTGAGGCCGATACCGATGATCAGACATTCGATCTTTGTCGTACTCACGGCTTCCAAGAGGATGCCGCAGATCTTTTTATCAGAGACATAGACATCGTTTGGCCACTTGATACTCAGATCTTTAAGGCCGTAATCCTCTAAGACCTTTAATACGCTGTAGGCGGAAAGGACCGAGAGAGCCTTGTAGTTATCAAATAGTTCTTCATCCTTGATAAGCAGGGAAAACATCAGTGAGTCCCCACTTTTAGAGAGCCACTTGCGGCCGTTTCGTCCCCGACCTTTTTCCTGATAGGCTGCCCTGACAAAAGTCAGATCATCAAGCTGAGCGTAATTCCTTTTCAGGTAGCTGTTGGTGGAATCGAGCGATTCGAAAAAAAGTTCTTTCATTACTCCAGGACGATCAGAACGTCCTTGTTTCTCACATCGTCACCGCTGGAAACGACGATCTGTTTGACCTTGCCGTCATAAGCGGACTGGATCTCGTTTTCCAGTTTCATTGCTTCAATGATGGCGACTGTCTGGCCCTTCTTGACCATATCACCGACGCTTACCTTGATAGAAAGCACCTTGCCGGCGATTGGCGCCAGGATATTGTTGGCACCTTCACTGACCGCTTCCTTGACTGCTTCCTTTTTTACCGGAGCTTCAATATTACCTTTAACTTCATCGACGGCTTCCACTTCAACTTCATAGACCTTGCCATTGACTTTAACTTTATATAATTTCATTATCCGACCTTCCTTATACTTACTATCTGTACGTTCTTCTTATATTCATTGCGACACTCGATGGCAGCCACCAAAGCCGCAACCGTTGCATCTTCATCATCGAGATCCAAAGGTGAAACGATCCTTTCAGCTGTCTCTTCCTTTTCTTCTTCCACTACAGCCTCTTTCTTAGGCTTGAGCTTCATGATCAGGATTAAGACCAGGAGATAGAAGAAGATCGCGAAGATCCCGGAATACCTGCTTATCAGTTCCATACTTCCCTCCTTTTAGATGAACATCTCGAATTCATCGATCTCATCAGCTTCTGCGGCATATTTCTTTTTCAAGAAATCGACCGCTACGTTTTCAAACAGTGCCAGCGACAGGACATCCTCATCACTTCTGGCGATATCACGGTATTTTTCCTTGAGCTTTTCAAACTCCGGTTCCAGCAGATCGGCCGGACGGCAATCGATGGTCTCATCGTCGCCGATGATCTTCTTTTTGACATCTTCATCGATTTCAGCCGGCGCCTTGCCATATTTGCCGTGCAGGTAGTCCTTGACTTCCTTGGCACACATCTTGTATCTTTCTCCGTTTAAGACATTGAGAACGGCTTGCGTACCCACCATCTGGGACATCGGAGTGACAAGCGGCGGATAACCCAGATCTTTTCTGACCTTGGGGATCTCCCTTAAGACTTCCTCGTATTTATCCATGGCTCCCTGATCGCTTAGCTGTTTGATCATGTTCGACAACATGCCACCCGGTACCTGATAGGTCAGGATGTTGGGATTGACTTCCAATGATTTGGGATTTAGTAAGCCATTGGCCACATACTTGTTGACGATGTTGGTCATCAGGGGTTCCGCTTCATGGATCGCTTCAAAATTGAGTTTGGGATCGTACTTTGTACCTTTTAAAGCCATCGCCAAAGCCTGCGTGGAAGGCTGAGCCGTACCGTTGGACAAAGGCGATAAGGATGTATCGACGATATCCACACCTGCTTCGATCGCCGCCTTGTAAGTCATCTCACAGACCCCGGCCGTGCAATGGGAATGTAACTCTAATGGGATACTGATCTCCTTCTTGATGGCCGAAACCAGTTTGGCAGCATCTTCCGGTACCAGCACACCCGCCATATCCTTGATACACAAGGAATCGGCACCAAGTTTTTCGATCTGCTTAGCCAGATCCGTATAATATACGATCGTATGGACCGGTGAAGTCGTATAAGACAAGGCGATCTGACATTCGCCGCCGTATTTCTTGGTCGACTCAACGGCCTGTTTCAGATTCCTGATGTCGTTCAAGGCATCAAAGACTCTGATGATGTCGATACCGTTTTCGATCGACTTCTTACAGAACATATCGACCACATCATCCGAATAATGACGATAGCCTAAGATGTTCTGGCCTCTGAAAAGCATCTGCAGCTTGGTCTTTTTACAGACCTTTTTGACTTCCCTGAGTCTTTCCCAGGGGTCTTCACTTAGAAAACGCATGGCCGCATCGAAAGTCGCTCCGCCCCATACTTCGATCGCATGGTAGCCGGCATTGTCCAGGATCTTGCACAAGGAAACGACCTCTTCCGTCGTCATCCTGGTCGCAAACAGCGACTGATGCCCATCACGTACTGATGTTTCAACAAATCTGACCATATCTTCCCCTTATTCCTCGACCTGCGGACCGGCCTTGACTAAAGCCTTGCCGGCCTCATTGGTCTGATATTTTTCAAAGTTTTTGATGAACCTGTTTGCCAGATCCTTGGCCTTGGTGTCCCAGGCGTGGCGGAACTCGTAGGTATCCCGCGGATCCAGGATCTTACTGTCGACGCCTTCAAGCTCTACCGGTACTTCAAAGTTGAAGTACGGGATCGTTTTAGTCTCACAGTTATTGATCGAACCGTTGAGGATCGCATCGATGATGCCTCTGGTATCCTTGATCGAAATACGCTTGTGGGTTCCATTCCAGCCCGTATTGACTAAATAGGCCTTGGCCCCGGACTGCTTCATCCTCTTTACTAATTCCTGGGCATACTTGGTCGGATGCAGTTCCAGGAAAGCCTGACCGAAACAGGCCGAGAAGGTCGGTGTCGGTTCCGTGATACCTCTTTCCGTACCTGCCAGTTTGGCTGTGAAACCGGAAAGGAAGTAGTATTGGGTCTGTTCCTCATTCAGGATCGATACCGGTGGTAAAACCCCGAAGGCATCGGCTGAAAGGAAGATGACGTTTTTGGCGGCCGGGGCACTGGAGACAGGTTTGACGATATTGTCGATATGATCGATCGGATAGGAAACTCTGGTATTTTCCGTCACGGACTTGTCGGTGAAGTCGATCTTGCCGTCTTCATCGACTGTCACGTTTTCCAGCAAGGCATCCCTTCTGATCGCATTGTAGATATCCGGTTCGGAATCCTTGTCCAGATCGATGACCTTGGCGTAGCAGCCGCCTTCCAGATTGAAGACCCCGTTATCATCCCAGCCGTGCTCATCATCGCCGACTAAAAGACGCTTGGGATCGGCCGACAGCGTCGTCTTGCCGGTACCGGAAAGGCCGAAGAAGATCGCCGTATTTTCGCCGTTTTTATCCGTATTGGCTGAACAGTGCATCGAAGCGATGCCCTTTAAAGGCAGATAGTAGTTCATCATCGAAAACATGCCCTTTTTCATCTCGCCACCGTACCAGGTATTGATGATGACCTGTTCTCTGGAAGTGATATCAAAAGCGATACAGGTTTCGGAATTGAGACCTAATTCCTGATAATTCTCCACTTTAGCTTTGGAAGCGCAATAGACGATGAAGTCGGGTTTGAACTCGGCTTCTTCTTCCTTATCAGGCTTGATAAACATGTTTCGGACAAAATGAGCCTGCCAGGCTACTTCCATGATGAACCTGACCGCCATCCTGGTATCCCTGTTGGCACCGCAGAAGGCATCCACGACAAACAGTTTCTTGCCACTAAGCTGCTTTTTAGCCAGATCTCTTACGATCGCAAAAGTTTCCTTGGACATCGGATGATTGTCGTTGGGATATTCCTTTGAAGTCCACCAGATCGTATCCTTGGAATTATCATCGACGACGATGTACTTGTCCTTGGGTGAACGACCCGTATAGATACCCGTCATGACATTGACGGCACCAAGCTCAGTCAACTGACCTTTTTCATAACCTTCCAGATCCTTTTTCATCTCTTCTTCATAGAGAAGCTCGTAATCGGGATTGTAAATGATCTCTTTAACATCTGTGATATTGTATTGTTCCAGTTCGGTTTTTTTCATAATATTACCCCCTGTTTTTGGCGGTAGTGTCAAAAATAGACACTTTCCTCTAATTTATGTATAAGCAGCGGCAGCTGCTTATAGCTGAATTAATTACTCGTCTTTCAATAAAAAGACGGATATCTGCTATCATAGTTTTGGCACAACCAGAAAGGATATCC
>JAFRJA010000165.1 GCA_017432545.1 Erysipelotrichaceae bacterium
AAGCTATCAAAGATAAAATAAGCAAAAAAACTTAAAGAAACAGAATCCCACCCAACATTTCATCAAGACAGAAAACGAAGAGATCGCCAGTATTTAAAGGCTTTCTCTTCGTTTTAATGTCATTGAACTGTCAAAGTCGGGTTTATATCTATATTATAAGGTATAATCCTTACTTCTTTTAAAACCAGTCTTTGTGCATAGCTTCGATATAACTTTCCCGTTTTTTAAGCAAGAATAAAAAGGCACGATACGATCGTACTGATCATAAGGTGCCTTTTGAATCATTTACTTATCTCTTCTTTGAGCCTCTGCCAGCCGGAGTTTTTGAACCGAATGACGGCTTGCTTCCGGATGAATGAGAGTTGGATGGTTTGGTAACACCACGACCGGTTCCTACGACCTGAGAGAATGACGGCTTGCTGGAAGTCTGTTTCTTGTTGCTGCCAAAACCACTTGATGGTTTTGAAGCAGCCGGTTTACTGTTTCCGAAACCAGAATAAGAATTATGAGACGAAGACGGTTTGCTGTTTGCCGGTTTTGGCTTGCTGCCTGCAAACGGGCTCGTCATCTGTGGAGCCGCCTGTGGTCTTCTGACTTCATATTTATATCTTGGCTCCGGTTGGCGTATGACATTCCGACGTCTGTGGATCGGAGGTGCCGGTACCGCATAGCGAGGTCTGAACAGCAGTTGTAAAAGACTCGGTTTCTTATAGCGACGATAACGGTGTACACGGTTGGCAGCTGAAAGAGTTGCCAGAGCAGCTATCGCTGAAGTGATCAATGCACCGTTAGAATCAAAGACTGATTTTGTGGCTTTATTTGTAAAGTCCACATACTGGTCATTCTCATCAACGATCGTTACTTCCATGCCATATTCAGCCAAAGCCTGAGCGATCGTAACGGCCTGCAATTCCGTGAGTTCATCCGCTACTTCGATCGGCATGTTGTCAAGCAGATCGCTGGCTGTTGCCGGAGTATAACCGAGCAGATCACACAGTACTTCTTTTGCGTTCTTTAATGAACAGGTCCCTCTGGAGAACAGTACGATACGATAGCCGGTATCAAGGTCGACCGGTTCGCCATAAACACTTGTAACCGTCTTGGTGCCATCAGTTAAGGCGCCACCGCAATTCGGGCAGAAGTTGGCATTATTAGCTACTGAACTGCCACAATACGAACAATACTTCATAATAAAATCCTTCCTTCTTTTTTCAGATATTAATTTCCAAACCAACACCGACCTCTTTGATGTCCAGCTTTTTACCCATCTTTATTTTCGCAAGAAGTGATACACAATGACAAGGATATAAGAGTTCAATTTCATTATCTTTGAAATAATCGATCGTCTTATCAAGCCTTTCATTATCCTCAAACAGATGGAAACCACCGATCACACCATAAACTCTATTCTCATGGCATACTTCCTTGGCCTGTTCAATGATGTTACAGATACCGCTGTGTGAACAGCCGGTAATGATGAATAAGCCTTTATCACTTTCATAGACCATAGCCGAATCATCATAGATGTAATCAGGTTCATTTCCTCTTATCCTGCCTATTGAATAACGCGGTTCAAAATCACAACGCGTTTTTATCTCACCCAGATAAGTAAGATGTTTAGAGATCCTGATTGGATCTTTACTGACACTAAGATCAAACAGTTTCTCGGTTTCAACTCTGTTTAATGGTGAACCTATGTCCATACCATCTTCAAATTCCCGGTGTTCAAAAGTATCAGGATGAGCGATCAGCTTATATCTGTTTTTCCTGTCTGAAAGAAACGGTAAGCCGCCTGTGTGATCGATATGCCCATGAGACAGCACGATCTTGTCGATATCATCAAGATCGATGTTCATATTCACCGCATTTGAAATAAAGGCATCAGAATAGCCCGTATCAAAAAGGATACGTTCTCCTTCATCCTCGATGAAATAGCTGACCGCCGGTTCACCGAGATAATACATATCGATATAGGTATAGTTGTCTTCCAGTACAGTTAGTTTCATATTCTTTTATCAAGCTTCCTTTTCTGTTTCTTCCTGTTTCAGGCATTGCCTGTCATATATCAGTAAAAACGGATACCAGATCACAGCGTTGATGACCATCAGGATCAATACCAGAATAACGCCACGGAAGTCATAGTTTGTCATAAACGGCAGGATCGGCTCCGGAACATACCACAACAGGAAAGAACGATATGGCATGGTGACCAGGCCAGCTTTCATCGTGAGATAAGTTATTACGGAAACCGCAATGGCGTTGAGCCACATCGGTATCATCAGTAAAGGATTGAAGACGATCGCTCCATAGACGATCGGCTCGTTGATATTGAAGATCGATGGAACGATGCAGGACTTCGCCAGTCCTTTCAGTTTTGCGGAGCGGCAGAAAAAGAACAGCATGCATAAGGTCAAGGTACAACCCGTTCCTCCGATCATTGTCCAGCCCGATATCGTCTCCACCGTCATGACATTTTCCGGTCTTGAGCCTGCGGCCACCAGTGCAGCATTTTTGGCCAGAGCATCAAGCCCGACCGCATAATATACCGGCTGCAAGATCCACGGTGAGATGCCGAAGGAATAGAAGAACGACATCAGAAAGACCAGCAAGGTCATACCGAATAAGCTCTGAACGATATTGATCAAAGGAGAAACGGCCAATGATATCAGATAATAGACATCGAGCTTCAATACTTCACACAGTGTCAACTTACCCATCACCTAAAGGTAATGGGCTTGCGACTCCCCTGTAGTTCGTTGGCTAACTCCTACATTTTGTCGGTGTAACTTCCGTGGGGTCGCATCATGGGACGGTTGACACCGCCCCTTACGACAAAGATTTACT
>JAFRJA010000166.1 GCA_017432545.1 Erysipelotrichaceae bacterium
GAAGTCTCCTCAAGAGGTCCGACAGATTCAAGCACACCCAAAACAGTAAATTCATTCATAAGTAATCCTCATCTTTTCTAGTAAAGGAGCACCGACCCTAGGACTTGGTGTCTTTACAGCTTCTGAGGAACAAGCGAACAAACGACGAAGCAGTTCATCATCATAAGAAAAGACGGATCTTTCATAGGTGTGGAGATTGTCCGGAAACTACCTTTACAGCTTGCCTGTCAAGGTGGAAGTCCGGGCAATACTACCCTTGAAAGTCCGTCTGCTTATGATATGCGAGGAATGAGGTGAGCGATCTTTTGAATCAGTGTCAAAAGACAAGCCTGCGATACGCCGTAGGGCAGCTTTTGATGCAGATGAAAAAGATGTTACAAAGAAAGATGTAAAGACACCCTTCTTCGTACCATCTTTTGAAGATCGTCACGGAGTGACAATAATAATGAAATCTATTCCGTTTTATTCTTTCCTGATGCCGGATATCATATATGCGGATCAGGAACATAGAGGCGCTTGCGGGATGGCCCCGGGAGGCAATTATTTCTTTCAAAATAAACTGTTATCATCTATTTTTCGTTTTCTTTTAAATACGGTAAGAAAACATCAACAAATTTCTTGCTGGTCTTGGCATGGAATTCTGCTATTCTTTCCCAGTTTCCTTCGTTGATAATGCCAACACCTTTCAATGAGGAATATACCCATGAAGCTTTATATTCATCTGCTCTATCCCAAACAAGGTTTTCACCGATTTCTTTTTCGATCTCTTCCTTGTGCTTATATATGACATCAAAAGCAGCTTTATTCTTTGACTGTTTGTTGCTGCCTAACCAAAGATCAACTCGAGATTCGCTATAATTTGCAACACAACTGACATTAAAACCGCCAATACCGAAGAAACCGGAAACGGTATTATACGGGCCTCCGGAGCTTTTTGAGAAACAGCCAGTATCTTTGTTTTCTTCTTTGATTATTGGCAAAGCATAATCCCAATAACGTTTTCTTAATTCTTTTCTTCCTTCATCAGAAGCGTTGTCATTTTCCTGGTCTTTAAGATAGAAAACTAGGTCCATAGGATCAGCATGATACAGGGCAAACAGTTTTCTCAGAATATTGCATTTATATGCTGTGCTAGTGTTTCTTTCGATATAAATGTTTTCGTCTATCTGTAACGGCCCTCTTAACTTGTCTTTGTCCTTCTTTACAAAAGATGATAATTCGTTTTCTGTATCAGTCCCAAACGCAATACCTGTCAATACAGATTTATCTTGCTGATGCAGTAGACTCACAACCTGTTCCAGCATTTCCGCCCAGGAATTTACAGGGATCTCTGCATTCTTATAACTATACTTGGCGAGTTCTCTTCCTGTAAGATCAATTTCTTCGTCATCCAACGTACATGATTCGTATTCCTTGACCGGTGGAACATACTCTGTTGGTGGATAAGACCATATTTCCAAAGCCTTTTTCAACAATTGCTCATTCCGTTCTATCAGTTCTTTTATTCCCCAATTATCGTTCTGGGCAATCAACTGATTCATACGGATTCCGCTGGTCTTATATCCGCCATTCTCTGAATCTCTTTTCTCAGCAAAAGTCTTATTGCTTAAGTTTGGATTATATGCCGTCAGCGTAAGGTTAGCTAATCTGTGCAGCCATTCTGAGTGTATTTCTTGATAATCTGGGCCAAGACTTTCCTGCCACTCTGAAGTAAGATGCTGAGGCATGATGTGCTCAATAGAATACGTATTGTTGTCTAAAAGAGTAAAGACATCTTTGACTTCTTTAGTTCCGTAATTCTCGAGTCTTTCAAAGAGATAGGCTTTGTATTTGCCCCTCATCTGATATACCTGTTTTGCAGCTAAAGCATCAGAGAATTCTTCATCATCCGGAAATCTTCCGCTTTCTTTTTTGACTCTAAAGCATATACAAACTTATCTATGTAATCATTGGTTGTATTATCATATCTAAGAACTTCTTTATTGATAGTAATGAATACTTTGTTTAATGCGTTTGTCGGTACTTCACAGATATTTCGTCTAAACAGATAGTTTTCTGTTATCTGGAAGATCCTGGCAACATCTTCTGCAGAAATCTTGCCATCGTGATTTAATCTCAAAACCTCCATAAAGAATGGTTTTACGACAACGATATCAAGTCTCTTTATTCTGTATAAACAGTCATCAAGTTCCTGTATACCTAGTTCGCTCTTACAAGTAAGCATCTTTTCGTAATATTTTGCATACTTGAGTAGATCATCCAAGACCTCTTTAATGCTTAAGCCGCTTTTTTCTACATATTGTTTAAAGGCGGAATACACATTTGACATGTTTGGCGTAGCCAATTCTTTAATGCTGAGATAATCACGAACAAAATCACTGACCTGATCCTGAGTACAACTTTCGATTTTCTTCCAATATTCATTAAAGAATTGTTCCTGTACATCAGGATTCTGGCCCATGAGAACATAGTTTCTAATTTTATCTCCTTCTTCCAATGCCAAGCCGGTCGAGTTCAGGCTTTCAAAAATTAGTTGAGCATTATCACCATGATCAAGAGTAATATTGATGATTTCCAACCTGTTAATGGCATCATACAATTCATCAAGAGAGATAGCTTTTTGAAGGATTAGATTATAAAAGAAATTGTAATTAATCGTCAGATTGGAAGACTGGTCATATTCATCTGCAGATCCAAATAATTTATGATACGCATCCCTGTCTGCTTCAACAGGCACCAATCGGAATCTTTCATCACCCTTTTTAAACTTCGAAATCAAGAATGTCTCATATATGATGTCTTGTAGATTTTCATCAGAAGAAGACAGTTTTCCTTCGGCAATAGCGTTATGCATTGCAAGGAGCAATAAAGAGATGGTGGTAATTCTTTGTTGACCATCAATTACATGGCGCTCGAAAATACCGTTGTTTGGAACAACATCGGATACAATGCTACCAAAGAAATGTTTTGTATCTGTGTCCCTTGTCAACTGACATAGATCCTTATACAGCTGTAAACAGTTTTCTGTTTTCCATTCATATTTTCTCTGGTATACCGGAACAAAATACCGAATCTTGCTTCCTTCCAAATAACTAGTTAACAGTTCTGAATTCCCTTGCATAATGTATCCTCTTCCTTCTTAGAAATTGTTCTCTTCAAAATTCTCAACCTGATCCATCACCTTACTGAACACTTCAGGACTATACTGTGGTGGATATCCATTTTTAACAAGACAAATCTTTATATCAAGTTTGAGTTGGTTTCTAACATTCTGATTGTTGAGCCAATCAGCGAACGATGATTTGGTATCGATGATCTCTTTGATTTTTTGTGCTAGATTCTTACATTTATCATTAATGATGACCCCGTCAACATTCTTATCCTCACCGTATTCGAAATTATACTGATCACGTAAGGAAATCAAAATGTCATAAAAAGCCTTTTCTTCAAATGTTAATCCAACCTTACGGAAGCTTTCTTTGCTTTCGTTCATCTCGCGAAGGATGGCAAGAGCCTGTTCGGTTGCGTTTTTTATAATATCCTCTGATGCCTGCTCCTGAGTAGCACCAGCTTCTTCGGCGGATAAAGCCTTTCTTCTGTCGTGGTATTCTGCAATTGTTTCTTCAAGCATCTCCTGATATTTTTTCGCAGCTACTTGATTAATTCTTCCATACTCTCTTATTTGCTTACGTAACATCTTAATCAGGAGCTCCAGCTTTGTAGCAGGTAATTGGACATCTGATAGTTTTTCAAAATATTCTGGACTGAAAATATCCTCTTGTTCACCCGCCTCAAGAACACTTTCGACTTCACTGTACTTCAATGCCTCTTCTACCATTTTCGAAACATTGCGATTCATGGTATCCGTATCAATATCGCTTGTTCCGTTCATCTTTCGTACGAAACCAGCTATTGCCATGTAGCACTGTGCAAGAGCAGATTCTTCTTCACTGAGCCCTCCTGAAGGCTGGCAGATTTCGTAAGCAGCTCTCATCCTCTTTACAATATTCAAGAAATACGTTTTGAAAGGAACCTTTTTAATACTGTTGTTAGGATTTTGGATCTGCAATTCCTGTGTAGTATTAAATACATATTCAGCCGCCTTTGCTAGAAGAGTATATCGTTTTGCCGGATCGCAATTCGGATCCATAAACGGTTGCAAGTCATACCCTGTAAACAGATTATTTAGGATCACCAATTCTTCTCTAAAGATCTGAGTTGCCTGTTCAACATCGTCTTCTGTTGGGGCAACATTACCTGTTCCTCCATAAATCTTGACCGCCTGACGCATATTGTCACGAATACCGATGTAGTCAATAATCATACCGTATTCTTTTCCTGGATTCTTCCGGTTAACACGGCTGATTGTTTGAATAAGCATGTGCTTCTGAAGCGGCTTATCGTTATACATATATGTCAAAGAAGGAACATCAAAACCAGTAATCCACATATCCACAACAATAACGATATGGAAATTGGATTTTTCCTGTTTGAATGCAGCATCCATATCTTCTGATCTTTTATCGTTGGAAGCACCACCTAGGTAGTTGTACATATCTGGTTCATCATTCTTGCCGACACTTGCAACCATCGCAATGAAAGGCATTGGTTTCAGCTCTTTCAATTCTTCCGCAGTTACTGAAACGCCTTCCGGTGTTTTCTTTTCCTCAAACCATTCAGGATATTTATCCTTAAACTTCATAAGTAAAGAATATGCGATCGGTCTGCTGGAACATACAATCATTGCTTTCTGAACCCTATCCGGATCCTCATTGCAAGCAGCAACATAATGATCATGAATATCTACAGCAAGACGTTCCAGACGAGACGGTTCGCCCAAGATTATCTCCATAGAACTCATTGCCTTCTTGCTTGCTTCAATATCCTCTTCTGTAGCTCCTTCATCTGCGCATTCTTTATAATAGTTTTCAATCAGTTTAACCTTTTCTTGATCAAGAAGAACTCTAGCTATACGTGGATGATACAGAATCCCGACAGTTAATCCATCAGCTACTGCCTGATCCATTGTGTAACGGTCAATTTCTTCACCGAAGGTCTGATATGTCTCTGCAATCGGAGTGCCTGTGAAACCTACAAAAGTAGCATTAGGAAATGCTTCTTTTAATACTTTTGCATATGGTTTTGAAACCATAGCTTTCATATTCTCATCAGCATCTTTGCTGAACTGAATTCTTTTTGAATGTTCGATTTGTGTTCTGTGAGCTTCATCGGAAAAACAGATGATGTTTCGACGATCATTTATCAAACCGATCTTGTCATCTTCTCTATCACAGAATTTTTGTATCGTGCAAATATAAAAACCACCGCTTTGCCTTGAACCCAGCTCCTGGCGTAAATGATTACGGCTCTTGACTATCGAAACTTCACCGAGATTCAGGAATTCCTTACTCTTGGTGAATAATTTTGCGCCTTGTTTCTGTAGCTCTTCGCGGTCTACTATAACGACTATTGTAGGCGAACCAATTTCTGATATGTCCGTACAACGAAGTGCAAGCTGTCTTGCAAGGAAAGCCATTGTATACGTTTTTCCGCAACCGGTAGCTCCAAAATAGGTACCGCCTTTCCCAGTCTTTTCAACAATAGACTTTACAATACTTTGTTTTAATAATCTTGCAGCAAAGAATTGAGGATACCTGCAAACGATCTCAACCTCGCTGCTGTCATAGATGCTGTCTTGGAAATAAATATAGTCTCTAAAAATCTCAAGGAATCTTTCCGGAGCATAAACACCTTTGATCATGGTCTCTGTTTCTGCATACGGCAAAGTAGAAAGCTTATCACCATCATTTACTCTTCTCCATGCATAAAAATGTTCATATGGAGTGCGAACGGTACCTAACCTTGTCTTTACGCCATCAGATATACACGCTAACGGACAGTAATGAAGTAAATGAGGGATATCTCTCCAATAACGGATATTGATCTGTTCCCATGCATCATAGATCGTTGCATTTGCATCAGCAGGATTCTTCAGTTCTATAACACAAACCGGCATACCGTTAACATATAGTAAGACATCCGGTCTACGGTTGACTTTTCTTCCATTATTTGTATATTCAACAACAAGTTGATTAACTACTCTGAAATTGTTTCTTTCCGGATGATCAAAATCTATTAAAGCGATCATTCTTGCTAATCCAGACTGAGGGGTGAATTGAATACCATTAACCATCCATCCATATACCTTATGTAAAGTAGCAAAATCGCTCTCCGCACCAACAAGTCTGATATTATCTGATAATTGGCTTATCTCTTCCGATGTCAGATCATCGTTTGCATCATTCAAGAAATCTTCTAAATCGTCCTTGTAGATTACTTCTTTCTTATTATCACGAGGAATTGAATTTCCTGAAATGTACTGCCATCCTTCGTTTTCAAGGAAAGAAATAAAAGCATATTCGTAATCTGATTCACAATAGTGGCCATTGTATTCCTTCAGTTTTGCCATGCTTATGCCTCTTTTCTTGCTTCTTCTATGGATCCCTTTATCAAAACAGGACATATTTTTTTAATTTGGTCCTTTAGTTGCTGATTGATCAGTTTTCTCTCTCTATAAACCGTAAATAGATCAGCTAAAGATTTTTGAACACCAATAGGTGGAATAGGTATTTTTACTTCAATTAGATCCTTCCAGGTAAAAGTTTCTCTTGCAGATCCCCACGAGTTAAATCTTGCATATCTGTCAAATTCTGATCTATTAAAATTGATGCATAAGTATTCAGGAAGAATAAAGTTTTCGTCACATTCAAATACCTCATTAACTGAGGTAACAAGAATTACATCATCTGTATTATTTAATGCGTTGCAAAAAACGTGTTCATTATGCGTTGTTTGAACGAATGAAATTTGACGCGGTTTTACTATTTTATAATTTGATAACTCATTTTTATTAACCTTAGACGATACATCCGAGAATTCCTTTGTAACACTTACATTCTTCACGTTCTTGTATTTATTATCTACATTTCTTTCATCTACCCTTTTTATGTGATCCCCAAAGGTCCTGATCGAATATTTCTTTTTGAAATCTTCAATGGTAGAGTCACAAGTTAGTTTAAGATCGTCTAATCCATTTTCATAAGCTTGCTGGTTTGCTAGCATAGCTTTATAAAGATCAACATATTTGTGTTGTATTTGTAAAGAAGGCAATTCTATTTCTATATCACACATATCTTCCCAATCAAACGTTTCTCTTGCGGAACCCCAAGAGTTAAATCTTGAATATCTATCAAATTCTGGGCGATTATAATACATAAACAAATATTCAGGAATTAGTTCTTCTTGATTAAAAACATCAAAAACAATATATATAGAAGAAACGAGATATGTTTTTTCTGTGGAATTATAGGCTAAAGACATCTTATCTCCACGCCTTGAAGTGTCTGGAACATATGCAAATTGACCCGGACTAAACAATTTATAACTGGCAAGACTTACTCCAGAAAGGTCAGCTTTAGTATTGATTATTTGTTTTTGTGTTGAAAGACCAACAACCGACTCCTTATTGTACATATTATCAACATTTCTAGCATCAGACTCTTTAATAAAATCTCCAAGTTTTCTTTTATTCAATGCCATAGCCAATCCCCTTAAAAGCATCTTCAAGCATTTTTTGTGATTCTTTCTCTGTTACCAGAAGATCTTTCATTTCTTTTTGAATGCGAGCCATTTCTTTAGGATAATCAATATCTAAATCGTGATCGATAAATTCTATATATTTACTAGGAGTTAATGCCCAGTGATGTTCTTCGATCTCATCAATGTTTACGCTACGGTATAGTTCGGGCACTTCATAACGGCTTCCATCCGTTCCCTCACTTTGCCATACATGATATATCTCAGCTGCCTTTTCAATCTGGTTTGTATCCAACCGGACTTTTTTCTTTCCCTCATTCTTTACCGGGTTGTCTGTCCATGTTCTTAAATCGACGAAGAGATATTCGTGTTCACGATTTCTTAATTTCCTTCCGTGGTAATCACCACCCTTTTTGTTCTGATTGAGAACCCACAAAGTTACGCTTATATCAGTAGTAATGAATAACTCTCTTGGCAAAACAATAATTGCCTCGATTTTATCGTTTTCAATTAACTTTTTCCGGATATTTACTGTGTCTTCATCATTTAAAGCACCATTAGCAAGTAAAAATCCTGCAACACCGTCTTTTGGTTTTAGGTGTGACAACATATGTAAAACCCATGCGTAGTTTGCGTTACTCTCCGGAGGAGTTTCATAATCAGACCATCGAGAATCATTTTTCAGATTATCGTCATACCATCCCTTCAGATTAAATGGAGGATTGGCCATAATATAATCAAAATACAAACCTTTGTGAAGGTCGTGGGTAAAACTTGAATCATTGGTTTCTCCAAGATTGTGGCTTATCCCTCTGAGAGCCAAGTTCATTTTTGCAAGACGGTATGTTGTGGCGTCTTTTTCTTGGCCATACACATTTATACTATTGAGATTTCCTTGCTTTGATTTGACTAAATCGGCACTCTGAATAAACATTCCACCGGATCCACAGCACGGATCATAAAGAGTCCCATCAAACGGCTCAATCATTGTGGCAATCAGTTGAACTGCATCATGAGGTGTGTAGAATTCTCCTTCTTCTTTAGATGAATTGATTGCGAATTCTTTCAAGAAATACTCATATACTCTTCCAATTAGATCCTTTTCCTCTCCAAATGTCTTATGGCTTATTTTATTTACTTCATCTACCAGCTTTTTAATATCATTTGCTCCAAGGTTTCTAGAAGTAAATGTCCCTTCGACAAAGCAACCCTTTAGTTCCTTTGATCCAGTAGCAATACTATGAAGGGCGGTATCTAAAGCAACATTCAGCTGAGGAGCTGGAGTGTTTATGATTGTTGACCACCTAGCTTCCGGAGGAAGATTATATGTGCCATCTGTAAAGGTAGCATCATCAAAGAATGCTGCTCTTATATTTTCATCATTTGGATCAAGGCCTTGTTCAATAAGCGTCCCTCTCAGTTTCTCAATGCCATCTTCATATTTCTCGCCGATGAATCGAAGAAACACAAGAGTTAACATTGTATCACGCTTTTCAAAGAATGAACCAGAGTTTCTGGCCGCTCTCAAAATATCTCGACAATTAAATAGTATATTATCTAGGTTTATTGATTTATCATCAGTTTTTGTTTTCTTAGCCATACATTTTCCCCTTATTCTTCCTAATATATATTCTTATTCTCTATGCCTACAAAAAACACGACATATCTTTATTTCTTCACACTTTACAATCTGTGTTTATACCATAATCAATCTCATTCCGACTCATATCGTTTCACTAAATTGTAAAACGACGACTTCTTTAGGCCTGTCTTATTTATAGCTTCAACAGCTTTTATTTTTCCAGATTTCCATTCTTTATAAACTTCCGGAAAGTTCTCAGGCAGTTTGGCAGCGGGTCTCCCAAATCTCACCCCTTTTGCTTTTGCAACAGCTATACCTTCGGTCTGGCGCTGTTTTATATTCTTTCTCTCGTTTTCCGCCACAAAAGAAAGAACATTCAAAACAACATCTGATACGAATTTCCCCATCAGGTCATCATCGTATTTTGAAGTATCAAGAAGAGGAGTATCTAGTACTTTGATTTTTATTCCCCTTTTATTTAGATCTTCCCATTCATTCTTTATTTGTTCATAATTACGGCCAAGTCGATCTAGAGACTTAATGACCAAAACATCATCTTCTCTCATGATGTTTTTTAAAGAATTATATATTGGCCTGTTAAAATCTCTTCCTGACTGTTTTTCAATCAGTAAATGAGATTCTGTTGTTACTAAAGGTCGGATTTCTTCAACTTGTCTATCCTCGTTTTGATCTTTACTTGAAACGCGAACATAGCCCCAAACTGCCATATAGATTTTATACTCCTGTATCTCCTATTTAAGTATATAAAAAATGTCCATAAATATCAATTATATATTATGGACGTTTATAATATTGTTATAGACTTTTATGGACACAAATAGCAAATAGATTAAGACTATCCATAAAAGTACACTTTGTTAGCCATTATGGTAATATCAATTATTTTTGTTTCAATTCCAGAACGCAACGGAAAGCACGAACACCGTAATAGGAATCTGCTCCGTTATGAAATGTAAAGACTCTGCCATAGCGACGTTCGCAGAAAATCGCTCCACCCTTCAGACGGATCTCGCCAGGCGTCAAGATCCAGCTGGAAGTCTTCATATCAAACTCTCCCAGCGTCTGAAGATAGTAATATTCTTTCTCGCTGATCAGCCGCAGTCCCATCTTTTCTGCTTCTTCCACGGCGCTGGAAACCGGTGTGTTCTTTTTTCTGGCCAGTCTCGCCTCGCGATCATAACACAGGCTTCTGCGACCTGACGGAGTTTCTTTGGAACAGTCGCAGATAAGAAGTCTGCCTTCATATTCGACCACATCGGGTTCTCCACCCGTTTCTTCCATCATCTCTACGGCAAAAAGATAGGCTTCATTGTCATGAAGAAGTCTCTTTACGCTCTCCCAGCTCGTATTGGGATGACGCTTGTGATTGTTTTCAAATCTTTCTTTCATATGCTCCAGCATAAGATCCTCCATTATGCATGATTTCCGGTTTCAGCACACCACTTTGCGATCTCACCGATCAGTATTAAAGGAAGATGATCGGAATAAGGGATCCTGACTGATCCCTTGGAAAAGTTTAAACCCGCCTCATCCAATTCCTTTGAAAAATGTGCGACAGCTTCCGGTCCGGGATAAAGACCGATATGCTTCTTTGAAGCTGCAAAATGAATGATATTATTCCCCTTCCAGAATGTCGGCATGGACCAGGATATTCTTTCTTCCGCATCCGGGAGTTTCTCACGAATGGATTTCCTGACGCTTTCCAGCTGTTCCCTTATATTCTCGTCCTGACTCAGGATATACTCATCGATCGTTTCCGGAGCCTTGCCACAGAAATGCGACTGATTTCTCTTTTTGAAAGAACGTCCGCATCTTGGACAGATCCACTTTTTTTCTTCTATCATATCTACCTCAGTATCTTCTCCATCGGCTTCCCCTTAGAGAGTTCATCAACCAGTTTATCCAGCTGTCGGATCTTCTTCATCAAAGGATCTTTAATGCTTTCTACCTTTATACCGCAAACGGAACCTTTGATCAGATCGGCACGGGGGTTGTATGCCGGTGCGTTTTCAAAAAACTGTGCATAACTCATTTCCTGATCAACATGTTTCATATCATATCCTGTCAGCCATTCAATGATCTCATCGACTTCTTTCTTTGTGCGGCCTTTTCTTTCTGCCTTTGCCACAAGAAGCGGATAAACTTTGGATACTTTCATTTCAAATACAGATGGCATCTCAACCTCCTATACCGTGATCTCGATCTGGTTTCCCTCGATCGCAACGACACAGCTTTCATAGTAGCCATCGCCCGTGGTTCTGGGGCCGCTGAGCACTTCATATCCGTCTTCCTTCAGTCTGGCCGTCAGTTCATCGACATTCTCCCTGCTTCCGACAGAGAAAGCAATATGAACATAACCGGTACGATTGAGATCTTTTGGATCGTCGGCCATATTTGGCTTGTTCATGATCTCAAGCCATGTCGCATCACTGAATGAGATGAAATAGGAACGGAAATCCGTTTTTGGGTTATGGTAGCCTTCGTTGGACCTTCCGTTCAGATACTTTATGAAGAAGTCTCTGGCTGCTTGAAGATCATTTACGTACATTGCGATATGTTCAATTCTTACATTCATCATTCTTAAGTATTCTCCTTGCTGATCTCTTCAATATCATTGTAAATGAAAAAGACCTCGGTTTTTTCTACCGAAGTCTTCAATCTTTGAATATCGTATGCAAATGTATACAAAATTAATCATCTTTTACTTAACTAAGTTAAAGACAATATTTCTGTTATTTTTTTGCCCTAACAAGCAACATCATCGGACGTTCCATCTCTTCAGGCATCTTATCCCGCCATTGTTCGGGTGGAGCAACTTCTTGTACCGCTTCTATTATGAAACCCTGTTTCAGCAAACCATCGATGATCTGCGTCAGAGTATGATGATATTTTTCGACTTCATGGTTCAGAAAGATCGTTTTTCTTTTTCCCGGATAGAAATATCCGCTTACCGGCCAGCGGCCGCAATCACACCATTCCTGTTTATCGCATGAAGTAAATACAGGATGTTCAATGTTAAACAGAAATATGCCTTCATCTTTAAGCGTTTCATAAATCTTATGATATATGTCATCAAGATCTTCGATATAGTGTAATACCAGATTAGAGATCACAAGATCAAAAGAGCTTTTTGGATACTCGTATTCCAGGAGCTCACACACCCGGTATGTGATACGATCATCATTAGTCCTTCTTACAGCCTCTTCGATCATTTTTCGGCTTTGATCGATTCCTGTTATTTCTGCAGCGCCATTCTCCGCAGCATAACGGCAATGCCAGCCATAGCCGCATCCCAGGTCAAGAACGTTCTTCCCCTTAAGATCCGGTATCAGCTGTTTGAATTGGGGCCATTCTCCTGCGCTTTCCAGCCCATATTCACTTCTTTCCATCAAAGAATAACTTTTAAAGAATTCATCGTTGTCGTAGATGTTACTATCTTTGCTCATACTTCTAATTATATCAAGTCTGTTTTTATTGAATACCGTACATAAATGTACACTTTAGTGAACGATTCCTATGAACCGGAATTTATAAATCTTTTTCTTCGTAGGGCTTATTCCACGAACCTATTTCAATCAGATTGCCTTCAGGATCAGCAATATAACAGGTTCTTTGCCCCCATGGTTCAGTTGTTGGAACCAATACCGATACCGCACCCTTAGCTATTGCTTTTTCATATTCCAAATCTACTTCTTCAAAAGTATCCACATACAAAGCAATTTCAAAGTGCCCGTTATTCCCTTTGACATACTCATATTTCGCAGATGTCATTTTTTCAAAATCTTTTCTTCCAAACAAAAGAAATAATGTGCCATCTTTTACAAGATATACATTGTCGGCATTTTCACCCTCTTTGATTTCAAAACCAAGAACATCTCTATAAAACCGCACCATTGTTGCCATGTCATTTACGAACAATCCAAAACCATCCAGCCTCATAACATTTTCCTCCACATACCCAGATTTCGTTCTCTTTCATTTTACAAAAAAGACTCCAGATTATGAACTTGGAGCCTTTAAAGATCGGATTGAGTTCGTAAGCCTATACATTTATAAACTATCCCGACAAGCCGGAATTTGTCAATCTGTGTATATTTTCAGTTCCTTGCACTTTCTGATTGCCAAATCATGATTCTGTTTGGCAGCTTTTATATACCATGCTTTTGCCTCTTCCATGTCAATTTCAGTCCCAATACCTTCTTCATAAAAGCAGGCAAGATTAAACTGTCCGTCCCTATCACCGTGTTCGGCCGCCCGTTTCGTCCAATAAAATGCCTTTTCTGCATCTTTTTTAACACCCAAGCCTTCATAGTAGAAATAGCCAATCTGGCACTCTGCCAGCGGATAACCTTTCTCAGCAAGCGGTAAATGCCCCTGAAAGCACTTTTCATATTGCTTGGTTTCAAAGTATTCATTGATGAGACGATTGCATTCATCAAATTCTGGGCATGGCTGATAATATCCCATATGTTCTCCTCCAAAAATTCCGATTTATCGTTCTCTTTTATTTTACAAAAAAAGACTCCATATTTATGTACTTGGAGCCTTCAAGGATTGGATACTGTTCATAAATCTATACTTTTACGAACATTAAGATAGGGCTTAGTTAATTTAATACATTTTCAACTTTTTGAAAACCATCAAATCGAATATGATATATACTGTTTTATTCCTCTACATTTTATTCTGAAATAACGTGCTTATTGTAAAAATCTTTAATAATCTGTTTCTCTTCCTCGGGATGCTCTTCTTTCAAAAAAGCATCCAACTTGTCGAAAATTTCATCAACCCTTTTCTGATCGTTATAAAAGCTCCACAATTCGTCAATAAGGACGTCCGGTTCCGATGGATTATCTATCTCATCTATCGAATCGATATCATCGAAAGGGATACCGTTTCGCCCAATTATGATAAAGTTTTCGTCAGGAACGTCTTCGCCCTGATATGAAACCAAGCGAATAATCCCCTTAACCGTTTCCCCATCTTTGCTGATGACTCTGCAGAATTCTCCTTCATAATCAAATATCTGTTCAGGATTCATTATTTATAGCCTCCGCTATCAATCTATGTTCCATGTAACATAAATGGACTCCGATTCAGTCAGTTCTTTGCCGGCAAGTTCGTTGAAGACGTCGTTTGAAGGTTCTTTCCCCTTCATCGGAGCAGCAAAATAATGTGATGTTTCTTCATAATACGAATCATCGAATCTGTCGTCCGAAACGGAATCGATATACTTGACCTTCTGCCCGGTTGTTTCAGCGATCAGTTCCGCTTTGGCCTTTGAATTCTGTACCGCTTCTTTCAGCAGCTCTTCATGAAGTTCCCTTTTCTTTGAGTAAGAATAATCAGTATTGATATTTACACCTAAATCATTCTTATGGATTATCTCCGAGATAACATTGTTGAAAGCGGGGTCGAAGGTACTTCTGAAATGAATCTCCCTTTCGGCATCCACGCGATTATCGTCGTATCTTGGTTCATCGACTCTGTCTTCCGACAGGTGAATCTGCGACATGTCAAATCCGCATTTCTTCAGTTCCTTAAGAAACAGCTCACACTGTTCATTGGAGTTCTTCAGCGCTTCCGAAGCTTTTCTCTCACAGGAAAAGAAATTGATATAATAATCAACTATGTCAGCATTAACCTTTCTTTCCGCGTAACCCATAATCCTAATTGTTCCCATTGTTCTCTCCTTTTCTTTCATCATGGTTTATCAATTCTCCTATTGCGCATCCTTCTTCCAATATGACGAATCTGATAATACATTCAATCTCGTCCTTCACTCTGTCATAGACCCTTCCAGCCGAATATGTTCCCCTTGCCACAGAATGGACGGAATTGGCCACATATCCAACCTTTGTTTTATTCTCTTTATATGCAATGATCGCTTCATCGTCATAGATGTTGTTTCTGTCTTTCTTCAGGATCAGCCGATCCCCTGGTTTAAGAAAGGAAACACATTCAAAATCATCCAGATGATTGATCGTTATATAAATGCTGTTATCTTCCATATATCAAAACCTCGCTACTGTTGACTTAATGGTAATCTACCACCTATGCAAAAAACACGACAGCAATGTTAGAATAATGGTCCTTAAATGTTAAACTAAACGCTATTTTTATAAATCATTTACTCTTACAGACTTGCGTTTAACTGTACAAAGGATGTAGGTATAAGATGACGGATGTCTGATCAGTAAGGAGTTTTTATGAAACATCTTTCTCTTAATGA
>JAFRJA010000167.1 GCA_017432545.1 Erysipelotrichaceae bacterium
AGATTCGCAAGATATGCAGCTGTTGTGATTGTCAATGACGGTTTACTAAATGATATGTTAAAGACTGTTGAACCGGCTGCTCATGATGAATGGGATCCGAGCATTGAAGAAGATATCACTAAACAGAGAAAAGTCAGACAGGCAAAGAACAAGCTCTACAAATGGATCAGAGAATCATTGGATGAAATATGCAAGGGAAAAGATACGGATGAGTTTGATCTTGACGGAATAAGTGCATATCTCGGATATGAGGATGATGACAATCCGCTGTCAGGAACAGAAGATGAGGAAGTCAATCTTCTTGATTCGGATTCAAAGATCGGAGACGGAATCAGAAGAAACAGACAGATCGTTACAAGAAAAAAACCTGTTACAGCAATCAAAACCAAGGGTGTCAAAAATGATTCTTTTGATTCAAATAATGATTCCAAAGGCGGTAATAAAAAAGGGAATGCCGGAGAAGAAGATGCCCAGGGCAAGGATAATGTTAAGGTACCAAAAGAAGGCGGAAAAACAATTAATAGACCTGTTATTGTTAAGTCTCAGAGAATAGTTATGATGCCGGCCAACGGTATCTATAAAGCGATGTTCTCAACAGAGAAGGATTATAATACAGTACACCTGTCTCTTAAGGCTATAACAGATGACGGCAATAACGAAGATCTGATGATTCAGAAATACAAAACGGGCAATACGGAACACAAAGTAGATGGTAGTGAAATAGTGCTTCATGACATTAAAGCTGATACAAAATACGAGCTGTTCTTAAGCCTTCAATACAAGGAACAGATGGCTTTGATGCTATCAATTCAATAGGTGGAGAAGATGAAAAAAGTAAGTCTCAATTATCCGTATCCTGTATTGAACGATTCAAATGAAGATTTTATAGATTGTTCATTTAACATTTCGCTTGGAGAAGCAAGTAATATTGATGATTCTTTTATTCTCCCTTTCTCGTACACACTCACTTGTCCAAGTATTGAGAAGAGAATTCAGTCGGGAAAAGCAAAAGTCGTTCTGTATATTGAAAGTTCTGAAACACAGTACAGAACAACAAAATCGTTCGAAGCAACAGAAAAAACGATTAATGTTACTATCGAAAAGTCGTTGCTTGGCAACGAAATCAGAGTAAAGGGATTTGTGGTTTCTCTTGAAGACATATTTCCGTATATGCCAGAAGAAAGAAATATCGAATTATTTGGTGATGTTCCTTTCAGGGTTGGCAAGAATGAGTATCTGGCAATATCCAATGATAAATATACAATTCCTGTTGAAACATATGATCCTTTGGCAGATCGTCCTTCTATTTTCTCTATAAGAAAATCAAATTCCGATGAAGAGATTGAGATAGATTACAGTCAGAACAAAATAACAATTTACATCAATGAGGAATTGCACGCTTTATATAAAAAGTATTATGAAGCACCGGAGAACAGAGTGATTCTTGCTTCCTTTTTTGCAACACCAGCACTGGAGGATGTTTTATCTATGATGAAAATGTCATCTCCGGATGATTTAGAGGTTGAATACGGAAAACTGAAATGGTATCAGGTGATCAAATCAAAATTGACAGAGAAGAAAATTGACATATTCAAGGAAGATTCGCTTGTAAAGATAGCAAACACGCTTCTTCCCCATGTTTTCAGATCAAATGTCGAGGAGTTCGGTAATATGTACGATCAGTATAATAGCGGAGGTGATCTGTCATGAAACTTAAATACTTTAAGGAAAACTGCTATTATGAATTATTTGATTCGATAGATGATAACATTGACAGATACACATCTCAAGATTCATCCTGGCTCGCTTCGTTTTTTGATAAAAAAGAATTCGCTAAGGAATCAAGTATAAATGCTGTTTTGCCTGAACTATATGGTGATAGATTTGAAAATGATTTAGTAAATGTCAGACTGATATACGATTCGCTGAAGGATGTAATTACGCCTAAGCAGGCATCAAACGAATTACTTTGGTCATATTTGACTCATTTCAGATATTGGAATTACACAGTTAACAGATGGTCGACTGATAAAATGACAGCTAGTTCTATTAGAACCAGGTTTTTCTGCGGCAATACAAAAAGTGGGAAGGCAGACAGAATTGGTCTATTAAGGAATTCTATTTCAAGATTATTCTGGCTAGGATATTTATCATATAAAGAAGATTACAGAAATAAATACGAACTGACAGAATTACTTTTATCAAAATCAGATTTATGTTTAAGCATTATTGAGAGAAATTTTTCAATGAACAAATCCATTACATGCGGAATACTGCTTGGTATTAAACAGTATCAAGAAGAAAAAGAAACTGAAATCGGAGAAAATGAATGGAGAAGTCTCTGCAGATATCTGAATAGATACGGGGCAGTTGCCATGCTTGATAATATGTCTGAAGAGGAAATTGAACAGTTGTCATACGATTACTTAACAAAGAAACAATAAAAAGAATTTTAGTTTTGCCTCCCGGGGCCATCCCGCAAGCGCCTATTATTGACACTGAATGTCATGACATCTCAGTGTCTTTTCTTTTGCATAAGGTACCCGAAGCCAGCCAAGCCTTATTGTATGATCTGCTTCTGGCAGATCGGATTCCAAACGGAATAAATTTCATGATCATGATCGCTGAAGCGATGAACTTAAAGATGTTGACGAAGAAGGTGGTGTCTTTACACCTTTCTTTGTAACATCTTTTTCATCTGTATCAAAAGCTGCCCTACGGCGTATCGCTGCGCTGGTCTTTTGACACTGATTCAAAAGAGCGCTCGCTTCATTTCTCGCATATCATAAGCAGACGGACTTTCAAGGGTAGTATTGCCCGAACTTCCACCTTGACATCGGAGATGTAAAGGTAGTTTCCGGACAATCTCCACACCCTGACAGTTCCGTCTTTTCTTATGATGATAAACCGCTTCGGAATTCGTTCGCTTGTTCCTCAGAAGCTGTAAAGACACCAAGTCCTAGGTAAGGTGCTCCTTTACGGAAAGAGAGGAAATCTATAATGAATGAATTTACTGTTTTGGGTGTGCTTAATTCCATCGGACCTCTTGAAGAGACTTCTTCGGGTATCAAGGTGGTGAACTTTGTCATCACTGCAAACAGACCCTTCAAGTCCAATCAGCCTGCCGATGAGTTCAAGGTGACCGCCTTCAAGGAACTTGCAGAGGATATCACCTCTGCCGGCATCATCGGAACATCTGTCCTTGTAAGGGGCAGACTTCAGTCCAACAACTACCGCAAGGATGACAAAGTCTACTATTCTCCGGAACTGCTGGCTGAAAAGATACTCTATGTTTGTAGATAAAAAAGAAAGGGATAAGAG
>JAFRJA010000168.1 GCA_017432545.1 Erysipelotrichaceae bacterium
ACAGACTGTTACCATGGTCTGATGAATTCCCTGATTCCTTGAGAAAAACAAAAACGCATAGATCTGACAATCAGAATAAGCAGATTCGGATTTTAACGTCTTTTTATTATTGATTCAAGGTACGGATTATTGGGCGGTTACAGAAAAACAGGCATTCAAAGTGTAATAAATACCTGTTACTGTAAGAATAAATTCCGCTTTTTTCAGACAGCTTTAGAACTGGAAGTTAAGTTTTCACTTCAGGAAACTGTGATTTTTTAATACTATATTTATGTTTAATTTACCATATAATAACTGTACTCTGATCCTTGTATTTTCTAAGCCGATAGTTTGACAGTATTTTCAAAATAGTGAAACAAATTTTCAGTTTATGGTTGACATAAACAAAAATGTGTCACATAATAAATGCATAAAAAATCTGTGTATAGAGGTAGCGATGCAGATGAGTAATTCAGGGAGTCGGCAGACCATGACCTGGATGAAAGGCAATCATCGCCGAATAGATGCTGTGGCGGCAGCAGACTATGGGGTTTAGGGAAATACCCTAAACACTCCTACCAGTGGTAGAGGCGCTATTACTTTCGAGAAACTCGTGTGTGATAGTGCACACGATTTTTTAATGAAAGGGAGAATTTTTATGAAAAAGTTATTAGTACTGCTTATGCTCGTGTTAATGTGCGGATGTTCATCATCCACACCTGCTTCCGATTCTTCTTTAAATGTCTTAAGAGTCGGTATGGAATGTGACTACGCCCCATTCAACTGGACTCAGGTCAAGGCTTCTGATACAGCCGTTCAGATCTCTTCCGTTGACTATGCGGATGGCTATGATGTTGTGATCGCTTCGATGATCGCCAAAGATCTCGGCATGGAAGTCCAGGTTGTCAAGACAGACTGGGATTCACTTATCCCTTCTCTAAACGCCGGTGCTATCGATTGTATTATTGCCGGTATGACAGAAACACCGGAACGTGCGCAGGAAGTAAATTTCACTACACCATACTATGAGTCACAGATGGTCGTCATCGTCAGAGCTGATTCTGATCTTGTCGGTATCAACGATATCCAGCAGTTAAGCGGCCATAAAGTATTAGGCCAGATCAATACGACTTATGATGAGATCATTGATCAGATCAACGATGTCGTTCATCTTACACCGCTTGATACTTATCCGCGTATGATCCTTTCCTTACAATCCGGTGAAGCTGATGCGATCACTGCCGAATTACCGGTCGCCAATGGTGTTGTAGCAGCCAACCCTGATCTTGCGATCGTTGAATTCGCTCCGGATAAAGGTTTTGTTGTAGATACATCCGTATCAATCGCCGTTGCCAAAGAAAATACAGAACTTCTTAACAACATTCAGACCGCCTTAGATAAGATCTCTGAAGATCAACGTCTTCAGATCATGTCCGCAGCAGTAGACAGACAGCCGGCTGTTGAGGGATAAAATGTCTTTAACCAAGTGTATAGAGATTCTTTCACGCTATTATCTCAGTTTCCTTCTCGGTATCCGTACTACGCTGATCGTTTCGATCAGCGGTACGCTTATCGGACTGGTCATCGGACTATTAGTTGGTGGTATCAGAGCGATCAGACTGGATAAAACAGCAGCCGGATCAAAAGTAATCGCCAAAAAGATAATTGATGTGATCTTCAAGATCTATATCGAAGTGTTCAGAGGAACACCGATGATGGTCCAGGCTGTATTTATTTACTACCTTGTTTATACCAACATCGTTCATTGGGACAAGATGGTAGCCGCGATCTTTGTCATCTCGATCAATACCGGTGCCTACATGGCCGAAATAGTACGATCAGGTATTCAGGCCGTCGATGAAGGACAGAATGAAGCAGCCAGATCTCTTGGAATGTCTTCGATGCAGACAATGATGGACGTTATCCTTCCTCAAGCCATTAAAAACGCCTTTCCTGCTATCGGAAACGAACTGATCGTCAATATCAAGGACTCTTCCGTTCTGATGATCATATCCATTACCGAACTGATGTTTCAGTCCAACTCTATTGCCGGAACAACCTACCGTTTTACGGAAACATATTTTGTAACCGCAGCCATTTATCTGTTACTGACCAGTATTTCCAGCGTTATCCTCAACAGGATCGAAAAGAGAATGAATCATACCAGAACATCACTTCCACAGTCAGATACCAATTTTGACTCTATTGAGATAGCTAAAAAAGGAGTATAGGATGCCAGTTATTGAAGTTAAAAATGTTAAAAAGAGCTTCGATAATAAGCTCGTTCTAAGTGATATTTCTTTTGATGTAAATAAAGGTGATGTAGTCTGTCTGATCGGCGCAAGCGGATCTGGTAAATCGACGATGTTGAGATGTCTGAATCTCTTGGAAACAATCGACGAAGGCCAGATCATTGTGTTAGGTGAAGATATCAATAAAATCACCAATATCAACGATTACCGTAAAAGAGTAGGAATGGTCTTCCAGCAGTTCAATCTGTTCAATAACTACAATGTCCTGGATAACTGTATCTTAGCTCAGGTAAAAGTCTTAAAGAAAAACAAGGAAGAAGCAACAGAAGAAGCAATGAGACAGTTGGAAAAAGTCGGTCTCGCTGATTTTGCGAAAGCCTACCCTTCTACCTTATCCGGTGGACAGAAACAGCGTGTAGCAATTGCCAGAGCGCTGTGCATGAATCCGGAGATCATGCTGTTTGATGAACCGACTTCGGCTTTAGACCCGGAAATGGTCGGCGAAGTTCTTGAAGTAATAAAAGAACTGGCTGAAGAAGATATGACAATGGTCATCGTTACGCATGAAATGGGCTTCTGTAAGGAAGTAGCCGATAATGTAGTCTTTATGGATGACGGTGTCGTCCTTGAAGAAGGAAGTCCTGATGAGATCTTCAATAAACCGAAAAACGAAAGAACCAAACAGTTCTTATCCAGAGTAATTGAAAAACGCTGAGCACACAGCGTTTTTTTATAGATCTACTCTTTCAACTTTAATCGTGCCATCATCAAACAGATACACCCTGGCATAACAGGCACCCGACATATCACGGCAATGCCAGCAGCTGCCTGGATTAATGAATCTGATTCCATGCAGTATTTTATCGGAAAAGACATGGGTATGGCCATAGAAAACGATATCGACTTTATTTTCTTTGGCTTTATCGACCATCAAATTGGCTGAATAGGTATAGCGGTGTCCATGCATCAGAAGGATGCGGTGTCCCCCTATCTCAAAGATCCTTTCTTTGGGAAATTCGAATTGCCAGTCATTATTCCCTTCGACCGCAACAAAAGGAGCGATAGCTTCCGGCGGTGCCATAACATCGCCCGCATGAAAATAATAATCACAAGCCGGATTATCGTTCAAGATCCTGTGGATAGGATCGAGATCTCCATGGTTATCCGAAGCCAGACATATTTTCAGCATCTCAACAGAAAATCTTCTCCTTTTATAACTTCCACATCACTCAGATCACCAAAACCGATCTGTCGCATACATTCATAAGCGCCGATGGCCACACAATTTGAAAGATTTAAGCTGCGCGCATCAGAGCGCATTGGTAATCTGTAACAGTTTTCTATATTTTCCTTAAGGATACGCTTATCTATTCCGGTAGATTCTTTACCAAAAACCATATAGATATCCTGTTCCTTATCAAATACACATTCCGCAAAAGTCTTCAAACCGTAGCGGGTAAAAAACACAAACTGTCCCTGTTTGCCTTCAATGAACTCATCCCAGTTCTTATAGACTTCAAAATCAAGTTCATCAATATAATCCATCCCGCTTCTTTTAAGATGTTTTTCATCCAAAGAGAAACCCAAGGGTTCTATAAGATGAAGTTTCATCTTGAACACCGAACAGGTACGCATGATATTACCCGTATTCTGCGGGATTTCCGGCTCATATAGAACGATATTGATCATCTGACAGATAATTTACCCTTCAGGTAATAAAGTGTCATATAGGACACAAAAATAAGTCCTACAAAGCTTATAACAATCGTAATGACCAGATGATTGAAGAAATCAGGCGGTACGATCATGATCAGTACATCTTTCCTGAGATCTAGAATCCACAGATCATTTCCGGCAAAGAAAAGATGATGGAAAGAAGTCCAGAAAGAATCAAAATCAATAACGATCCAGATACTTAATATCGCAATAAAACCCATTACGTAAAGCAAGACTTTCTTATATACAACAAACAGTTCAGCGAATGATAATTTCTTAAAAATAATTATTCCAGTCAATACCACACATACAATAAAAGAAATGATCAGAAGCTTATTGGCGATCAGATTGAGATTTCTGACATCGACCATATGAGCCTTTTCATCATCGGTGAAAACTTCTCTCATCTGACCTTTGATATTCATCTGTTTATCAAGAGAAGCTTTCGGATCATTGAGATAGGCCAGAGTAAAATGTGTCAGATCATCAAGTTCTTCATCACTGATGCCGATATGATCAGCTATGGATTTGCCATAAAGAGTCAGCTTGCGATGTTCACTCTTATAGAAAGATTCATTAAAGCACCAGAAATGAATACTTCCCAGAAGGGCAAAGAGGATAAAACAAAGTGACAGGGTCACATAAATAAAATTCTTATAGCTTGTCTGTTGCATCTACGATCCACCCCTTCAGAGCTTTGGCCCGATGAGAATATTCATTCTTATAGTCCTCACCGAGTTCCGCTTCGGTCATACCATATTCAGGAATAAGGAAAATAGGGTCATAGCCGAAACCTTTGACGCCGGCCGGTTTTCTGGCTATCTCACCTTCATTTACTCCTTTATAGTAATTAATCTTATTGTCTTTATCGATAAAGCACAGAACATCCACAAAACATGCACCGCGATTATCAGTATCTTTCATCATTTCCACGATCCTGGCATTCCTTTCAGGATAGTCAAGTTCCGGCATGAATCTGGCAGAATGGATGCCTGGCTTGCCATCAAAAAAGTCGATACAGATACCTGAATCATCAGCGATCGTCGGATAATTGACTATATCATGGTAAAAAGAAGCTTTGATATAGGCGTTTTCTTCGAAAGTGCTGCCGTCTTCTACCGGTTCTTCTTTAATATCAAGATCTTTCGGGCAGACTATCTCGATATCGGAAATACCATTTCTGTTTAAAATATCTCTGATTTCTTCAAGTTTATGAGCGTTGGAAGAAGCTATAAATAGTTTTTTCATGAGAATTATTATAATACAAAAACACTCCCGCTCATATATCTAGATGTGCAAAGAGTGTTTAACAGTTAATCTAAATCAAACCTTTCGATAATAACCTGGACCAGAGGATTTCTTACGACATCCGAATTATCGAAATAGACGAAGGTGATTTTATCGATGTTGCTTAATTTCTGATCAGCAATGACCAGACCGCTTTTCTTTCTTGAAATATTCAGGTCGATCTGTGTGACATCACCATTTACGACCATCTTGGAATTAAAACCCAATCTCGTTAAGAACATCAGCATCTGCGTATCGGTCGTATTCTGAGCTTCATCAAGAATGATGAACGCTTCATCCAGAGTCCTGCCACGCATATAAGCTAACGGAATAACTTCGATACAACCCTTTTCGATAAGTTTGTCTTTCTGTTCTTTACCTAAGATAATATCCAAAGCATCATAAATAGGCATAAGATAGGGATCTATCTTTTCTTTTAGATCTCCTGGTAAAAAACCTAAAGATTCCCCTGCTTCAACTGCAGGCCTGGTGATGACGATCTTTTTGACATCACCTCTTTTAAAGGCGTTGATGGCCATCATTACCGCCAGAAAAGTCTTTCCTGTTCCTGCCGGACCGATCGAAAAGACCAGATCATTCTGTCTGATCGCTTTGATCAGTTTATATTGATTTAAGGTCTTACATTTGAAAGGTCTGCCATTATAGGAATAAGCTATTATTTCTTTGCTGAAATCATCCTTTTCTTCAGGATGTTCATTTATATAGATGAAAGACTGTTTGATGAAATCATGATCGATCACATCGCTTTTGATATGAGAGATGATGTAATCCATATGACGGGAAAACTTATTGAATATTTCCGTATCGTCACTTAGTAATTTTAGATAATCATCACGGCAGACGATACCACAGCCGTAAAGATCTTCAAGCAGAGTCAGATTCTCGTCATTGATGCCGACAAGATTCTGAATATCATTCTGATCAAGGTTCTGTATTTTATACTTCATATCTATAATTTTAAATTAAACAGAAAGATATATCTATACATGTGAAAGCCAGCTTGTCGCTCCGACATATTTACAGGCTGAAGCCCCATACTTATTTGCCAGAGATATACAATCATTTATATCGTAATTCCGATATAATCCTTCAATAAAACCAGCTACAAAAGAATCGCCGGCACCGGTAGAATCGATACAATCGATATTCTGCTCAGGCGGATAGAACTCTCCTTTATACAGACAGCCTTTAGAACCGCATTTGATGATCACATTGCGAATTCCTGCTTCATAAAGAAGTCTTTCACATTCAAAGAGGTCTTCATTATGACATAAAGCTTTAGCTTCACTCTCGTTGCAGAAGAAATAATCCAGATACTTCAGACATTTTAAATCTCTTACATCTTCGTTATTCTTAGGTTTTGAACAGTCACAAACAAGGATTTTATTATTTTCTTTAATATAGGCGAAAAGTTTACATTGCTTTTCATCATTTAGTGCTTTTGAAATAAACAGTGAGGCAAAAGAAACGATCCTGGCATCTTCATCGATCTTTATATCATCCAGGTCGAGTAAACGCAGGGAACCGTTCTCAGACCCGACAAATTTTCTTTCGCCGTTTGAATCAATAAAAACCAAAGAAATATATGTATCGATCCCTTTATTCAGAATATTCTGATCATAAGAGATATGATTTTTATCTAATTCATGCAAAATGAGTTTACCGTTAGGATCATCACCTAGAATCGCACAAAGTTTAACATCAAGGCCCATTTTAGAAAGGATAAGCGCTTCATTCAAAGCATCACCACCAAAAGAAGAAATGATACGTTCAGCTTTGAAAGAACCGGAAAAGAATCGGTCTTCATCGACATTTCTTATAAGCAGATCGATACAGGCTGCGCCAATAATATTAACGGAACTCATAAGTCAATTATAAGGAAAACAGCCATCAGGCTGTTAACTTATTTAGATCTTCTTAATTTTCTAGCGTTTTCACGTTTAAGTCTCTTTTTAATACCCGGCTTAACGTAATATTCTCTTTTTCTTGCTTCGAGAAGAGTGCCATTACGAGATACCTGTCTCTTGAAACGACGTAAAGCATCATCGAGCTGTTCGTTTTCTTTAACGATAACCTTTGCCAATTAATTCACCCCCTTCTCGGTTTATACCTTACAAATTATATCCAAATAAAATCCTAAAAACAAGTATTATTCGCCTTTTTGGATCAGTTTGGTACCGGAAGATGTGCCGATACGATCAGCGCCTAAAGCAATCATCTTATCAAAGTCCTCTCTGCTTCGGACCCCACCGGCTGCTTTGACCTGACATTTATCACCAACAGTCTTTTTTAATAAGGCTACATCTTCAAAAGTTGCTCCGGAAGTTGAGAAACCAGTCGAAGTCTTGACGAAATCGGCCTTAGCTTCAAGGATGCATTCACAGGCTTTGACTTTTTCTTCATCAGTCAATAAACAGGTCTCGATAATGACCTTAAGGGTCTTATCACCACAGGCCAGTTTGATCTTTCTGATCTCATCAGTCACATATTCATAATCCTGATCTTTTAGTCTGCCGATATTGATGACCATATCGACTTCATCAGCGCCTTTAATGATCGCATCTTTGGTCTCGGCTACTTTAGCTTCGGTAGACATCTGGCCCAAAGGGAAACCGATTACGCAACATACCAGCACGTCAGAATCTTCTAGCTGTTTCTTGCAGAAAGGAATGTTGCAGGTATTAACACAAACGGATTTGAAATCGTATTCCTTAGCTTCATCACAGAGCTTTTCAATCGCTTTTAATGATGCATCAGCTTTCAACAGAGTGTGATCGATATACTTAGATAATTTCATTTTCTTCTCTCCTTCTTGTCGCAATGAATTTACGCGCATAGTATTTATCACCGTAATAGAATTCTTTACCAAGTCCCATGGAAAGGAATCTTTCATTTCCTTTACCAACTATAATCAATGTATCATTTTTATTCATGATTTCAACACCGACCTCGATAGCCTGAGAACGTTGAGCAGTATGCAGAACACGTTTGGAATGAGTAAATTTGTTACAACGTTCCAGGATCTCCATTACTTCAAAATTCAAAGATTCATTTTCAGCCAGGATTATGACATCCAGATATTTCTCCGCGATATCCATGATTCTCTCCAGACGTTTGTCGCCGTCAGAAGCGTTGATGGAAATAACCCCGATCGATTTACCTTTTCTTGATACGTTGTTGGCGTATTCACAGATCTGTTCGATCGAACCCAAATCATATGCGGAATCAACGATGATATTGTATTCTTCATCGATTCTTTCCATGACGCCATCCACATATTCAACACCGACCATCGTTTCTATAATATGAGACAGATCATAGCCTTGTGTATGTAAAGCAACAATCGCCGCCGTCAGATTATAGACATTTACCCTACCCTGGATCCTGGCTTTTACCGGATAAGTTTCATTATTATAGACAAGTTTATAGGAAATACCGTTACGGGAAATTGAAATATCCCTGATCTGATAATCAGCGATCGTGGAAGTACCATAGGTAACATAATTATTGACACATTCATTGAATTCGTTAAATGATTCATCATCGATATTGAAAACGATCCTGGTATCATCTTCCAGAGTATAAAGATAGCGTCTTATATAGGTGTAATAATCATTGGTCTGAAACTCGGAAGAGTTGCGATCGGTACAGGTATAGACGAAACATTCCGGTTTGATACTGTCGAGTTTCTGCAGATTGATGGCTGAAGCACTGGCTTCAAAGGTCACGGCTTCAACATCATTCTTTTTCATCGTATCAAGCATCTTGAGGTTATCAAGGATATTCAAGGTCGCAAAAGAAGAGTTCAGTTCCATACCGCCATAATGAATACCAAGGATTCCAACATAGCCGCAGCTTGTGAAGGAGTTCAGATAATAATTGATAAAACACGCGACTGAACACCGTCCATAGTTGCCACAGATAAGGTACTTATCGATGCCTTCATTAGGCATATTGTAGAAGTAATCAGCGATTTTGATTAGCGCATTATTGACATTGGCAACTTTGATATAGACGGCTTTGAATTTCTTAGGCTGATCCTTGCTGTAGACTATGACCTTGGCACCGTTGTTTACTGCTTCTTCGATGTAGTCATGACCATCATATTTAATACCGTTGAGACAGAAAAAGATCGCATTCTTCATCGACAGACGTGAATCGACCGAAAGCTGTTCTATTTCGATTTCCGGTGCATTCTTAAACAGTTTACTCAGCAACATGTCCTGTAACCTCATCTGATGTATCATCTATTATCACATCATAAATATCGCCGATATTCAAAACCGAATCGATCTTTGTATAGATATATTCCTTGGAATAGCCATAACTGTAACCATCTTCTGTTTTTTCAACCAGAACTTTAACTGTATTATTCAGGAATGAATCATGGTATTTCTTTGTATATTCTTCCTGGAGGCTTTCAACCGCTTTTAATCTTTCTTTCTTGATCCTAGGATCGATATGGTTATCCATCTTATCAGCCGCCGTATTTGATTTTCTAGAATACGGGAAGATATGAATAAAGGAAAACTCTATTTCTCTGATATTATTCAGTGTATTTTCAAAACATTCATCGCTTTCACCAGGGAAACCGACGATAAGATCCGTAGAGATCGATATATCTTTGATTCTGGAGCGGATATAAGCGATCCTGGATTTGTATTCATCGACGGTATAAGGTCTGTTCATGGTCTTTAAAACGCTGTCATCAAGCGACTGTACAGGGATATGTAAATGCGGAGCCAGTTTATCACTTTCAGCCATAAGATCGATGATCCGATCATTTATTTCCGTAATTTCAATCGAACTCAACCTGATAGTTTCCAGTTCTTTGATTTCACACAGATCCTTCAGCAGCATATACAGATCATATTCGCCGTCATTATATCTGCCGGTATGAATACCAGTTAATACGATTTCCTTGTTTTTCTTAGCCAGAACTTCAGCCTCTTGCATCAGGATCTTATGATCACCGCTTCTTTCTCTCCCTCTGGCAAACGGGATTATACAATACGAACAGAACTGATTGCAGCCATCCTGGACTTTCAGGAAAGATCTTGATTTGGTCTCATATGATTCAATAAAAAGATGTTCAAAGGAATGATCTATGTTTTCGTGAACATTATTAAGACGATCATGGGCTAAAACCAGTTCTACTATCCTGTCTTTATCATCGGAACCGATGATCAGATCCACATCCTTGAAAACTTCTGAATCCCCTTTTATCTGACTCAGACAGCCTATCGCTACGATATAGCCCTCAGGATTATTTCTTCTTGCGCTATGAAGGAACTTGCGGGTCTTGGCTTCAGCCATATTGGTTACACAACAGGTAAAGATAAGATAAATATCGGCTTTATCCTTGAATGAGACCTCTTTATAATACTTATTCATATTTTCCCGGACATAAGTCGCTTCATAGTCATTGACTTTACATCCAAGAACCATCATTGCGTAAGTTTTCATTGACATTTTCCCACGATAATACTGCTCATATAGATAGCGGCCGTTTCCGCCCTCAGGATCCTTTTACCCAGAGAGATCGATTCAAAACCCAGATCACAGATCTGTTGATATTCTTTGTCTTCAAAACCGCCTTCCGGTCCGATAATAAAGCTGATTGAGCCTTTAACATCGATATCCACGATATTATTGTCTGCTTCATAACAGATATAATTCTGTTCACTCTTATACTGTTCAAGCTGCTTTATGAATTTTGCTGCACAGATCTCAGGAATAATATTACGATGGCACTGTTCAGCAGCTTCTTTAGCTATTTTGGCAAGTCTGATGATCTGTTTATCTTCTTTCAGTTTCACCACACTTCTTTCCGCCTCATAAAGAACGATCCTTTTTATTCCGAGCTCCGTCAGTTTCTGAACGGAAAGTTCAAGTTTATCGTTCTTAATAAGAGAAATGATACACGTAATATTTTTATCAAGTTCGTTGTTTTCATCAAGGAATTTCAGTATTTCTGCCTGATAGTTATTAATCAGATGGGCGTGGAAGACCTTTCCTTGACAATCAACGATCCTGAAAGTATAGGATGAATCTTTACGCAGGACTTTGATCAGATGATACAGAACATCTTTATCAAGCTCTATGATCATCTTTTCATTTAATGGTGTGGCATAGAAATACTGCTGCATAAGATTATTATATCTAAAAAAGACAATTACTTGTCTTTCTTATCGTTCTCATCTTTCCTGAAGGTGATCTTGAGTTCATTGACTTTCTTGGAATCGGCATCGGTTACTTCCACATGCATATTCATGAAGTCGAAACTGTCCCCTTTGACCGGTATCTTGTCTAAAATATCAATGACCCAGGCTGAAGCGGTGTTGAACTCATAATCCTCATTACAGTCAATACCGAAATGTTCAAACATATCGTCGATATCAACATCTGCTTTTACAAGATAAGTATCATTATCTATCTTCTTGTAGTATTCGACTACTTCGTCATGTTCATCATAGATCTCACCGACCAGCTCTTCTAAGATATCTTCCATCGTGATGATACCTTCCGTACCACCGTATTCATCAACAACGATCGCCATATGCGATTTGGAATTCTGTAACTGCTTAAGTAAAGAAGATACTTTGACTTGTGGAGAAGTATAGATAGCTTCTTTTAGGATTTCTTTAATATTGGTCGATTTCTCATATAAAAGATGATAATAGAAATCTTTTTCAATCAGAACACCGACGATATTATCCAGGTTATCATCATAAACCGGTAAACGTGAGAAACCGGAATCACGGTATTTAAGTTCGATTTCTTCAATCGAATCTTCATTGATGTCGATCGCAATAACATCGGTTCTAGGCGTTAAAATATCACCGACGTTAAGATCATTGAATTCAAGCGCATTGGTGATCAGATCAGCTTCATGGTCCTCGATATCACCGTCTTCATTTGCCTCTTCAACCATGGTTATGAACTCATCAGTGGAATAGGTTTCAGAATCATTCTCATACATATTCGAAATGAGTTTTTCAATATAACCGAAGACAAAAGTCAAAGGTGTAAAGATCCAGCAAAGAAATCTTAAGATCGGAGCTGAAGACATCGCAAACTTTTCCGGTACGAATTTGGCGATATTCTTAGGAATGATCTCACCAAAGATCATGATAACTAAAGTCATGACGATCGAAGAAACCGCTACGCCATTGCCACCTAAAACATTGGTGAATAAGACGGTAGCCAGAGATGCAGCTACGACATTGACGATCGTATTGCCTACAAGGATTGTGGTAAGCAGTTTTGAGAAGTTTTCACAAAGGGTCAGCGTCTTTTCCGCTTTCTTGTTTCCGGTATTGGCTAAGGCCTTGAGTTTGATCTTATTTAAAGAAGTAAAAGCAGTCTCAGATGCAGAAAAAAAGCTGTAGCAGAGTACAAGAAAAACAAGTACCAGTAATATATTTGAATTATTCATAAAAACACCTCCTTAAAGAGATGTGATAGTACATGCACGATAAAGGAATATCGTCAGAAATCATAACGATAGTATTTTAACAGAATAGAAAATGATTTACAACAAAAATAAAAAACGGGCATTTGCCCGTTATTTTAGATTCTGGATTTGAAGAAAGAAGGAACTTCGTCATCTTCATCAAGTTTAGAGACGACTTCTTCTCTGTTTGATGTGCGCGGTTCAACCGCAACGCTTTGCTGCTGACTTGGTCGATCAAAGATGAGATCAGTCTGAGGCATCGAAGCAGAGGTATTTGGATGCTTGGCATTTGGAAGCTCGAAACCGGTCGCAATGACGGTAACGATGATTGCTTCACCAAGCTGATCGTTGATAGCCACACCGTAGATGATATCGATATCCTGACCAGCCGCTTCCTTGATGAATTCAACAGCGATCGAAGAATCCTGTAAGGAGATATTTGGACCACCGGTGATATTGATGATCGCGGATTTGGCACCCTTGATATTGGCTTCAAGCAGCGGGGAACGGATAGCTCTGGCGGCAGCTTCCTTGGCCTTGTTTTCACCCTGAGCCATACCGATACCGATAAGAGCTGTTCCCTTGCCAGCCATGACAGTCCTGATATCCGCAAAGTCGAGGTTGATGAAGGCTGGAACAGCGATCAGGTCGGTGATCGTCTGTACGCCCTGTCTTAAGATATTGTCAGCTTCCTTAAAAGCTTCCTGCATCGGAATCTTACCAATGACAGATAATAACTGATTATTGGAAACGATAATGAGTGAATCACAGTGCTGCTTGATCTGTTCGATGCCGACATTGGCCTGATCCATCCTCTTACGTCCTTCAAAATCAAACGGTTTGGTTACGATACCGACGATCAGGGCGCCCATTTCCTTAGCAAATTTTGCTACGACTGGAGCTGCACCGGTTCCGGTACCACCGCCCATACCACAGGTAATAAAGACCATATCAGCACCGGCCAGCGCTTTTTTGATATCTTCAGCAGATTCCTGAGCAGCTTTCTGACCGACTTCCGGATTACCGCCGGCACCTAGACCTTTGGTAAGTTCACGACCTAAAACGATCTTGTTAGGACATTTGGACAGGTTCAGTGACTGAATATCCGTATTGCAGACATAAAAATCTACGCCCTTGACGCCATCGTTAACCATACGGTTTACGGCGTTACAGCCGGCACCGCCGATACCAAATACTTTTATTCGAGCAACCTGATTATATTCCGGTCT